>CAZRKU010000042.1:4906-25831 GCA_964600685.1 uncultured Frigidibacter sp. | reverse complement strand
CAGCTTCTTCCTCAGCTTGCAGATGAAGACGTCGATGATCTTCAGCTCCGGCTCGTCCATGCCGCCATAGAGATGGTTGAGGAACATCTCCTTCGTCAGTGTCGTGCCCTTGCGAAGGCTCAGAAGCTCAAGCATCTGATATTCCTTGCCGGTCAGATGCACGGGCAGCCCGTCGACATCCACGGTCTTGGCGTCCAGATTGACGTTGATATGGCCGGTGCGGATCACCGACTGCGCATGGCCCTTGGACCGGCGGATGATCGCATGGATCCGCGCCACCAGTTCTTCGCGATGGAAGGGTTTGGTCATGTAATCGTCGGCGCCGAAGCCGAAGCCCTTGATCTTGCTTTCGGTATCGTCGGCGCCCGACAGGATCAGGATCGGCGTGTCGATCTTCGACAGGCGCAGCTGGCGAAGCACATCGTGGCCGTTCATGTCCGGCAGATTCAGATCCAGAAGGATCAGGTCATAATCATAGAGTTTGGCGAGATCGATCCCCTCTTCCCCAAGGTCCGTGCAATAGACGTTGAGGTTTGCATGGGTCAGCATCAGCTCGATGCTGCGGGACGTGGTAGGATCGTCTTCCACCAGAAGAATTCTCATCGGCCGCACTCCGCGTTAAAGAGTTCATTACCGCTGACCATTACCGCAAATGGTTAATCAGCTGTTACGAATACAACCTTATCGCGAATTACACCCTAAAGTTGACGATATTTTTGTATTGCCGTGACTTTCAGCGCTTTCTCCCCGAAAACCTCGACCGCGGTGCGCCAGAGTTCAAACTCCTCCTCTGACAGACCATAGCGCTCCAGCGCTTCCTTGCGGCCGATCAGCCCATAGGCCACCGCCCTGACCACCCGCGCCTTGCGGCTGGCGACCCAGCGCCGTGTCTCGGGTGCGGGCAGATCGGCGCGGGTCATCACCGTGCCGTCCGGCAGGGTCACGGCCCTTGGACCGTCGATTTTCTTCAGGAACATCGTCCCCCCCCCCCTTTCCTTCACCGATGGGCAGGGTCGTCCATCCGATTTAACGGCAGATGAAACCCGGCCTTGTGAGTATCTGCAATTTTCCTATATTCCTGCGCATCTCCCTGACCCGGACCCTGACCCATGAAAGACCTCGCCCTCAACTCGCTTGGCTTCGCCAAGGCCCCCGCCGATACGCGGGTCGTCGTTGCCATGTCGGGCGGCGTCGACAGTTCCGTCGTGGCCGCGATGCTGAAGGAAGAAGGTTACGATGTGGTCGGCGTCACGCTTCAGCTCTACGATCACGGCGCGGCGCTGGCGAAAAAGGGCGCCTGCTGCGCGGGGCAGGACATCCACGACGCCCGCCGCGTGGCCGAGGCGATGGGATTTCCCCACTATGTCCTTGACTATGAAAACATGTTCCGCGAGGCGGTGATCGAGGAGTTTGCCGACGCCTATCTGGCGGGGGCGACGCCGGTTCCCTGCATCCGCTGCAACGAACGGGTGAAGTTCAAGGATCTGCTGGCGACGGCGCGCGACCTTGATGCAGACTGCATGGCGACCGGCCATTATATCCAGCGCAAGACCGGCGCAGGGGGGCCGGAACTGCATTGCGCCGCCGATGCGAACCGCGACCAGTCCTACTTCCTTTTCTCGACCACGCCTGAGCAGCTGGCCTTCCTGCGCTTCCCGCTCGGTCATCTGGCATCCAAGGCCGAAACCCGGGCGCTGGCCGCGAAATACGGACTGTCGGTCGCCGACAAGCCCGACAGTCAGGACATCTGCTTCGTCCCGAACGGCAATTATGCGAGCGTCATCGAAAAGCTGCGTCCCGGCGCGGCAGACCCCGGCGAGATCGTCGATCTGGAAGGCAACGTCCTCGGCCCCCATCGCGGCGTCATCCACTATACGATCGGCCAGCGTCGCGGCCTCGGCATCGGCGGCACCGGCGATCCGCTCTATGTCATCCGGCTCGACCCCGATACCCGCCGCGTGATCGTCGGCCCGAAAGAAGCGCTCGCCACCCGCACCATCCCGGTACGCGAGATCAACTGGCTGGGCGGCGCGGCTTTCGACAGCGCGGCGGAACGGCAGGTTTCGGTCAAGATCCGCTCCACCCGCCCGCCGCGCCCGGCGGTGATCCGGCCGCTCTCGGCCACCGAAGCGTCGGTCGAACTGCTCGACCCCGAAGATGGCGTCAGCCCTGGCCAGGCCTGCGTATTCTATGAAACCGGATCGAGCCGCATTCTCGGCGGCGGCTGGATCTGGAAGGGGCGCTGACCTCGGCCCGCCTTTCGGCGGGCCGATCCGCGTGGAGGAGGCGCTGCCTCCCCCACACCCCCTCCGGGATATTTCGCGACAGAAAATGATCAGAGCTGGGCGAGGACGGCGCGGGCGGCGCGCAGGCCCGGCGCCTCGCCGCCCTGGCCAAGGCGCTCCATTGTCAGGTCGGCGGCCTGTCGTTGAACCGAACGTTTGGCCGGATCGCTCAGCACCAGGTCGAGGGCCTGTGCAACCGGCAGAGGCTGGCAGGCCGGGCCGAGGAATTCGGGCACCGTCCGGGTCTCGGAGACGATGTTCACCAGCGTTACCGTGTCGATCAGCGCCGCGCGCCTCATCAGCCACCAGGTCAGGCGGTTGAAATCATGGGCTATCACCATCGGCACCCGGTGCGCCGCCAGCTCCAGACTGACCGTGCCCGACGCCGCCAGCGCCAGGGTGGCGGCGGCGAAGGCCGCGCGCTTGTCCTCGCCATCCGCCACGACCAGCGGCGGATGCGGCCAGCGCGCCGCCATCGCGCGCACCAGGGGGGCGACGCCGCGCACCGTCGGCAGGACCACCCCGAGATCGGGATGGCGGACGCGCAGGAGGCCGATGGCAGCCTCGAACCGCGGCAGAAGGCGGCTGACCTCGCCCCGCCGCGATCCGGGCAGGCAGAGAAGCAGCGGCTGGTCCGGCCCGATCGAATGTTCGTCGCGGAAGGCGGCTGCCTGAGCCGCGTCGGCGCGGGGCTGGGCCACCACCGGATGGCCGACGAAGGTGCAGCCCATGCCGGCCGCTTCCATATAGGGCGGCTCGAACGGAAAGAGCGCCAGCACATGGTCGATCACCGGCGCCATCCTGGCCGCCCGCCCCGGTCGCCAGGCCCAGACGGTCGGCGCGACATAATGGATCGTCCGCTGGCCGGGGCGTTTTTCGCGCACCAGCCGCGCCACGCGCAGGCAGAAATCCGGGCTGTCGATGGTGATCAGCGCATCCGGCCGGGCGGCCGCCACCGCCGCAGCCGTTTGCGCGATACGGCGTTTCAGATGGGCATATTTCGGCAAGATCTCCAACAGACCCATCACCGACAGATCTTCCATCGGAAAAAGACTTTCCAGCCCCTCCGCCGCCATCAGCGGCCCGCCGACGCCAGAGAACGAGACATCCGGCGCGAGCGCCTTCAGCCCCGCCATCAGCGCCGCGCCAAGCGCGTCGCCGGAAGGTTCGCCCGCGATCAGGAAAAGTTTCATCGCCTGAAACCGTGCGGCCGGACCCAGAGAAACATGCCGAAACCGTCCAGGATTTCGCGGACCTTGTCCCGATCCAGAACGATGACGCCACCGGCTTCGATCACGATCCCGGCCAGCCCGCATTCGGCCGCCAGCATCGCCGTATCCGGGCCGATCGTGGGCAGATCGATCCGCCGGTCCTGTCCGGGTTTGGGGGCCTTGAAAAGGATACCATCGTCCTGTGCGGGGGAACGCGCCGGCGGCGGCGGCAGCAGCGCCCGCATCATCGCATCGGTCCCTTGCGGCCCTTCCTTTGCCACGATGCGCCCACCTGCGATGATAGAGGCCTGCCCGCTGTCCTCGCGCCCCATCAGTTCGACGACGCCTTCGCCAAGCGCCGCATCGGTCTGGTGTCGGGCCGAGGGTGCAGTCCGGGTCACGACCCCCTCCGGCGGCAGAAGACCGGGCGCGATCTCATGTGCGCCGACAACCGTGAAACCCCATTCCTCGAACAGGGCAATGATAACCCTCAGTGCCCCGTCATCACCCGCCTGCAGCGCCGCCAGAAGGCGCGGCACGAGCGTTGCGGTGCGGGGGTCGAAGAATTCCGGCTCGATCTTCGGGCGCCGCACCGCACCGGCGAAGCAGACACGGGTCACGCCTTCCCGTGCGAGATGCTCAAGCAATGGCACCAGCCGCTCGATCCGGAAACGAACAGGATTGGTGCCCGGCACGGTAGCCGGAAACCCCTCCATCTCAGCAACAATATAGGGAGTGCCAGCCGCCTGCAAAGTCCCGACCAGAACCGCAGGCAAGGCCCCCTGCCCGGCGATGATCGCGGTTTTCGGCGTATCCTTGCTCATCTCGGGGTCAGGAACGACCGATCTGACGGGCCGAGGATGAAATCCAGAACCTCGCGCACATAGGCATTGTCGGTGTCCTGATCGGCCAGCGCGCGGGCGCTGTCGCGGAACGAGCCGGTTCCAAGCTCCCCCAGAAGTTCGCGCAGCGCATGCAGGTCGCCCCGGTCCGCGCCGCGCCGTTTCAGGCCGACAAGGTTCAGCCCGTCCAGCACTCCGCGCGGCCCCTGCACCAGACCATGCGGAATCACATCTGCCGTGACCATCGTCACCGCGCCGATCATCGCGCCATGGCCGATGCGCACGAACTGATGGATGCCGGACAGGCCGCCGACGATCACCTCGTCCTCCAGCACGCAGTGCCCGGCGATGGCCACGTTGTTGGCCAGGATCACCCGGTTGCCGATCTGGCAGTCATGGGCCACGTGCGCGCTTGCCATGAACAGGCCGCCGTCGCCCACCCGCGTCACCCCGCCGCCGCCTTCGGTGCCGGTGTTCATCGTCACGTTCTCGCGGATGCGGTTCTGCGCGCCGATGATCAGCCGGGTCTTTTCGCCCCGGAATTTCAGATCCTGCGGCACCTCACCCAGACAGGCAAAGGGAAAGACCTGCGTGCCCGGGCCGATCTCCGTCAGGCCGGAGATGACGACATGGCTTTTCAGCTCCACCCCGTCTTGCAGCACCACCTCGGGACCGATCACGCAAAACGGCCCGATCCGGCAGCCCGCGCCGATCCGCGCGCCCGGCGCGATCACGGCGGACGGGTGGACATGGGCGCTTGGATCAATGGTCATCGGCTCAGTCCCGCAGATCCATCATCGCGGCAATCTCGGCCTCGCAGGCCATCTGATCGCCGACCATGGCGGCACCGTGGAACTTCCAGATCTTCCCGCCGCCGCGCTTCACCGTCATGTGCAGTTCCAGCACATCGCCCGGAACCACCATGCGGCGGAACTTGCAGCTGTCGATCGACAGGAAATAGGTCAGCAGGTCGCGCCCCACCACATCCATCGAAATCCCGACGAGGACCGCCGCCGCCTGCGCCATCGCCTCGACGATGGTGACGCCGGGCATGATCGGCTTGGTGGGGAAATGCCCCTGGAAATGCGGCTCGTTGAAGGTCACGTTCTTGATGCCGACGCAACCCTTGTCGGCGACGATGTTGATGACCTTGTCGATCAGCAGAAAGGGATAGCGATGCGGAATGATCCGCTGAATCAGATGGATATCGGCCTCGGTAATATCGCGACTGGTCATAGATTGTCCCCCTTGGGCATTCGCCCCTGCAGGCCTTGCTAGCAAGATGGGGCAAGGCTGGCAAGCTTCGCCACGGGGGGCGGGACGCATGGCGGGGAAGTCAGGGCGTGCCGCCGTCACCGCTGCCGAGCTGCGCATCGACGGCGGCGATGACTTCATCGGTCACGTCCACCGAGCGGATCGACAGAAACACGGCCCGGATGTCCAGAACCGCGACCGCCCCCTGCGACGTCATGACCTGGCCGATGATCGGCCGCGCAGCCTCGAAGAAGCGCGCACGCTCCTCTTCGGGACGGGCCTGGAGTTCGCGCACCTTGTCGGCTTGCGCCTGCCTTATGCCGGTCACTCTCGTGTCGAAATCCCCGGCAAGCGCACGAAACTCCTCGGCGGGCAACCCGGTCCGCTTTTCGGTCAGTTCCTTTTCCTCGGCGGTCAGCGCGGCTTCGATCTTCCGGTTCTCGGCCTGAAGCGCCCGCGAGGCTTCCTCGAGGTCCGCCGTGAACCGCTTGCCCCACTGTGACCCCGTGAAAAGCCGTTCGACGTCGAGGGTGACGACGCCGCCGCGTTGCCCAACCTCGGCAGACGGCGGCGCATCTTGCGCCACCGCACTGACCGCCGACGCGACGCCAAGCACCATAGCCAGCAGAGCGGCCCGCCCCGACATCAGAACTGCGTCGAGATCGTCAGGTCGAAGGTCTGTTCCTGGTCGTAGGTTTCCTTGTTGATCGCCTTCGAGAAATTGAACCTCAGCGGCCCGAGGATGGAGCTCCAGAAGACCGACACGCCGACTGCCGAGCGCAGGTTCATCGCGTCATCGACCGTGCCGGGACTGTCCAGTCCCCAGACCGAACCGACATCGGCAAAGACGCCGCCGGTGATGCCATATTCCTCCGGCAGCCCGATCGGGAATTCCGCCTCGAAACGGGCGACGGCGAACATGTTGCCGCCAAGCGCGTCCTGGTTCGGCACCGTCAGATCGCGCGGGCCCAGGCCGTTCGCCTCGAAACCGCGGATCTTGCCGTTGCCGGTGAACCGGTCCACAAGGCGGGTGTCGTCGCCGCTGGAGATCACCGCCCCGCCTTCCAGTTCGGCGCGCAGCGTCACCTCGTCATTGAAGACCTTGCGCTCGTAGCGGGCCAGCCCGGTCGTCGTGATCGTCTCGATGTCACCGCCAACGCCGGCAAAATCCTGGTCGAACCGCAGCATGGTGCGCGACAGGGGATCAGTTTCCGCCAGCCGGCTGTCGAACGTGACCGAATATCCCAAGGCGCTGGTGATGAGGGCGCCGCGCGCCTCTTCCGCCTTCAGGATTGGCGAGGAGCCTGCATCAACCGCATAGATCTCGTCGCTGGAAATCTTGTAGCGCAGTTCAAGGCGGGTCCGTTCCGCCAGCGGAAACTCCAGTGATGGCGAGAATCCCAAGCGCTTGGTCGAATAGCGGGCGTTCGAATTCTCGGACGTATTGTACCAGCCCGACAGCTTGAGCTTCAGGTCGCGGTCCAGGAGCGACGGCTCGATGAAGGTGATGCCGCTGTCCTTGTTGTCGGCGGTCGTGCCGACCTTCACGTTCAGATACTGCCCGCGACCAAGGAAGTTCGACTCGGTGAAGGAGATGTTGAAACCGATACCGTCCGACACCGAATAGGAAGCGCCGAAGTTCAGCGAACCGGTCGGCTGTTCCTCGACATTGACGTCGACGATCACCTGATCTTCCGCCGTGCCGCCACGGGCATTCACGTCGGCGTTCTTGAAATAGCCCAGCGCGCGGATCCGTTCGGCGCTCTGGCGGATTTCCCGCGGGTTGAAGGGGTCGCCTTCGGCCGTGCGGAACTGGCGCCGCACCACCTTGTCGAGCGTGGTGGCGTTGCCTTCGATGTCGATGCGCTCGACAAAGACGCGTGGCCCCTTGGTCAGCACGAAGATGACATCCAGCGTCTGGTTTTCCGGGTTGCGGACGATTCGCGGTTCGACCGCGAGGAAGTTCAGGCCCTTCTTGACCGCCAGATTCTCCATCCGGGCGATCGTCGTGTCGATCGCGGTCGACGAATAGGCCACGCCTTTGCGGATTTTCACCAGTTCGCGGAACTCGGCCGGGTCGATCCCCTCATACTCGCTGGCGACCGACACGTCATTGAACGCATATTTCTGCCCTTCGCGGATCGAGAAGGTCAGGAAGAAGGCATCGCGCTCGGGCGAAAACTCCGACGAGACGCCGGTGACGGCCGCGTCGATGTAACCGCGCGAGCGGTAGAAATCGACGATCAGCGACTTGTCGAGTTCGGTCCGGTCGGCAACGAACGTATCGCGCTGGACCAGCTGGCGGAAGATGCCCGCCTGCTTGGTTTCCAGAACCTGCCGCAGGCGGCGGTCCGAGAAGGCACGGTTGCCGGTGAAGGACAGGCGTTCCACCTCCGTCACCCGGCCTTCGCGAATCTCGAACACCAGGTCGACCTTGTTGTCGCCCCGGTCGATGACGCGCGGCTCGATCCGGGCGGCCAGACGGCCGGCGGCCGTATAGGCTTCGGTCAGGGCGGCGACGTCGGCCTCGGCCTGCGTCGCGGAATAGACCCGGCGAGACTGTGACTTGATCACCTTCGCCAGATCCTCGTCCTTGATCTTGCGGTTGCCCTCGAAGCTGATCACGTTGACGGTCGGATTTTCGACCACGCGGATCACCAGGGTTCCGCCCGAAGGGACGACTTCGACCGAGGCGAAAAGTCCCGAGTCGGTCAGGCGCTGAACCGCGTCGTTCAGGGCCCCGTCGCTGACGGATTCGCCCTTGGGGATGGCTGCGAATTTCAGGATCGTTGCCGGCTCGATCAGGCTGTTGCCTTCGACCTGGACGCTGGAGAAGGTGTAAGTGGCCGCATTTGCTGGCAGCACGGCTGCCGACAGGAAAATAGCCGTCGCCAGTGCCGTCGTGCACTTCAGAATGCCACGTTTGATGCCTGCGGCGTCACCAATACTGCCCTGCCCTGTCATCACTTTCCCCCGCCGGTGAAATCACATTTTTTTCTGCACCCTGACTAGCCGGAACAGGGGGGATTGTCAAAGGAACGGCGCGATCCCTTTTGAGGACCGCGCCGCGGTGCAGGGGCGGAATTCCGCCCTCAAAAATCAGTGGCGGAGAGCCGGACGACCGTCAGAAAAATCCCGGCGAAACGGGGAACGGAACGTTCGTCAGCTCGTAGCCGACAGCGGCCGCGACGATCAGGCTCATCAGGATGGCAAGCGGTACGATCACGCGGTCGGCTCCAAGCTGGATGATCAGCCCGAGGCCGCGGTACCTGTTCGAAATCGTCTGCATACGTGCCTCCAGCCCATGTCCGTTTGCGGCAGGATAGGTGGCCAGTATGGCCTTATTGCGGCATAAACTTGGCATTCCGCCAGCCGCCGACAAGGGCGCCTGACCGCGGAGCCCGCTACTCAGGGGCAGAAAAGGTCGTTCGTCAGGCCGAAGACCATCAGGCCGAGGACGAGGATGAGGCCGACGGAGGCGGCGATGTTCAGCACGCGGTCAGGCAGCGGGCGGCCGGTCGCCCATTCCCAGGTGTAAAAGACCAGATGCCCGCCATCGAGCATCGGCACCGGAAACAGGTTCATCAGACCGACCGCCGCGGACAGGACGGCGATGAACCAGATGAAATCCGGGAAACCCTGGCTGGCCGCCTGCCCCGAGGTTTCCGCGATGGAGATCGGTCCGCGCAGGTTGCAGGTCGAAATCGCGCCGGTGATGATGTGCCCCAGCGCCGAAACCGACGAACGCGCGACAAACCAGGTCTGTTCGACCGCACCTGTCAACGCCTCGCCTAGCCCGGCGCGTCGCACCTCGGGTGCAAAGAAGAACCCGCCCTGCAGGCCGATCAGGTAGCGGGTCTCGAAACCGCCATCGGCCTTGGGAAGATCGGTGATCTTCGGTGCCAGCGTCACCGAAAAACTCCGGCCGTCGCGCCAGACGTCGAGCGCGAGCGGCTTGCCCGCCGCGGCGGCGACCCGCTCCTTGATTTCCGTGAACGCGACGATCGGCACGCCGTCGATCGCCTGGACCACGTCACCCGCCTCCAGCCCCGCCGCAAGCGCCGCGCTGTCGGGCGACACCCCTGCCGCGCGCGGGGGGTAGAGCGCCGGTCCCGCGACGGTCAGCTGCTGCCCGCCGCGCTCGATCAGATAGTCGACCGGGACCTTTGCCGCCAGAGTGTCCACGACCTTTATCATCGCATCCCAGTCGGGCGTTTTCTGCCCGTCCACCGCCAGGATCAGGTCGCCCGGCTGGAGATCGTAGGTTTCGCCCGGAAGTGCCACCAGACTGCCCACCACCGGCTCGTCCCGCGCCACGCCCGACACCAGATAGATCCCGGTGAAGATGAGGATCGACAGGATGAAATTGAACACCGGCCCGGCCACCACCGTGGCCGCACGCGCCCAGAGCGGCGCGCCATGCATCGTATGACGGCGCTCGGCCTCGCTCAGCCGTGCCAGGGTGGCCTCGTCGGCGCCCGCCGACGCGGCGTTGGCATCCCCCAGAAACTTCACATAACCGCCCAGCGGAATCATCGCGATCTGCCAGCGCGTGCCCCGCCGGTCGGTCCGGCTGAACAGGGGCCGGCCAAAGCCCACGGAAAAGACCTCGGCATGGATGCCCGACAGGCGACCGATGATGTAGTGGCCATATTCATGGATCGCCACGATGATCGACAGCGCGACGACAAAGGCCGCAACTGTCCAGAACAGATTGCCAAACTGGGGGATCAGGTCGATCGGCTGCAAGGGTCACACCTTTCTGCGTTTGTCCACGATCCCCGTAGCGGCACGGCGTGCCGCCCGGTCGGTGTCAAGGATCATATCGAGGCTTTCCGGTGCCCTGCCAAGGGCCATCTTGCCTGACATCTCTGTGAGCGTCTCTTCAACGCAGGCCGCCATGTCGAGGAATCCGATCCGCCCGATGACAAAGGCATCGAGCGCGATTTCCTTGGCGGCGTTGAAAACCGCCCCTGCATGGCCGCCCGTCGCCATCACCTCGCGCGCCAGACGCAGCGCCGGATAACGCACCGGATCGGGCGCGCCGAAGGTCAGGCTGCCCACCGCCGCCAGATCGAGCCGCGCCACCGGCAGGTGTGCCCGGTCCGGCCAGTTCAGCGCGTAGCCGATGGCATGGCGCATGTCGGGGGCGCCGAGGTGTCCGATCATGCCGCCGTCACGGAAGCCGACCAGCGCATGGACCAGCGATTCGGGATGCACCAGCACCTCGATCCGGTCGGGAGAGACGCCGAAGAATTCGTGCGTCTCGATCAGTTCCAGCGCCTTGTTGAACATCGACGCGCTGTCGATGGTGATGCGCTGCCCCATCGCCCAGTTCGGGTGGGTAGACGCCTCCGCCACCGTCGCGCGGGCCAGACGGTCCAGCGGCCAGTCGCGGAACGCGCCCCCGGAGGCGGTGATGATGATCCGCTCGACCGAAGCCATGTCTTCGGACAGAAGCGACTGAAAGATCGCCGAATGTTCGCTGTCGACCGGCAGGATGCGCGCGCCCCGCGCCCGCGCCGTCGCCATCAGCAGCGGCCCCGCCGTCACCAGACTTTCCTTGTTGGCGAGCGCCAGCGTCGCCCCGTGCGCCAGTGCCCGGAACCCCGGCACCAGCGCCGCCGCGCCGACAATGCCGGACATCACCCAATCCGCCGGCCGGTCGGCGGCCTCCGCCAACGCCTCCGACCCCGCCGCCGCCTCGATCCCCGATCCGGCCAGTGCCGCCCGCAAATCCGCCAGGCAATCGCCGTGGGCCGTCACCGCCAGTTCCGCCCTGAGCGCGCGTGCCTGTTCGGCCAGCCGTCCGACATTGCGCCCGCCGGTCAGGACGCGGGTGCGGTATGCCTCCGCACCCCCCTGCCGGATCAAGAGATCGAAGGTGCTTTCGCCGATCGAGCCGGTCGCGCCAAAGATGGAAACGCTGCGCACCCGCTCAGCCTTCGAAAACTGGCAGGGGAAGCTGCAGCATACCCCACAGGAGGACGAACACCACCGCCCCGATCAGCGCATCGAACCGATCGAGCAAACCGCCGTGGCCCGGAATGAGGTTCGAGGAATCCTTCGCCCCCGCGCGCCGCTTGATCGCACTTTCGGCAATGTCGCCGACCTGCGCGGCAAAAGCGGTGAGTGCCGAAAGCAGGGCCAGGCTGAGGGATTGCTGGTAGAGCAGCGCGAAGACCAACCCGACCAGCCCCGCCCCCACCCAACCGGCGATGGTGCCCGACCAGGTCTTCCTGGGCGAGAGGCGCGGCCAGAATTTCGGCCCGCCGATCATCCGCCCGCCGAAATATCCCATCACGTCCGATGCGATCACCACGCCAAGAAGCCAGAGGGCAAAGGGCAAGCCGTAACCCTGTCGGAATGCCACGAACCCGTAGACGGCCAGCAGGATCAGGAAAGCGTAGACCGCATAGGCCACCCGATCCCTGCGCGGGCCGATCTGGCCGAGAGCCGACGGCAGAAGCAGGCCGAGGAGCCAGGTCGGCCAGTGCAGGTAGAGCACAAGCGACATCGCCCCTGCCGCCAGCGCCGCGAGCAGAAGCGGCCGTTGCGACGGCTGGGGATCCGTCAGCCGCGTCAGTTCCCAGATCGCGAACCCCGCGACCGCGACGGCAAGCAACTGCAAGGCCACGCCGCCGGACCAGACTGCCGCTAGTCCGACCAGCAGAACGGCGGCACCGGACGTCAGCCTTGTCCGCAGGTCGGACCATTTCTCCGATCCGCTCATCCGCTCAGGACGCCGCCAAAGCGGCGTTCGCGCCGCGCGAAGCGGTCAAGAATGGCCCCCAGCTCTTCGGCGGTGAAATCGGGCCAGAGCGTATCGGTGAACTCATATTCGGCATAGGCCGACTGCCAGAGCAGGAAGTTCGACGTGCGGGTTTCGCCCGACGTGCGGATGATCAGGTCCGGGTCGGGCAGGTCGGCCGTGTCAAGGCGCGCCGCCAATGCGGCCTCGTCGGCATCTTCTGCGGCCAGTCGTCCGGTGGCGACATCCTCGGCCAGACGCCGCGCGGCGCGGGTGATCTCGTCGCGGCCGCCGTAATTGATGGCGATGGTCAGGATCAGCCGGTCATTCTGGCGGGTCTTGGCCTCGATCCCGGCCATCAGGTCCTGAATGGTCGGATCGAGCCGGCCGCGGCTGCCGATGAAATTCACCCGCACCCCGGCCGCATACAGCTTGTCGGCCTCGTTGCGGATGTAGCGCGCGAACAGCGCCATCAGACCCAGGACTTCCTCGGTCGACCTTTTCCAGTTCTCGGTCGAGAAGGCGAAGATCGTCAGATACTTGACACCGAGGCCCGGACAGGCCCGGACAATGGCGCGCACCCGGTTTGCCCCGCGCCGGTGCCCGACCAGCCGCGGCCAGCCGCGCGAGGTTGCCCAACGCCCGTTGCCGTCCATGATGATCGCGACATGGCTCGCGGTCCGTGTGGTGATATCCTTGGCCGCCATAGGCGTTCCGATAACCCTTTCGCCTGCCCCCGACCCGACGTCAGACCTGCATGATTTCGGCTTGCTTGGCCTGAAGCGCCTTGTCAACCGCAGCAATGGACTTGTCGGTCAGCTCCTGCACCTCGTCGTGCCACATCTTCTGGTCGTCCTCCGGCATGCCGGCGGCCTTGCCGCGCTTGATCTGATCCATTCCGTCGCGGCGGATGTTGCGCACGGCGACACGTGCGCGTTCGGCATAATCGGCCGCCACACGCGTCAGTTCGCGGCGACGCTCCTCGTTCAGTTCCGGGATCGGCAGCATGATGATCGTGCCGTTGGTCTGGGGATTGATGCCGATGCCGCTTTCGCGGATCGCCTTTTCCACCTTTCCGACCATGCCCTTGTCCCAGATGTTGATCGTCACCATCCGGGATTCGGGCACGTTCACCGTGCCGAGCTGATTGATCGGGGTCATCTGGCCATAGGCGTCAACATGGATCGGCTCCACCAGCGCAGCCGAGGCACGCCCGGTCCTCAGCGACGCGAAGTCGTGCTTGAGCGCCGCCATCGCGCCTTCCATGCGCCGGGTCAGGTCATCAATGTCAATTTCAAGATCGTCGGACATGGTGTGCGTCCCGCATTCCGTCTGTTCAAATTTGCGGAACCTTACAGCCCCGCATCGTTCAAGGATAGGCTTTTCAGCCCTTTACGACCGTGTAGGTGCCCTGCCCCGACAGGATTCCCCGGAAACCGCCCGGCTCATCCAGCGAAAAGACGATGATCGGCAGGTTGTTGTCCCGGGCAAGCGCGATGGCCGAGGCGTCCATCACGCCGAGATGCTTTTGCAGCACCTCGTCATAGCTCACCAGATCATAGCGCTTGGCGTCGCTGTGCTTCTTGGGATCCTTGTCATAGACGCCGTCGACCTTGGTGCCCTTGAAGATCGCCTCGCAGCCCATTTCGTTGGCGCGCAGCGTCGCCGCCGTGTCGGTGGTGAAATAGGGGTTCCCTGTGCCGGCGGCGAAGATGCAGACGCGTTTCTTCTCCAGGTGCCGCACGGCGCGGCGGCGGATGTAGGGTTCGCACACCTGATCCATCGGAATGGCCGAGATGACACGGGTGTGGATGTCCAGATCCTCGAGCGCCGCCTGCATCGCAAGCGCATTCATCACCGTGGCGAGCATCCCCATGTAATCCGCCGTCGTCCGCTCCATTCCCTGCGCCGAGCCCTGCAGCCCGCGGAAGATGTTGCCGCCGCCGATGACCATGCAGATTTCGACGCCGAGGTCATGGACCGACTTCACTTCCGCCGCGATCCGGTTCACGGTCGGCGGGTGCAGGCCGAAGCCCTGATCCCCCATCAGCGCTTCGCCGGAGATTTTCAGTAGGACACGTTTGTAGGTGACGGTGGGTTCTGCTGCCCCGGTCATTGATCCGCTCTTTCATTCTTCAGAGAAAGGTCCGGCTCCGCTTGCCGACCCGATTGCTGTCGCGCAAAATGGACGAAAATCCAGAGATGTTCAACGGCAGAAGCGACCGGAAAACACGACAGCTAGCGACGACAGGCGTGAAAGGAACAAATTCTGGTCGACCCGAACGATTCCCCCCCCGACCTGCCGGTGCTGATCGCCGGTCCGACCGCGTCGGGCAAATCGGCGCTCGCGCTTCGTATCGCGCGGGCGCAGGGCCGTGTCATCGTCAATGCCGACGCGCTCCAGGTCTGGTCCTGCTGGCGCATCCTGTCCGCCCGCCCGACGATCGGGGAGGAGACACTGGCGCCCCATCTCCTGTTCGGCCATCGCGCCCCGGGCCAGGATTATTCCGTCGGCCACTGGCTGCGCGAGGTTGCTGAGATTTTGACGCGGCACCCCGCCCCGGTCATCGTCGGGGGCACCGGCCTTTATCTGAGCGCGCTGACCGAGGGGCTGGCGGACATCCCCCCCGTCCCGCCGGAAGTGCGCACCGAGGCCGACCTGCGACTGGCCCGCGCGGGGCCGGGGGCCATGCTGGCGGAACTCGACGCCCCGACCCGCGCCCGGATCGACCGGGCCAATCCCGCCCGCATCCAGCGCGCCTGGGAGGTCTTGCGCAGCACCGGGCGCGGGCTGGCCGACTGGCAGGCCGACACCGGCCCGGCCCTGCTGCCAGCGGGATCGGCGACGCTCCTTCGGCTCGATTGCGACCGTGACTGGCTGGCCGAACGGATCGACCGGCGTTTTGATCTGATGCTTGAACAGGGCGCGCTTGACGAAATACGCGCGATCCTGCCGGTCTGGCAGCCCGCAGCACTTTGGGCCAAGGCCATCGGCGCGCCCGAACTGATCGCCTACATGCAGGGGGCGCTGCCCCTTGCGGACGCTATATGCGCCGCCAAGACCGCAAGCCGCCAGTATGCCAAGCGCCAGCGGACCTGGCTCAGGCGGCGCATGGGCGGCTGGCACGGAATCGGGGTTGCCTGACATTTAGGCACCAGGGCGCCGACCTCCCTGATTCTGGCGCTTTTTTTCTTGGAGGCGGCCGCGCCTTCCCTTATGACTCGCGCTGACCATCGGCCGCCCTCGGGCGCGGCTCCGCAACAACAAGAACCAAAGGGAACCAGCGCCTTGGTGAAGCTCTTTTCCGGCACGCCGCTCTCGCAATTCGGCCACAGCGCCCCCGCGCTATCGCAGCCCCGTGCCGCGATGAAAACTCCCGCTCCGCCCCAGCAACTGGCCCCGCCGCAGCTTTTGCCGCTGGCCGACAGTTCACGCACCAGGCTCGTGCCGGTCGCGCGGCTGGCGAATGGCGGCCGCTGGCGGGTCGAGGCGATGCGCGCCTATTCCGAACCGCTTCTTCTGTGGTTCACGCGGGGGCAAGGCCGGATCACGGTGGGCGGCATCACCCGTGGCTATGGAGCGCACAACGCCATCTTCGTCCCCGCCGGGATGATGCACGGGTTCGAGCTTGGCGCCCAAAGCGCCGGCAGCGCGCTGTTCTTCGGGCGCGACCACGCGCTGGAATTGCCGGATGATCCGCTGCATCTGCGCATCCGCGACGTGGTTCCGCAGGCGGAACTGTCGGCCATCGTCGAGAACATCCAGCGCGAATCCGAAAGTGACCGTGCCGGCAGCGAGAAGGCCGCGCGCCATCATCTCGGCCTTCTGACCGTCTGGCTGGAACGCCAGGCGGAAACCTCGTCGGACGAAACGCCCCGCCTCGACGCCTCGC
The DNA here is from genome assembly GCA_964600685.1 of uncultured Frigidibacter sp. GTDB lineage: Bacteria > Pseudomonadota > Alphaproteobacteria > Rhodobacterales > Rhodobacteraceae > TMP-24. Next base: position 9,595 of record CAZRKU010000042.1, on the reverse strand, counting down.
GCCGGCTGGCCCGCGCCTATTCCGATCTGCTGGAAAAGGAGTTCCGCACCGGCAAGAGCGTGGGCGAATTCGCGCGCGACCTTGGCGTGACCGCGACCCACCTCACCCGGGTCTGCAACAAGACCTGCGGGCGCTCGGCCTCGGACCTGTTGCACGATCGCGTGATTTTCGAAGCCCGCCGGATGCTGGCCGAAACCCGCGCGCCCATTCAACAAGTGGCTGAAACGCTTGGATTTACTTCGCCCGCCTATTTCACACGCGCCTTCCAGCACCGCACGGGCAAGACACCTTCGGCTTTCCGCAAAGCACCCTGACCCGGGCAGCGCGCCGGCCTGTTCGGGCGCAATTTCCATGATCACGGAAAAACCGGCGCCGTTTCCGCAGGAATAACGGAAAGCGACGGTCAGTGTCGCTTACGGACGTTGACGTGCCGCAAAAAAGGGTGCGCAATATCGTGGCTGGTCAATGTTTGCGCCGCGAATGCCATCCAGCAGAAGATGGCCGCGCGACGTGACCTTTTACGACTGTCACTCAGGGAGCAACAAGATGACAAAGCACTTCATGCCGGACACCATGCACCCGGCAGCAAGGATGTATGCTGACGAACATCGCGCCGGCAAACTCGGCCGCCGCGAATTTCTGACCCGCACCACGGCGCTCGGCGTCTCGGCCGCAGCGGCCTACGGCCTGATCGGACTGGCCGCCCCGCAGGCCCGCGCGCAGGAAGCCAAGGTCGGCGGCATCGTGCGCTGCGCCATGGAGGTCAAGGCGCAGAAGGATCCGCGCCTGACCGACTGGCCGCAGATCGCCAACGTCTATCGCGGCTGGCTGGAATATCTGATCCAGTACAACGCCGACGGCACCTTCGAAGGCCGCCTGCTGGAAAGCTGGGAAGCCAACGCCGATGCGACCCAGTATACCCTGAAGGTTCGCCCCGGCGTGACCTGGAACAACGGCGAGCCCTTCACCGCCGATGACGTGGTGCGCAACTTCGCCCGCTGGACGGATGGCAATGTCGAGGGCAGCTCCACGGCGTCGCGTTTCCTCAGCCTCGTCGATGAAGCGACCAAGACGTTGCGCGAGGGTGCCGTGGTCAAGGTCGACGACATGACCGTGCAGCTGAACCTGTCGGCCTCTGACGTAGCTATCGTGCCGAACCTCGCCGACTATCCCGCGGCCGTCGTGCACGCGAGTTTCACGGACGGGTCCGACCCGGCTGCAAACGCGATCGGCACCGGCCCCTACATACCCCAGGAAGTGACCGTCGGCCAGAAAGCCGTGCTGGTGCGCGCGCCGAACCACACCTGGTGGGGCGGCACGGCGCCGCTCGATGAAATCCACTACATCGACTTCGGCACCGACCCTTCGACCATGATCGCCATGGCCGGATCGGACGAGATCGACACCAACTATGAAACCACTGGCGATTTCATCGAACAACTCGACGGCCTCGGCTGGAAGAAACTCGAAGCCGTGACGGCTGCGACCATCGTCTGCCGCTTCAACTCCGCCAGTTCCGACCTCTACAAGGAAAAGGCTGTCCGTCAGGCGCTGCAGAAGGCGGTCGACCTGAAAGTGGTTCTGGATCTTGGCTACAATGGTCTCGGGACCACCGCGGAGAACCACCATGCCGCTCCGATCCATCCCGAGTATGCGCAGATCCCGGCCCAGACCGTTGACCCGGCTGCGCTGAAACCGGCACTGGAAGCGGCCGGTCTTGCCGACGCCGAGTTCGAGCTGACCTCGCTCGATGACGGCTGGGAGGCGGCGACGACCGATGCCGTTGCGGCCCAGCTGCGCGACGCGGGTGCCAACGTGAAGCGCACGGTGATGCCGGGTTCGACCTTCTGGAACGACTGGCAGAAGTATCCCTTCTCCTCGACCACCTGGAACCACCGCCCGCTCGCGGTCCAGAACATGAGCCTCGCCTATACTTCGACGGGCTCGTGGAACGAGACGGGGATGGCCAACGCCGAGTTCGACGCCGCGATGACCAAGGCGCTGTCGCTGGCCGATGCCGATGCGCGCCGCGAATTGATGGTGACGCTTGAAACCATCCTGCAGGACGAAGGTTACATCATCCAGCCCTTCTGGCGGTCGCTCTTCCGCCACGCAAAGGAAGGGGTGAACCTCGAAATGCATCCGTCGTTCGAGCATCACCACTACAAGTGGTCGCTCAGCTGAGGCGATGACAGAACCAGCCGGGCGCGCGGCTTTCCGCCGCGCGCCCGGCGCGGCACGCATCGTCACATCGGATGGCAGACGTTTAGCCAAGCGGTTTCACTGCAGGGCCGGGTTTGTCTGGCGATGTGACTGAGTTGAAGTGGAACTGCATCGGCGCGGGGGATCACGACAGATGCTGAAGTTCATTGCCCGCAGGCTGGGCCTCATGGTGCTGACGTCGCTGGTGCTGACGTTCATCGTATTCGCGCTGACCAACCTGTCGCCGAACCTTGAAAAGCTCGCACGGGCCGAAGGTTCGGTCCGCATGACCGACGCGGCTGTCGCAAGTTGGATCGAGGAGAACGGCCACGGCGGCTCGCTCCTGCGTCGCTATGGCGAATGGATGGGCGTCGTGCCGGGCTGGGTGCGCACCGACGAAAAGGGCGTGACGCGCGGGCGCTGCATCGCCGAAAGGTCGGACCCGGCGCTCGCGTCGCGCTTTTGCGGCATCTTGCAGGGCAACTGGGGCACGTCGACCTTCGCCAAGTCCCCGGTCACGCAGGTTCTCGGCCGCTCGCTGGCCAGCACCGGCTGGCTGATGCTGGCGGTGATGCTGGTGATGGTGCCGGTCTCGCTCTTCCTGGGCGTCGCCGCAGGGATGCGCGAGGGCAGCCGCCTCGACCGTTCGATCTCGACTTTCGCGATCGCCACATCGGCCACGCCGGAATATATCTCGGGCGTCATCCTGATCGCGCTCTTCGCCTCCGCCGCGTCGGGTCTCTCGCCGCTCCTCGCTTCATGGGGCTGGATCGAGGGCAGGACGCTCTTCATGGGCACATCGACCTCCGCCGTCGACAACATCACCTTCTGGAACTTCACCCTGCCGGTGATGACCATCGCGCTTTACGGGATCGGCTACATAAGCCGCATGACTCGCGCTTCCATGTCCGAAGTGATGACCGCGCAATATATCCGTACCGCGCGCCTCAAGGGCGTCAGCTTCCGCTCCATCGTGGTGAAACACGCGCTCCGGAACGCGCTGATCGCGCCCTTCACGGTGATCATGCTGCAGTTTCCCTGGCTTCTGAACGGCGTCGTGATCGTCGAGAGCCTGTTCAACTACAAGGGCTTCGGCTGGACGCTGGTGCAGGCCGCGGGTAACAACGACATCCAGCTTCTCTTGGGCTGCTCGGTCGTGGCCGTCTTCGTGGTTCTCGTCACGCAGCTGATTTCCGATATCGGCTACGTCTTCCTCAACCCCCGGATCAGGATCAGCTGACATGGAACCACTTTCCTGGGGCGCCATCCTGGTCGCCATCTTCAAGCAGTTCCTGCCGGTCTGGATCGCGCTTGCCGCCACCTTCGCCCTGTCGATCACCTTCAAGCGCAGGCTTGGCCTTTATGGCAGGCTCTTCGACTCGACCGTCGGCATGATCGGCTTCGCGCTGGTGATGTTCTGGGTCTTCACCGCGCTTTTCACCCAGATGATCGTCACCCATGACACGCTCTCGCAGATCAGCGAGCTGAAGAACAAGCTGCCAGGAAGCCCGTTGCCGGATGGCACCGGCTGGTATCTGCTGGGCGGCGACAACCTGGGGCGCGATGTCTTTTCCCGCATGGTCGAGGGCAGCGGCGTCGTGATCAGGATCGCGCCCCTCGCCACGGTTTTCGCCTTCATGGTGGGGGTCACGCTCGGTCTGCCGGCGGGCTACTACGGCGGCCGGCTCGACATGGCGCTGTCGTTTCTGGCAAACATCGTCCTCGCCTTCCCGGTGATCCTGCTCTTCTACCTGCTGGTGACGCCCGAGATCGTGCAGACCGGCCTGCCGCAATATATGGCGATGGTGCTCTTCCTGATGCCGATCCTGTTTCTGGTCCTGCTGATCAACTCGCGCTTCTACGTCAAGCCGGGCTTCCGCAACCTGGTGGTGGCGCTGATCCTCGTCTTCGGCGGCTGGGCCTATCTCGGCCTGATCAGCGAGGCGGAGACGAAGATCGCCATCCTGCCCGCGGCACTCGACCTCATCCATGTGCCTGCGAACATCCTGATCGTCTTCGTCTCGGTCGTTTTCGTGAACGCCCCCACCGTCTTCCGTATCGTCAGGGGGCTCGTGCTCGACATCAAGACCCGCGACTATATCTCTGCCGCGCAGACCCGTGGGGAACGGCCCTGGTATATCATGCTGTGGGAAATCCTCCCGAACGCGCGCGGGCCGCTGATCGTCGATTTCTGCCTCAGGATCGGCTACACCACCATCCTGCTCGGCACGCTCGGGTTCTTCGGCCTCGGCCTGTCGCCCGAAAGCCCGGACTGGGGATCGACGATCAACGCCGGGCGCAAGCTCCTGGTGATCGCCCCGCACCCGGCCTTCGTCCCGGCGCTCGCCCTGATGAGCCTCGTGCTGGGCCTGAACCTGCTGGCCGACGGATTGCGCGAAGAAAGCCTGAAGGATTGAGGATGGCGGCCCCAACCCCCATTTTCTGTCGATAACTATCCCGGGGGTCCGGGGGCCGCGCCCCCGGCCG
>CAZRKU010000042.1:0-4896 GCA_964600685.1 uncultured Frigidibacter sp. | reverse complement strand
GGGGGGGGGGCCCCCCCCCCCCCGGTTTGTGGTGGTTGTGTGGGGGGGGGGGGGGGGGGGCCCCCCCCCCCCCCCCTTCCTCCGCGGAACCAAGCGGGAGCCAACCATGACCAGCCAAACCCCCTGGGATCCTTCAAAACCGATCCTCGAGATCGAGAACCTCTCGATCTCCTTCTTCACCCGGCTGCGCGAGATTCCGGCGGTGATGGACTTCTCCTGCACGGTGATGGCGGGCGAGGCGATGGGCCTTGTCGGCGAAAGCGGCTGCGGCAAGTCGACCGTCGCCCTCGCCGTGATGCGCGATCTGGGCAAGAACGGCCGGATCGTCGGCGGCACGATCCGCTTCAAGGGCCGCGACCTGACCACCATGTCGGACGAAGATCTGCGCCATGTGCGCGGCAAGGAAATCGCCATGATCTACCAGGAGCCGATGGCGAGCCTCAATCCGGCGATGAAGATCGGCAAGCAACTGATGGAAGTGCCGATGATCCACGAAGGCGTCTCGGCCGAGGAAGCCCACAAGCGCGCACTGGAGGTGGTGAGCGACGTGCGTCTGCCCGACCCGGCGCGCATCCTCAACTCCTACCCCCACCAGCTTTCCGGCGGCCAGCAGCAGCGCATCGTCATCGCGATGGCGCTGATGTCGAAGCCGGCGCTTCTCATCCTCGACGAGCCGACGACCGCGCTCGATGTGACGGTCGAGGCCGCAGTCGTCGATCTGGTCAAGGCGCTTGGCGAGAAATACGGCACCTCGATGCTGTTCATCAGCCACAACCTCGGGCTGGTGCTGGAGGTCTGCGACCGGCTGTGCGTGATGTATTCCGGCGAGGCGGTGGAAACCGGATCGGTCGTCGATGTCTTCAACCGGATGCAGCATCCCTATACGCAGGCACTTTTCCGGTCGATCCCGCTCCCCGGCGCCGACAAGAACGCCCGGCCGCTGATCTCGATCCCCGGCAACTTCCCCTTGCCGCACGAACGGCCCGACGGCTGCAACTTCGGGCCGCGCTGTTCCTATTTCGCGGCCGGTCGCTGCAATGTCGGCGATATTCCGATGGTGCCGGTCGCGGGCCACGACCGCCACGGAACCCGCTGCATCCGGGTCGACGAAATCGACTGGGCGGCGAAACCCGTGGCGAAGGCGGCGATCGAGAAGGGCAAGATCGGGCGCGTGGTCCTCAAGATGGAGGATGTGAAGAAATATTACGAAGTCTCCTCCGGCATGTTCGGCGGCGGCGCGAAAAAGGTCGTGAAGGCCAACGAGACCCTGAGTTTCGAGGCGCACGAGGGCGAGACGCTCGCCATCGTCGGCGAGAGTGGCTGTGGCAAGTCGACCTTCGCCAAGGTGCTGATGGGGCTGGAGACCGCAACCGACGGCAAGATCATGCTCTATGACCGCGACATCCAGAACACCCCCATCGAAAAACGCTCGACCGAAACCGTGTCGGGCGTGCAGATGGTGTTCCAGAACCCGTTCGACACGCTGAACCCTTCCATGTCGGTCGGGCGGCAGATCATCCGGGCGCTGGAAATCTTCGGCCAGGGCAAGGACGACAAGGAACGCGAACAGCGGATGCTGGAGCTTCTCGACATGGTCAAGCTGCCGCGCGCCTTTGCCGAACGGATGCCGCGCCAGCTTTCGGGCGGGCAGAAGCAGCGCGTGGGCATCGCCCGCGCCTTCGCCGGCGGGGCCAAGGTGGTGGTCGCCGACGAGCCGGTGTCGGCGCTTGACGTCTCGGTGCAGGCGGCGGTCACCGATCTCCTGATGGAAATTCAGCGCAAGAACAAGACGACGCTGCTCTTCATCAGCCACGACCTGTCGATCGTCCGTTACCTGTCGGATCGGGTGATGGTGATGTATCTGGGCCATGTGGTCGAGATCGGTTCGACGGACGAGGTCTTCAGCCCGCCCTACCACCCCTATACCGAGGCGCTTCTGTCGGCGGTGCCCATCGCCGACACCCACGTGGTAAAGAAGCGGATCGTGCTTGAAGGCGAGATCCCTTCCGCCATGAACCCGCCACCGGGCTGCCCGTTCCAGACGCGCTGCCGCTGGAAATCGAAAGTGCCGGGCGGTCTGTGCGAGCGGGAAATGCCGCCGATGCGGACCATGTCCACGGGTCACCAGATCAAGTGCCATCTGTCGGATGCGGACTTCGCCAGCATGGAACCGGTGATCAAGATGGCGGCCGAGTAGTCGCGCGAACTTTCGCTTGACCGCCGCCGGGAGCGCGGCAGAATTAAACCTGTCGTAACCGGAGAAGGTTACGACAGGGGCATGAAACAGATGATCATCCGGAAAAGTCGGCAGGTGCCTTGCGTCACGGTCGCGTCCCTGCTCCTCAGGGCGGCGGGCATGTCGTCGCTCGCCCTCTTCACGCTGCTGGGCTTCGCCCTTTCGACCCGCTTCATGCTCTGACCGCTCAGCGGTAAAGCAGCGACCGGCCTTCATGGAACAGGTGGACTTTCGCCGGGTCTGCCGTCAGCGCCACATCCCGGTGCCGCAGGTCCGACTGGATGCCCGGCAGTTTCGCCACCACCTGCGCGCCACCGGCCTCGGCCTCGAAGTACAGCAGGGTGACTTCGCCCAGGGCTTCGGTGATCGCCACCTTGCCCCTGTAGATCGCGGCGCCGTCCGTGGGCACCAGATCCTCGGGCCGGATGCCGACCCGCACCTTGGCACCCACCAGGGCCGCCTCAGACGCAATCGGCGCACGCAGACGGCCCCCTGACGCCAGCCGCACCTCGGTCGCGGCCCCGGTCGCGGTCACTTCGCCGTCCAGCAGGTTCATCGCCGGCGACCCGATGAACTGGGCCACAAATTCATTCTCGGGCCGTTCGTAAAGCTCGAGCGGTGTTCCCACCTGCGCGATGCCGCCCTTGTTCAGCACGACGATCCGGCTGGCGAGCGTCATCGCCTCGACCTGGTCATGCGTCACATAGATCATCGTCGAATTGGGCATCGCCTCCTTCAGTTGCGCGATCTCGATCCGCGTCGCCACGCGCAGCGCGGCATCGAGGTTCGAAAGCGGCTCGTCGAACAGATAGACCTTGGGGTCGCGCACGATCGCGCGCCCGATCGCCACGCGCTGCCGCTGGCCACCTGACAGCGCCTTGGGCAGACGATCGAGGTAGGGCGTCAACTGCAGGATGCGCGCGGCCTTTTCGACCGCGGCGGCGATCTCGGCCCGGCTTCTCCTGGCAATTTTCAGCGCGAACTCCATGTTCTCGCGCACCGTCATATGCGGGTAGAGCGCATAGGACTGGAACACCATCGCGATCCCGCGCTGCGCGGCGGGAACTTCATTCATCCGCGCACCGTCGATCTCGAGGTTTCCCCCGGTGATTGCCTCCAGCCCGGCGATCATGCGCAGCAGCGTCGATTTTCCACAGCCCGAGGGGCCGACGAAAACGATCAGTTCGCCGCGTTTGATATCCAGATCGATGTCGCGCAGAACATGAACCTCGCCGTAGCTTTTCGCCACATTCGTCAGTTTCAGATCGGCCATTCCTGCCTCCTAACCCTTCAGGATCGACACGGCCCAGGGGCCAAGCGCGATGAAACCGCCTTCCGGGGCGCGACTGCCCAGATCCTGCCCCGCCACGGCCCATGCACCTTGCGGGGCTGCGATACGGACGGGCGCATCCGACAGGTTGACGGCGACGAAGAGCGCCTCGGCCCCGGCGCTGCGCCGGAAGGTCAGAACCCCGCCCTCGGCCCGCATGTCCGACTGCGCGCCACTGATCAGCGCCGGGTGCGCGTGACGCAGGGCCAGCGCGCGCCGGTAATGGGCCAGAATGCCGTCCGCGTCCCGTTCCGCCGCGGTGACCGCGCGCGGCAGGTGATCGGCCGGCACCGGCAGCCAGGGCTTGCCGGTCGTGAATCCGCCAGACGCATTGTCCTTCTGCCAGACCATCGGCGTGCGGCAGCCGTCGCGGCCCTTGAACTCCGGCCAGAATTCGATCCCGTAGGGGTCTTGCAGGTCGTCGAAGGCAATCTCGGCCTCGCTCAGGCCCAGTTCTTCACCCTGATAGAGGCAGGCCGATCCGCGCAGGCACATCAGAAGCGTCATGTAGGTCTTCGCGGCCTGATCCCCGATCCCCCAGCGCGAGATATGGCGCGGCATGTCATGGTTCGAATAGGCCCAGCACGGCCAGGCATGCGGCGCCTTTTCATCCAGCCGGGCGAAGATGCCGGCAATGATCCGGGCCGTGAGCCGTTCGTTCGCGAGAAAGTCGAAGGAATAGCACATCTGCATCAGATCATCGCCGGATGTATATTGGCCCATGATCTCGAGCCCGCGCTGCGCATCGCCCACCTCGCCCACCGCCGCGGCGTTGTAGAGGTTCATCAGAGACCGGAGTTTACGCAGGAATTCAAGGTTTTCCGGGCGGTTCTTCGAGTAGACATGTTCCTGCCAGTTGTAGGGATTGACCTTCGGCGCGATCGAATCGTTGCGGTCATCGGCAGGCAGGGGCGGGTTGTCGCGCAGCAACCTGTCGTGGAAATAGAAGTTGATCGTGTCGAGCCGGAACCCGTCCACCCCGCGGTCCAGCCAGAAGCGCGCCACATCCAGAAGCGCCTGCTGCACGTCGGGGTTATGGAAGTTGAGATCGGGCTGCGAGGCGAGGAAATTGTGCAGATAATACTGCATCCGCTTGCCGTCCCACTGCCAGGCCGGACCACCGAAAACCGAAGGCCAGTTGTTCGGCACCGTGCCGTCTGGCTTGGGATCGGCCCAGACGTACCAGTCCGCCCTGGGGTTGTCGCGGCCCGACCGGCTTTCCTTGAACCAGGGATGGACATCGGCGGTGTGCGACAGAACCAGGTCGATCATCACGCGCAGGCCAAGTTCATGCGCCCGCGCCACCAGCGCATCGAAATCGGCGAGCGTG
>CAZRKU010000041.1:0-26407 GCA_964600685.1 uncultured Frigidibacter sp. | reverse complement strand
TAGGTTTCGCCGGGTCCGATCGGCACCTGCGTAAGCCACGGGACGCCATCCTGTGCAAATGGGATCCGCAGCCCGTGCCAATGGACGGTTGTGATCTCGGCCAGATCGTTCCGCACCGTGATGCGTGCCGGCTGTCCCTGTCTGAGCCGCAAGACCGGTGGCGGGGCATCGGGCGCATAACCCATCATTCCTTCGGTCACCGAAATGCCGTTCACCGGATAGCGCGCCGGGCCGGGCATCAGCCTGAGATCCGTGACGGTGGGCAGCCCTCCCTGCGCGAGCCGCGCCATGAGGGGCAATCCGCCCGCGGCGCAAAAGCCGGTGGTGATCAGTGTGCGGCGCGACAGGGATGCCATCGGCAAGCTCCGGCTATCAGGGGCAGCTGGCTGGGTCGGGGCGCATCCGAACAACGGCGGGATGCGGAACCGGGCTGAAGGCGTTCATGACACAGGTCGGGCGGACTTTCCAGATCGCAGAACTCGCTGCGTCACTCCGGCGCGGTTCGCTATTGCAAACGTGTGGCCAGCCAGCCCTGCCATTCGCTTTCCCCGCCCGCAAAGGCGTTCAGGTCGACCTCGCCCCGGACGCCGGGCACCAGCCCGGTTCCGGTATATTGCCAGAAGGTCCAGCTCTGGCCGTCATAGGCGTCGCGGGGATGTCCCGCGACCGACCGCAGCCAGAATTCATATCCGTCAAGCTGCCACATCTGGTTCTGTTCAAAGAAATCGACGGTCGTATAGATGACGGCGCGCCGCCCGTAATAGGCGCTGACGATCGCGAGGAAGCTTGCCGCCTCGGCGCGCACGGTTTCGGGATCGGGTCGTTGCGGGCAGTTGCGCGACGCGGTCCATTCGATGTCGAGAACAGGCGGCAGGGCCCCGGCTTCGCGCGGCGCATTCTGGATGAACCAGGCTGCCTGTTCGGCGCCGGTGCGGCAGAAATAGTAGAAGTGATAGGCCCCGCGCGGGATGCCGGCGGCGCGTGCCCCATTCCAGTGGGCGGAAAATTGCGAATCGGCAATGTCACCCCCCTCGGTCGCCTTGATGAAGGCGAACCGCACGCCCGATCCGGCCGCACGCCCCCAGTCGATATCGCCCTGATACCGTGAAACGTCGACACCATGGATCGCGTAAGCCGCCGGCACCTTGCCGCGCCAGGGGTAAGGGTCGGCATCGCCGAACTGGTCGGGAATGCCGTAAGGATTGCCGCCCCTGCCACAGGCCGCAAGCACAAGGACGAGGATGCAGAGAGCGGCGCGGCCGACGGAGATTTTCATGAACTGCCTCGGGTCTTTTCCCCGCCACCTAGCGTGTGGGGCCCCGCTTGTCACTAGCGCCGCCTGTCAACGCCCGACAAATCGCGCGGGCGACACTGCCGCCAGAGTGGCAGGCGCACAATCCGGCGCACGGCCTGCAATCAGGTCAGCGACCAACAGGCTGATTGCCGGCGCGCTTTGAAAGCCATAGCCCCCCTGCCCGGCCAGCCAGAAGAAATCCGCCTGCCCTGGCGCGAAGCCGATCACCGGCGCGCGGTCGGGCGAAAAGGTCCGAAGCCCGGCCCAGGACCTGAGAAGCCGGGTGACGGGTTCGGTCACCCGCTCCTCATATCGGGCAAGCCCTTCGGCCAGAACCATGTCGTCGGCCCATGCGTCATGCGGTTCCATCGGATGTTCCTCGGCCGGCGAGACGATCAGCGCGCCGGCATCGGGCTTGCAATACCATTGCTCGCCGACGCCGAAGACCATGGGCCAGTGCGAGACGTCATGCCCGCCCGGTGCAGGTATGCGTGCCATCGACCGGCGCATCGGCGTGAAACCGGGGTCCGGCACGCCGGCCATCTGCGCGACCTGCCCCACCCATGCACCCGCGGCGTTGAGGAGAAGGCGGCCTTCGTAGGTGCCCTTGGCGGTCTCGGCTGACCAACCCGCGCCGGTTCGGCGCAGGCCGGTGACCTTCGCCCCGGTAACAACCTGCGCCCCCCCGGACCGGGCCTCGCGCTGGAAGTTCTGGACGAGAAGATCGGTGTCGATGTCCCACGCATGATCCGCCCAGGCCACGTAGGCAACCGTATCGGCGTTCAGGATCGGCATGTGCGTCAAGGCTTCTGCAAAACTGACCTCGGCCAGGTCCATGATCTTGCGATCCCGGTCGAAGGCCGCGCGTTCCTCGGACCCCGCGACGACCATCATGCCACGCGGGGTCAGAACGCCGCCGTTTGCTTCGCGCAGGTAGGTGCCGCTGGCGTGGGAGAAGTCCACGATCGGCGGCGGGCCGTAGAAGGGTTCGTAGAGCGCCGCCGAACGGCCCGAGGCGTGGTGCGCCAGATGATCTTCCGCCTCCAGCAGCGTCACCTTGCCCAGATGCGAAAGCCGCGCAGCAGCCGAAATTCCGGCGATGCCGCCGCCGATGATAAGAAAATCCGTTGTCATGGGCGCGAACCTGCCATGCCGCCATGACTTTGAAAAGGGGGCAAAAACAAGCAGGGGGACGCTTGCGCGTCCCCCTCAGGCCATCAAATTCCGCCGGGTATGCTGATGGCCTGTTTGCCCTAGGCGGTCTTGCGACGGCGAACCGCCGCAAGACCACCAAGCGCCCCCACCAAAAGGACGCCGGCCGCGGGAACGGGAACTGCCGCCGGCAGATCGGTCAACAGGTCCTGGGTGCCCGGGGCCTGCAGGATCATGACTTGCGGGTTCTTCTTCCAGGCACCGTTCGCGATCAGGTCAAGCCAGCCCTGCGCCAGCGCCTTCGTGCCCTGACCAGCGGTGGAAACCCGGAATGCCCCTGCGCCAAGATTCAGGGAACCTCCGGATTCATTGGAGATTTCCCATGCGGCCAGTTGGAAAGCGGCGGCCGATTTGGCATCTTCGACCAGCACCAGCGCATTGTTCAGCAGCGCGCCGAGCTGGCCGACCACCGACGCACCCAGTGGCGTGCTTTCGTCGTAAACCTTCGGAAGGCGCAGCGTTTCCAGCGGTTCGAGGCACACGCCGACGAACTTCGTCACCGCGCCGCCCACTATCGTTTCGTTCAGTCGGAAAAGTCCGGCCACTGCCGTCCGCGCAACACCGTTCAGCGAATAGCTGGTGGTCTGATACCAGCCGTTCTGGCCGCTTACGTCCTTGAACACATTGCTGTTGTTCTGCCGGGAAACCGTCACCGTCGCGGACAGGGCAGCACCAGCCATGGCCAGCGACGCAAGCGTAGACAGGACAAACGTCCGGGTAATCGTCATCATCGTTCAATCCTCACAAAAACACGTCGCGTTTAATGCGTTAACTTTCAAATTGCGTCAAACACGCCCAAGTTGCGCCATAATTCAACCACAATTACCGCAATCGAATCAGCGGAATGGCCGTTCTGGTCAAAGTAGCGCGAAATGCGGCAGAGTTCAGATTGTGGCAAAATTTGGGCAGCCGCTGGATAGGAATTGGCCCGAAGCCATCACTTTGACACTGCGGCCGCAACAGTGAGAGGTATGGACCTCCCCCGCACACTTCCAACTGTTCCCGAAACCGAAACGCGTTGTCCGTCTTTCGCTTCCGGAAATCAGGCCTCCAGACCGCGCCCCTTCAGCAATGGCCCAACGCCCGGCATCCGTCCCCGGAACTGCCGGTAAAGGGATTCGGCATCCTGCGACCCGCCAGCCGACAGGATGAACCGTTCAAGACGTTCGGCCGTAAGCGGGTCGAAGGCACTGCCAGCCTCCGCAAACGCATCGAACGCATCCGCGTCCATGACCTCCGACCACATGTAGCTGTAATAGCCACTGGAATAGCCGTCGCCGGCAAAGACATGGGCGAAATGCGGCGTGGCATGGCGCATGCGGATGGCGCGCGGCATGCCAAGGCCGTCCAGAACCCCGGCCTGCATGGCCATCGGATCGGCGGGTGGCGGACCTTCGTGAAAGGCCAGATCGACAAGGGCCGAAGCCACATACTCCACCGTCGCAAACCCCTGGTCAACGTCGCGCGCCGCCAGAAGCCGTTCCAGAAGTGCCGCAGGCATCGGCGCGCCGGTTTCGACATGGCGCGCATGGCGCTCCAGCACCTCCGGCACCTCCAGCCAATGTTCGTAAAGCTGGCTCGGCAGTTCGACGAAATCCCGCGCGACAGAGGTGCCCGACACCTTCGGATAGGTCACCTCCGACAGCATGCCATGCAGCGCATGGCCGAACTCGTGGAACAGCGTCCGCGCATCGTCATAGGCCAGAAGCGCCGGCGCCCCCGCGACAGGTTTGGCGAAATTGCAGACATTGACGATGATCGGCCGGATATCGCCCTGAAGCTTCTGCTGGCGGCGGAAGGCCGACATCCAGGCACCGGAACGTTTGGAAGGCCGCGCGAAATAGTCGCCGATGAAGACCGCGACATGTCTGCCCTTGCGCGTCACTTCCCAGGCACGGGCATCGGGATGATAAAGAGCCACATCGAGGGGCCGGAATTCCAGCCCGAACAGCCGCCCGGCACAGTCGAACGCCGCACCGATCATCGCCTCAAGCCCCAGATAGGGTTTCAGCGCCGCCTCATCCAGATCATGCTCGGCCTTGCGCCGCCGCTCCGCGTAATAGCGCCAGTCCCAGGGTTCCAGATCGCCGTTCACCCCGTCCGCGTGCATCATCGCCGCCAGTTCCGCCTGATCGGCCTCGGCCTTGGCCCGCGCGGGACGCCAAACCTGCATCAGCAGATCGCGCACCGCGGCGGGCGTTCTCGCCATCTCGGGTTCCAGTTTGAAATCGGCAAAACTCGCATATCCCAACACCAGCGCCCGTTCGGACCTGAGTGCGAGGATTTCGCGCGCCACATCGCGATTGTCGGTCTCGCCGCCATTTTCGCCCCGTGCCACCCAGGCCCGATAGGCCCGCTCGCGCAAATCGCGGCGCGGCGAGAATTGCAGGAACGGCACGATCAGCGAACGGCTGAGCGTGAGGAGATACCCCTCCCGACCCCGCTCCGCGGCCGCGGCCTTTGCCCCGTTCACGACGAAATCGGGCAAACCAGCCAGATCGCCCTCCGACAGGGGCAGAAACCAGTCCCGCTCATCGGCCAGAACATTCTGGCCGAAGCGCGTCGACAGAACCGCCAGCCGTTCGGTGATCTCCCGCATCCGTTCGCGCGCCGCGCCGTCGAGCGCCGCCCCGGCCCGGCGGAACATCTGCTCATAAAGTTCCAGAACCCGGCGCTCCTCCGGCGCAAGATCAAGCCTGTCGCGCGCCGCCCACAGTCCGGAAACCTTTCGCCACAGATCCGGGTTCATCAGCACATCGGACGAGAACGCCGCCATCTTCGGCGCCAGATCCCGCTCCAGCGCCTGCCGCGCATCCGTCGTGTCTGCGCCGGCCAGATTGTAAAACACCGCCGAAACCCGGTCGAGCAGCTCCTCCGCCCGCTCAAGCGCCGCGATCACATTGGCAAACCCTGGCGGGGACTTGTCGGCAGCAATCGCCGCGACCCGCGCCCGGGCCTCGGCAAACGCCACCTCGAACGCCGGGGCAAAATGCGCGTCCTTGACGGCCGCAAAAGGCGGAAGACCGAAAGGCCCGTCAAATGGCTCAAGCAATGGATCTGTCATCTCGGCCTCCTGCGCGTCTGCGGCGCCCGTTTCTTCTTTGTCCAAATACTCCCGCCAGAGGCACCCCTGCCTTGCACCGGCGCGACATTCACGGTCCGCCCTGCCGTGCCCGCAGCCGCCGTTCGAGCCGCCCGAGCAGCAACGACAGGGTGATCGTCATCGTCAGATAGATCAGCGCGACAAGATTGTACGTCTCGAAATAGCGGAAATTGCCCGCCGCCGTGACCTTGCCCAACTGTGTCACGTCAATTACCCCCAACACCGACACGAGCGAGGAATCCTTCACCATCGCAATGAAATCATTGGCATAGGGCGGGAAGATGATGCGGAAAGCCTGCGGCAGCACGACATGGCGGAACCGCTGCCATCCGTTCAGGCCCAACGCCTTGGCGGCCTCGATCTGGCCCAGATCCACCGCCTGAAGCCCGGCGCGGAAGATCTCGGCCAGAAAGGCGCCATAGGCCAGCATCAGCGCAATGATCGCGCGCCAGACATAGGGAAAGTCACGCGGCCTGACCGGTTCCGCGCCCAGCCGGCCCGCCGTCCAGTTCCACAGATCGACCATCGCGGGCGACAGGACGAAGGCCACATAAAGCAACAGGACGATGATCGGCAGCCCGCGCATCACTTCGATGTACAGCCGTGCGCCTTGCCGCACGAGATAGAAGCGCGACAGGCTGCTTACGGCCAGCAACAGCCCGAACAGCGACGCCAGCGCGAAGGAAACAACCGCCACGAAAATTGTGATCCCGATCCCCTTCGACAGTTTGCCCAGCGCCTGAGCATAGACCGGATCGGTCAGAACCTTCACATAAAGCCAGAAGCCGATCGCCACGACGACGACCAGCCACAGGGGGAAGTCCGCTTTCTTATCAGGCCTTTTCTTCATTTCCGACTGCCCCCGGCAGGAATGCCGGGGCCATGTCATCCGGGGTCACGCGCCCATTCACTGGCCCATCTTGTAGTCGAGGAACCATTTCTTGTTCAGCGCATCGAAGGTGCCATCGGCCTTCAGCTCGGCGATCGCCGCATTGACCGGCGCGACCAGATCAGACCCTTTGGGGAAGATGAAGCCGAAATCCTCGGCCCCGAGCGGCGTGCCGACGATCTTCAGCCCGGCCTTCGACGCGGCAACATACCCATTGCCCGATGTGCCATCGGTCAGCACCAGATCGACGTCGCCGGCCTTCAGCGCCTCGACCCCTGCCCCGAACGTCTCGAAAAGCTTGATGCGCGGGTTGGCTTCATTGCCATCAAGCACTTCATAGACCCCGACATAGAAAGGCGTCGTCCCCGGCTGGGCGGCCATCAGCAGGTCGGGATTGGCCGCGAACGACGGGCCGTCGGTGAAGCGCGCCTCGTCACCACGCACCATCATCACCATTTCCGACCGCATGTAGGCGTCCGAAAAGTCGACCTGCTCCTTGCGGTCGTCGCGGATCGTGATGCCGGTCATGCCGACGTCGAACTGGCCTTCGCTGACCGCAGGGATCATCGCATCCCAACTCGAATTTTCGTATTTCACCGCCATGTTCAGCCGCTTGGCAATCTCTGCCATCGCGTCATACTCCCAACCCACGGCCGCGCCGGAGGCATCAAGGAACTGCAGGGGCGGATAGGCGTTTTCGGTCACAACCGTCACCTCGCGCCCGGCAAGGTCCGGCAGCTCCGCAAAGGCAGACGTGGCAACAAGGGCAAGCGCCCCGGCAAAGGCAGCAGTCAGTTTCATGGATCAGGCTCCCGTCACAAGCTGTGGGAGAGGTTATGCGCGCCGCCTGCGCCTGTCCAGCAAGGAAGCGCTCAGAAAATCCCCTGCGCGATCAGCATCAGAAGGCCGCTGACCGCCCAGCTGCCCGCATCGACCGCCCGTGACACTGCGCCGAGCTTCTTGAAGGCGTTGTTCGAATAACCCAGAATGATGAAGGTGACGATCCCCAGGATCAGCGGTCCGGTCTGCCCGCGCGCCACCATCACCCCGACGAACAGCGAATAAAGCAGCAGACCCACGATCAGCGAACCGAACGCCGCCCCCATCGGATCACCCGGCCTGTGCCGGACGCCGGCCGAGGCGCTCCAGGCCGGGTAGAAGCCTTTCGCTGAATACCAGAACCAGCCCACGGCGAAGGCCAGAAGCGCGCCAGCCAGAACCCCAGGCCAACTCACGCCCCCAAACAGATCACCCATACGTCCCTCCTGCCGCTTCGCGCAGCGATCTTGCCGCAGGACCATCACCCCGCAAACCCTCTCAGAGGGCTTGCTCCTTGACGTCATGCAGCTGCCCGCAAACAGGACAATCCGCGCGTTTCTCGACCCTGATCTTGCGGACCTCGGCCCAAAGCCCGTCATAAAGCAACAACTCGCCCCGCAGGACCGAACCGGCCCCGGTCAGATGTTTCACCGCTTCCAGCGCCATCATCGCGCCCATGACCCCCGGCAGCGGCGCGATCACGCCGGCTTCGGCGCAGGCGGGTGCCAGCCCGCCGGCGGGACGTTCGGGGAAAACGCAGGCATAACAAGGTCCGCCCCGCGCCGGATCGAAGACACTGATCTGCCCCTCCCACTGGGTGATCGCCGCCGAGACCAGCGGCTTTCCCGCCGCCACGCAGGCTTCATTGACCAGATAACGCGTGTCGAAATTGTCGGACCCGTCCAGCACCAGATCACAGGTCGCGATCAGCTCTGCCGCCCGTGCGGCTGCGAGCCGCTCGGGATGCACCTCGACCGCGACATGCGGGTTGAGCGCCTTCATCGACCGTTCCGCCGACCGCACTTTCAGGCTGCCGATGCTCTGGTCGGTATGGATGATCTGCCGTTGCAGGTTGGAGTTCGACACTTCGTCGTCGTCCACCACGCCGATCGTGCCCACCCCCGCCGCCGCGAGGTACAGAAGCGCGGGCGATCCCAACCCGCCGGCCCCGACCACCAGCACCCGCGCCTGCTTCAGCCGCTTCTGCCCGGTCCCGCCAACTTCGCGCAGGACGATATGGCGCGCATAACGTTCAAGTTCCGCCGCAGCAAACGGCGCCGCGACCGACGCTGCGGGCGGCAAGACGCGGGCGCGCACCCCCAACAGCAGACGGCGATAGCCCAGCACCCCCGCCCCGATCAGGAGCGGCAGGGCCCAGGCCCGCCAGTCGCCGCCCACGGCGCGGCGCAGGGCATGGCCTTCGGGCAGGATCAGATGCACCACGATCCCGGCGGCCAGAAGGCAGGCGAAGCCGATCCAGACAAACCGTGCAGGCAGGCGCAGGATCAGCGCCAGCACCCCAAACCCCGCCGCGAGCGCAAAAAGGATCATGCCCGCCCCGTCGAGCCGAAGCCGCTCACTCCCCGAACCGTCTCCGCCAGCGCGCCCGCCTCGCGAAAGTCCGCCCGCACCACCGGAGCAACGACCAGCTGCGCGATCCGGTCGCCATGGGCCACCACGAACGGCTCGGTCCCGTAGTTGATCAACAGCACGCCGAGCGGCCCGCGATAATCACTGTCGATCGTGCCGGGTGTATTGGGCACGGATATGCCGTATTTCAGCGCCAGCCCCGACCGCGGGCGGACCTGCATCTCATAGCCGTCCGGAATCTCGACGCGAAGGCCGGTCGGCACCACGGCCCGCTGCATCGACCCCAGCACAAACCCCGACGCACGATCCCCCGGCAGGAGGTTCGCCCGCACGTCAGCCCCCGCCGCGCCCGCCGTCTCATAGGACGGCAAGGGCACGTCCCGGTCGGCCCAGTCCTCGCGCAGAACTCTTACTTCAGGACGCATCGTCGCCCTTTCATTCTGGTTCAACTATCCCCGCCGGAGGCTCCCGCACCTGCCATCTGCGCCAGCGCGTCGGACATGCGCAGGGCCAGCCGCCGCGCCACCTCGTCCTTCGGAAGTCGCGGCCATTCCTCGGCCCCGGCTGTCGTGATCAGCGTCACGGCATTCTCGCTGCCGCCCATGATACCGGTCGCGGGGCGCACATCATTGGCCACGATCCAGTCGCAGCCCTTGCGTTCGCGCTTTGCCGTGGCGTTTGCGACCATGTCGTCCGTCTCGGCGGCAAAACCCACGACCAGGGCCGGCCGGCCGGACTTCAGCGCCGAAATCCGGGCCAGAATGTCGGGGTTCTCCGCGAACTCCAGCGCGGGCGCCCGGCCCGATCCGTCCTTCTTCCGCTTCGTTGCGCTGGCATTGGCCACCCGCCAGTCGGCAACAGCGGCGGCAAGGACCGCCGCATCGGCGGGCAATGCGCCTTCCACCGCCGCCAGCATCTCCGCCGCCGTCTCCACGGCCACCAGCCGGACACCCGGCGGGGCAGGCACGGTCGCAGGTCCGCTCACAAAGGTCACATCCGCCCCCAGATCGCGCAAGGCCGCGGCCAAGGCCGTGCCCTGCGCCCCGGAGGAGCGGTTGGCAATATAGCGCACCGGATCAATCGGTTCATGCGTCGGCCCGGAGGTCACGATCACATGCCGCCCTTTCAGCGGCCCCTGCCCCAGCGCGGCCTCCACCGCCGCCACGATCTCAAAAGGCTCTGCCATCCGCCCTGGACCATATTCGCCGCAGGCCATGTCGCCGTCGTTCGGCCCCGCGAACAGAACCCCGTCGGCGCGCAGCGTGGCAATGTTGCGTTGCGTCGCCGGATGCTGCCACATCCGCACATTCATCGCCGGTGCGATCAGCACTCTCTTGTCGGTCGCCAGAAGCAGGGTCGAGGCCAGATCATCGGCATGACCGCCCGCCAATTTCGCCATCAGATCGGCCGTCGCAGGCGCAACCACCAGAAGATCGACCGCGCGCGACAGTTGGATATGGCCCATCTCGGCCTCGTCGGTCAGGTCGAAAAGATGCCGGTAGGCCTTCGCCCCGGCCAGCGCCCCCGCCGACAGGGGGGTCACGAACTCCTCCGCCGCCTTCGTCAGAACCGGCGTCACCTCCGCGCCCCGCTCCTTCAGCCGCCGGATCAGGTCCAGCGATTTGTAGGCCGCGATCCCGCCGCCGATGATCAGAAGGATCCGTTTGCCCGCCAGCATCGCCAACTCCTCAAGGCCGATGGCACAGCATTAGGGGCGCGGGCATTCAATGACAATGGCCCGCCTGGGCGGATCATCACGATCCGTGATGATCCCAGCCACGAAAGACAACGTGCATCGCACGGCGCGGCCCGGTAAGCCCGTGGCAAAACAAGCGGGGAATGCGCATGACCTATGATCTCGCCATTGGCGACCGCAGCTATTCAAGCTGGTCACTCCGCGGCTGGCTCCTGTTCGACAAATTCGGCATTCCGGTGAAGGTGCGCACCGGCATTCTCTATTCGGATGACCTGCAAAGGCTCCTGGCGGAGTTCGCACCGGCCCGGCAAGTTCCGGCGATCCGCACGCCGGAAGGCGAGGTGATCGGCGAAAGCATCGCGATCCTCGAGACATTGGCCGAACGCCACCCCGATGCCGGTCATTGGCCGCAGGATGCCGCCGCGCGCGCCATGGCGCGCTACATGGTGGCCGAGATGCATGCGGGGTTCCGCGACCTGCGCAACGACTGCCCGATGAATCTGCGCAAGAGTTACGAGGACAGCCGCCCGCGTCCCGAAGTGCTGGCCGATCTGGCGCGGCTGGAGGTGATCTGGACGCGTGCCCGCGAACGGTTCGGCGCGGGCGGCCCCTGGCTGTTCGGCAGCTATTCGGCGGCGGACGCGTTTTTCGCCCCGGTCGCGACCCGCATCGCCACCTACAACCTGCCGGTTTCGACCGATGCCATGGCCTATGTCGCGGCCCATCTGAGCGATCCCTCCTTCCGGCGCTGGCGGGCGATGGGCTTTGCCGAATACCTCGAACAGCCAAGCTACCGGATGCCCTATGCCGAACGCCCCTGGCCGGGTCCGGCGCCGATGGCTGCGGTGGTCGCCGGCGGCTCGTCGGAAAATGCCGCCTGCCCCTATTCGGGCAAGCCCGTCACCCATTCCCTGCGGCTCGACGGCAGGGTCTGGGGCTTCTGCAATGCCTTCTGCCGCGACAAGACCCTGCACGACCCGGAAGTCTGGCCGAAGTTCGTGCAAATGATCTCGGGGATCCCGGCCGTTAACCATTCTTAAACCGCTTCTCCATAAGCCGTTAACCATCAGGGAGAACGGTCATGGTGGCGCGCACCTACACAGTGGCATTCGAAGGGGTGGAGGCGCGCATCGTCGAGGTGCAGTGCGCCGTCGCCCCCGGAATGCCCGCCTTTGCCGTCGTCGGCCTGCCCGACAAGGCGGTAAGCGAGGCGCGTGACCGGGTGCGCGCGGCCCTGACGGCGATGGCCGTCGCGCTGCCGTCGAAGCGGATCACCATCAACCTGTCGCCCGCCGACCTGCCGAAGGAAGGCTCGCATTTCGACCTGCCGATCGCGCTCGCCCTTCTGGCCGCGATCGACATCTTGCCGCGCGAGGAACTGGAGGCGACGGTGGCGCTGGGGGAACTGTCGCTCGACGGCCGACTGGTGCCGGTCGCGGGCGCGCTGCCCGCGGCGATGGCGGCGGCGGGAGAGGACAAGGCGCTCGTCTGCCCCAAGGCGTCGGGGCCGGAGGCCGCCTGGGTCGGCGCGACGCCGGTCTTTGCGGCGGCGACGCTGGCCGACGTGCTGCGTCACTTCACCGGCCAGGCCCCCCTCGCCCCTGCCCGCCCCGGCGAAGTGCGGCGCGAAACCGGCCACCGCGACCTGCGCGACGTGAAGGGGCAGGAACGCGCCAAACGCGCGCTGGAGATTGCTGCGGCGGGGCGGCATCACCTGCTGATGGTCGGCACGCCGGGGTCGGGCAAGTCGATGCTCGCCGCCCGCATGCCGGGGATCATGCCGCCCCTGACCCCGGTCGAGGCGCTCGAAACCTCGATGATCCATTCGCTGTCGGGACTTCTGGACGAAGGTGGTATCAGCCGCAACCGGCCGTTCCGCGAACCGCATCACACCGCGTCGATGGCGGCGATCGTCGGCGGCGGGCGCGGCGCGAAACCGGGTGAAATCAGTCTGGCGCACAATGGCGTTCTGTTTCTGGACGAGTTCCCGGAATTCCCCCGCGCCGTTCTTGAAACCCTGCGCCAGCCCATTGAAACCGGCGAAGTGGTGGTGGCCCGCGCCAATGCCCATATCCGCTATCCCTGCCGCTTCCTGCTGGTCGCCGCCGCCAATCCCTGCAAATGCGGTTATCTGTCGGATCCGGCCCGCGCCTGCGGCAAGGCGCCGCTGTGCGGCGACGATTATCTGGGCCGCATTTCCGGCCCGCTGATGGACCGGATCGACCTGCGCGTCGAAGTGCCGCCGGTGGCCTATACCGACCTTGACCTGCCCGACAGTGGCGATAGGTCCGTCACGGTTGCCGCCCGCGTGGCATCGGCGCGCGAACGGCAGGCGGCGCGCTTCACCGACCACCCCCGCCTGCGCGTCAACGCCGATGCCGAAGGGCGTGTGCTGGAGGAGATCGCGGCACCCGACGCCGAGGGGCGCACGCTGCTGGCCACGGTGGCCGAACGGTTCGGTCTTTCCGCCCGCGGCTACCACCGGGTCTTGCGGGTTGCGCGCACCATCGCCGACCTCGACGGATCAGCAGATGTGCGCAAGCCGCATGTCGCAGAGGCGGTGAGCTATCGTCTGGCATTGCAGGCCGGGAAATGATCTGCGCGACGTGCCCTAGCCGCGCCGCTTCGCCTCGATCACGTCCCAGATGAGCGCCGAGGTGTTGGTGCCGTCGAACCGCTCAAGCTGCTGAATGCCGGTGGGCGAGGTGACGTTGATTTCGGTCAGCCAGCGGCCGATCACGTCGATGCCCACGAAAATCTGACCCTTTTCGCGCAGAAGCGGCCCGATCGCCGCGCAGATTTCCAGGTCGCGCTCGGTCAGGCCGATCTTTTCGGGCCGCCCGCCCGCATGCATGTTCGACCGGGTTTCGCCCTCGGCCGGGACGCGGTTGATCGCGCCGACCGGCTCGCCGTTCACCAGAATGATCCGCTTGTCGCCCTTCACCACATCCGGCACGAATTTCTGCACGATCAACGGTTCGCGGTTGATCCCGGCAAACAGCTCGTAGAGCGCGCCGAGGTTGCGGTCATTCGGGTCCAGCCGGAACACGCCCGCGCCGCCATTGCCGTAGAGAGGCTTCAGGATCACGTCGCCGTGCCGGTGCTTGAAATCGCGGATCGTCACCAGATCGCGCGCGATCAGGGTGGGCGGCGTCAGGTCCGGGAAGTTCAGGACCAGGAGCTTTTCCGGATAGTTCCGCACCCAGAACGGGTCGTTCACCACCAGCGTCCCGGGATGGATCCGTTCCAGCAAATGCGTCGTGGTGATGTAACCCATGTCGAAGGGTGGATCCTGACGCAGCCAGACCACATCCCAATCGGCCAGGTCGATGTCCTCCTCGGCGCCGAGCGTGAAGTGATTGCCCTTTTCCCGCCTGAGCGTCAGCGGCCAGCCGCGCGCCGTGACCCGGCCTTCCCGGTAGGCGAGCCTGTCGGGCGTATAGTAGAAAAGCTGATGGCCGCGCTTTTGCGCCTCAAGCGCGATGCGGAAGGTGGAATCGGCGTCGATGTCGATCGGGCCGATCGGGTCCATCTGGATGGCGACCTTCAGGGGCATGACCGTCTCCTTTGTCGTAGGGCTGGGCGATTGATGGCCGAGTGCCGTGGCAGATGCAATGCGCCCTCAGGGGGCGAAGGCATTCTCGATGATCTCGATTGCGCCCTGCCCGTCAACCAGCGCCAGATCGAACCGCATCTCGGTGTCCTGTCCGCCCGGCTCGCCGCCCACAAACTCGCTGGCCGCGCCACAGATGCGGCTGATCTGCGCCGGCCCAAGCCGCCAGGCCGCATCGGTCAGCTGAGCCGCACGTTTGACCTCGACAAAGATCACCACCGCGCCATCGCGCAGGATCAGGTCGATCTCGCCGGCGCTGCCGCGCCAGCGGCGGGCGGCGATGGTCAGGCCCCGCTGCCTATAGTGTGTGGCGACCTGATCTTCGGCCACACGGCCCGCGTGGTAGGAAGTCGCCCCGGTCATGCCGGCCTGTCATCCCGCCGGAGCGACAGGGCCATCTGATAGACATCGCGGCGCGGCAGGCGGTAAAGTTCCGCAATCATGGTCGCGGCTTCCTTGACCTTCATCCGGCCCAGCGCCTCGGTCAGGGCGTGGCGGATCGTGGCCTCGTCGGGACGGATCTCCCCCTCCCGGTCGATCAGGACGACGAACTCGCCGCGCGGCGCGGTGTCAGCATAAGCCTCTGCCAGTTCCGCAAGCGTGCCGCGACACGTCTCCTCGAACTTTTTCGTCAGTTCCCGGCAGACCGCCGCCTGTCGGGCCGGGCCGAAGACGGTGACGGCATCCGACAGCATGTCCTGCACCCGGTTGGGCGATTCGTAAAAGATCAGCGTCGCGGGCACCTGCGCGAATTCGGTCAGCCAGGTCCGGCGCGCCGCCGCCGTCGGCGGCGGAAAGCCCGCGAACAGGAACCGGTCGGACGGCAGGCCCGAGACGGTCAGCGCCGCCAGAACCGCCGAAGGCCCTGGCGCGGCCGTCACTGCATGACCGGCGGCGATGGCCGCGCGCCCAAGCTGGAAGCCGGGGTCGGCGACGAGCGGCGTGCCCGCCTCGGACGCATAGACAATGGACCGGCCTTCGGAAAGCGCGGCCAGGATGCGCGGTCGCACCTCGGCCCCGTTGTGATCATGATAGGCCCAGAGCGGCCGTGACCCGAGCGCGACGCCGTGAATGTCCATCAGATGCCTGAGCGTGCGCGTATCCTCGGCCACCAGCACATCCGCCGTCGCCAGAAGATCCAGCGCCCGGAGGGTGATGTCGCGCGCCGCCCCGATCGGGGTCGCGATGAAATAGAGGCCCGGCGCGGGTCTTGGCCGCTCGCTCACCATTTGCGCCTTCTCCGGGGCCCATTGGCCGCGCTCTTGCGTTTACTTCCCGGCCCGAAGGTCTTACGGTCCGGAAGACCAAGTGCCCGCGACCGGATGAGGACCCTATGTTGTCTGTTTTGTTGACGCGCCGCAAGGCGTTGGTGCCTGCGGCCCTGGCTGCGCTTTCGATCTTTCTTGCCGCCTGCGAACCCGTCCCGACCGGCGCGCGCGGCCCGGCTGTCGATCCGTCGAAGCCTGTTGCGGTGGCACTTCTCCTTCCCTCCGGCGGCGGATCGGGGGACGAGATTCTGGCGCGCGATCTGAAACAGGCCGCCGACATGGCGGTCGCCGATCTGGCGGGCAGCGTGTCGATCGACCTGCGCGTCTATAATGTGGGTTCCGATCCGGCGATGGCCGCGCAGATGGCAACGCAGGCGGTGGCGGACGGCGCGGCCGTCATCCTTGGGCCGGTCTACGGCGAAGCCGCCAATGCCGCAGGGGCCGCCGTCAGGGGCACCGGCGTGAATGTCCTGTCCTTCTCCAACAATACCGACATTGCCGGCGGCAACGTCTTTGTTCTGGGCCAGACCTATCAGAACAGCGCGGCGCGCGTGGTGTCCTACATGGCCCGCCAGGGCAAACGCAACATCCTGGTCGTTCACGAACAGATTCCGCAGGGCGATATTGGTCGGCGCGCCATCGCGACCGCTGCGGGACAGTCTGGCGCCCGCATCGCCGGTGTCGTGCCTTTTGAATTCTCCGGTCCGGGCGTGACCGCGGCCGTTCCGACCATCGTGTCGACAGCCAGGGCGACGGGCGCGGATGCGCTGGTTCTCACGTCCGACCCCGCCGGCGCCCTGCCGCTTCTGGCGCAGGTCTTGCCGCAGGCCGGTTTGTCCGGTTCGCAAATCCAGTATGCGGGCCTGACCCGCTGGGATCTGCCGCCTGACACGATGCGCCTGCCGGGGCTGGAGGGCGGCATGTTCGCCTATCCGGACCAGGAAACCTACGGGAAGTTCCAGTCGCGCTACACGGCCGCCTACGGATCCGAGCCGAACCTGATCGCGGGGCTGGCCTATGACGGCGTCGCCGCGATCGGCGCGCTGGTCGAATCCGGCCGGTCCGACCCGTTCTCGACCGCCTCGCTGACGCAGGGTGCCGGTTTCTCGGGTGTCTATGGTGTCTTCCGCCTGCGGTCCGACGGCACGAACGAACGGGGCCTGGCCATCGCCCAGATCCGGAACGGCACGCGTGTCATCATCGACCCCGCCCCCCGCAGCTTCGGCGGCGCGGGGCTTTGAGTGCAGGCGGGAATGATCGTGCAGACCCTGGCAAGGGATGGCGATCACCCGATCCATGATGCTGTCGGGTTCGCAGCCGAACTCGGCCGAAAGACCGAAGGCCTGACCGACCCGCGCGAGCGTCGGCAGGCCATCGTGCAGGCGCTGGCCTCGGCCCGGCGCGAGGCGGGCGCGGTGATCGAGGCGGCCTTCGACAAGACGCCGCGCGCGGCGCGCGAAACCGTCCGCGCCCGGGCCCGGCTTGCCGATGCGACCGTCAGCGTCGCGTTCCTGCTGGCCACCCGAACCCTTCATCCGCTTCCCAACCCGACCGAGGCGGAACGGCTGACCGTGCTGGCCGTGGGCGGTTATGGCCGGACGGAGCTTGCGCCCTTCTCCGACATCGACCTTCTGTTCCTGACCCCCTGGAAAATCACGCCCTGGGCCGAAAGCGTCATCGAATCGATGCTCTATATCCTGTGGGATCTGAAGCTGAAGGTCGGCCATGCCAGCCGGACGGTCAAGGACTGCCTCAGGCTCGGGCGCGAGGACTACACGATCCGCACCGCGCTTCTGGAGCATCGTTACCTGATCGGCGATGAAGCGGCGGCGGTTGAGCTTCGCCATCGCCTGCGCTCCGACCTTTTCCGCAACACCGGCGCCGAATTCATCGAGGCGAAGCTGGCCGAGCGGGCCGAACGCCACAAACGCCAGGGTGGCCAGCGCTACGTGCTGGAACCCAACGTGAAGGAGGGCAAGGGCGGGCTGCGCGATCTTCAAACGCTCTACTGGATCGGCAAATATATCCATGGTGTGAACGAGGCCGCCGACCTTGTGGGCGAAGGCGTCTTCCGCCGCGAGGAATATGAAAATTTCGCCGCAGCCGAGGATTTCCTCTGGGCGGTGCGCTGCCATCTGCACCGGATCGCCGGACGCGCCGTCGAAAAGCTGTCGTTCGACATGCAGGTCGAGGTGGCGGCCCGGATGGATTATCAGGACGCGGGCGGACGGCGGGCGGTCGAACATTTCATGCAGGACTATTTCCGCCATGCGACGCGCGTGGGCGAGTTGACCCGCGTGTTCCTGACCGCGATGGAGGCCCGCCACCTGAAACGCGAAGCGACACTCGCGGGCCTTCTCCGCCGCCGCCGCAAGGTGCCTGCGGGCTTCAAGGTCGACCGGGGCCGTCTGACCGTGACCGATCCGGACTTTTTTGCCAGGGACAAGCTCAACATCCTGCGCATCTTCGAGGAGGCCCTGCGTTCGGGCGTTCTGATCCACCCCGAAGCGATGCGGTTGATCACCGCGAACCTGCATCTGATCGACGAGGAGATGCGCGAGGACAAGGAAGCGGTTCGCATCTTCCTTGACCTGATGCTGAAGCACGGCAACCCCGAACGCGCCCTCCGCCGCATGAACGAACTTGGGGTTCTGTCAGCCTTCATGCCCGAATTCGAGCCGATCGTCGCGATGATGCAGTTCAACGTCTACCATCACTACACGGTCGACGAACATACGATCCAGACCATCTCGACCCTGGCGCAAATCGAACGTGAAGAACTGATCGAGGAACTGCCGCTCTCCTCCTCGATCCTGAAGGAAGGGGTCAACCGCAGGATACTCTACGTCGCGCTTCTGCTGCATGACATCGGCAAGGGCCGGCCGGAGGATCACGCCATCCTCGGCGCCCAGATTGCCCGGCGGGTCTGCCCGCGTCTGGGACTGACCGTCGAGGAATGCGAAACCGTCGAATGGCTGGTCCGCTATCACCTCTTCATGTCCGACATGGCGCAGAAGCGTGACATTTCCGATCCGCGCACGGTGCGTGACTTCGCCAAGGTGGTGAAGACCAGGAAGCGGCTCGATCTGCTGACGGTGCTCACGGTCTGCGATATTCGCGGCGTCGGGCCGAACACCTGGAACAACTGGAAGGCCATGCTGCTGCGCCGACTGCATGCCGACACGGCCGCGGCGCTGGAAGGCGGTCTGGAAAGCCTGAACCGGGAAAACCGCACGGACGAGTCCAAGCGCGCCCTGCGCGAGGCCCTGCCCGGGTGGGATGCGAAGGATCTGCGGCATGAGACCCAACGCCATTACGACCCCTACTGGCAGGGACTTTCCACCGACGCGCACCGGATCTTCGCGCGCCTGTTGCATGACATTCCCGAAGATGAAATCCGCATCGACATCGAACCAGACCACGACAGGGATGCGACCCGCGCCTGTTTCGCGCTGGCCGACCATCCCGGCATCTTTTCGCGGCTGGCCGGCGCGCTGGCGCTCTCGGGGGCGAACGTGGTGGATGCCCGCACCTATACGTCGAAGGATGGCTATGCGACGGCGATCTTCTGGGTCCAGGACGGCGATGGCCACCCCTATGACCCGACCCGCATTCCCCGGCTGAAACAGATGATCGAAAAGATCCTCAAGGGCGAGGTCGTGGCGCGCGACGCGCTGAAGGACCGCGACAAGATCAAGAAAAGCCAGCGCCAGTTCCGCTTTCCGACCCACATCACCTTCGACAATGAAGGGTCCGACATCTACACGATCATCGAGGTCGACACCCGCGACCGCCCGGCGCTCCTCTATGATCTGACGCGCACGCTGGCGGCCAACAACATCTACATCGCCAGCGCCGTGATTGCGACTTACGGGGCGCAGGTCGTCGACAGCTTTTACGTCAAGGACATGTTCGGCTTGAAACTTCATGCCAAGCTGAAGCAGGAAAGCCTCGAGAAAAAACTGCGCGCCGCGATCACCGAGGGCGCGGAACGGGCCGAGGCGCAAAGCGCATGAAACCGATCAGACTGGTGCGCGGCTTCCTGACGGTCGGGGCCTGGACGCTTCTGAGCCGCATCGCGGGCTTTGCCCGCGACGTGCTGACCGCGAACTATCTGGGCACCGGCCCGGTCGCCGAAGCCTTCATGGTGGCCTTTTCCCTGCCGAACATGTTCCGTCGCTTCTTTGCCGAGGGCGCCTTCAACACCGCCTTCGTGCCGATGTTTTCCAAAAAGCTGCAGGCGGGCGAGGACGCGCGGGCCTTTGCCGAGGATGCGTTCACCGGGCTGGCCATCGTCGTCGCGCTCTTTTCGGTGGTGGCCATGCTTGGAATGCGCTGGCTCGTCCTTGCAATGGCGGGCGGATTTGCCGGTGACGCACGGCTCGAACTGGCCATTGAATACGGAAACATCAGCTTTCCCTATATCTTCTTCATCTCGCTGACCGCGCTTCTGTCGGGTCTTCTGAACGCGGGCGGCCGGTTCGTGGCCGCCGCAGGTGCGCCGGTTCTTCTGAACATCATCTTCATCTTCGCGATGATCTATGCGCATCGTGCGGGATGGGACATGGGGCTGACGCTCGCCTGGTCGACGCCCCTGACCGGCATGGCGCAGCTTGCGCTGGTCTGGCTCGCCGCCTGGCGCATGGGTTATCCGCTGCGCTTCCGCCGCCCGCGCTTCACCACCGACATCCGCCGTCTGGTCGCCATCGCCGGGCCGTCGGTGCTGGCGGGCGGGGTCGTGCAGGTGAACCTGCTGGTCGGGCGGCAAGTCGGCAGCTACTTCGAGGGCGCGATCGCCTGGCTCAGCTATGCCGACCGGCTCTACCAGCTTCCGCTGGGCGTTGTGGGCATTGCCATCGGCATCGTTCTGCTGCCCGACATTTCGCGGCGACTGAAGGCGAATGATGTGGCCGGCAGCCGCCATGCCCTGTCGCGCGCCACCGAGTTCGCGCTTTTCCTGACCGTGCCCGCCGCCGTCGCGCTGATGGTCATTCCGGTGCCGCTGATCTCGGTTCTTTATGAACGTGGCGAGTTCACCGCCGCGGACACCTGGCCCACGGCGCTGACGCTGGCGGTCTATGGTGCGGGGCTGCCCGCCTTCGTCATGCAGAAGGTGCTGCAACCGCTTTATTTCGCGCGGGAAGATACGAAGACCCCGTTCAACTACGCGCTGCTTTCCATGGTGGTGAATGCTGTCCTTGCCATCAGCCTTGCGCCCTTCCTGGGCTTCATCGCCGCCGCAATCGGCACCACGATTTCCAGCTGGACGATGGTCGCCCAGCTCTGGTGGGGCAGCCGGACGATGGGAGAGGCCGCCCGCGCCGATGACAGGATGCGCATGCGCCTGCCCCGCATCCTGATCGCATCTGCCAGCATGGGCCTTTTCCTGTGGGCAATGGCGACAGCGCTGGACGGAGCACTCTCCACCCCAGGCCAGCGTTACCTGGCGCTCACGATCCTTTGCGGGGCGGGTCTTGGCTTCTACGTTCTGTGCGCCTTTGCGCTAGGGGCCTTCCGCCTGTCCGATTTCCGTGCGGGCCTGTCGCGCGGACAGTGAGCGCAGCTCAGCGCTGGCGCAGCCGGGCAAGTAAATGCGCGGGTCCGCCTGGCGCCACGAAGAACGAAAGTCCGAACCCGGCGGCAAACCCCGCCAGATCGGCGATCCAGTCCGGGCTGCCGCCGAACAGCAGCCCGAACAGCAGCTGAATACCCATCAGCATGCCGATCAGCGAAAAGGCCCGTGCCCGATGCGCGTTCTGCGCCCCGAGCCGCGCCCAGATCACGAAGGTGAACGCCCCGATCAGACCGTAGGCCGCCGGATAGCCGCCCATCAGCCCGGCCCGGATGCCCGGCACCACCGAATAGACCAACCCGCCTGCCAGCGCCGCCCCGAAGAAGATGGCGAGGAAGGCCCAGGGGCGGAAGACCTCCGCCACCATCTTGCCCAGTGCCAGGATGAAGACCGACGCAAAGAGCGCATGGGTGAAGTTTGCGTGAACGAAGCCGTAACTCAGGAACCGCATCGCATAATCACTGTTCCAGCGCCCGATCTTGACCATCTCGTCCAGCATCAGCGGCGACAGGGCAAACCGCTGGATCGCATCGGCGCGCCAGCCGATCGCCCCTGCACCGCCCGCCACCCCCAGCGTGCCCGCGTTCAGCACAATTTCCATCGCCACGATCGGCAGAAGCACCAGCCAGACGACCGGCGGCACGTGATTCAGGGGGGAGGCATTAAATCCGTCGCGCATATGTCAGCCCTCGCCTCGGGTTCCGGGCGCTTGTTGACGCGCCCCTCACCCATGCGATACGCGAGGCGCGAGCCTTTTTCCAGCCGGAGCCTTGCGATGAGTGCCGCCAAGCCGAAATTTACGCCCCGCATCTTCTCGGGGATCCAGCCGTCGGGCGGGCTGACGCTGGGCAATTACCTTGGGGCACTGAAAAGGTTCGTCGAAAAGCAGAACGAGGGGATCGAGACGATCTATTGCCTGGTCGACCTGCATGCCATCACCGTCTGGCAAGACCCGGCGCGCTTGCGCGACCAGACGCGCGAGGCGGCGGCGGGTTTCATCGCGGCCGGGATCGACCCGAAACGCTCCATCCTCTTCAATCAGTCGCAAGTGTCGGCCCATGCCGAACTTGGCTGGATCCTCAACTGCGTGGCGCGGCTGGGCTGGATGAACCGCATGACCCAGTTCAAGGACAAGGCGGGCAAGAACAGCGAAAACGCCAGTCTTGGGCTTTACGCCTACCCCAGCCTGATGGCCGCCGACATCCTGCTTTATCATGCGACCCATGTCCCGGTGGGCGAGGACCAGAAACAGCATGTGGAACTGACCCGCGACATCGCGGCGAAGTTCAACCATGACTACGGTGTGGAATTCTTCCCGATCACCGAACCCGTCATCGAAGGGGCCGCAACTCGGATCATGTCCTTGCGCGACGGCACCAAGAAAATGTCGAAGTCCGACCCGTCGGACGCAAGCCGCATCAACCTGACCGACGATGCCGACATGATCGCCCAGAAGTTCCGCAAGGCGAAGAGCGACTCAGAACCCCTGCCCGAGACGGTCGCTGGTCTGAAAGACCGGCCCGACGCGCGCAATCTGGTCAATATCTACGCAGCCCTGTCTGACCAGACGCCCGCGCAGGTCATCACTCAGTATGCCGGCCAGGGTTTCGGCGCCTTCAAGCCCGCACTTGCCGATCTGGCGGTGGCCAAACTGTCGCCGATTGCGACCGAGATGAAACGCCTGATGGCCGACCCGGCCGAGATTGACCGGATTCTCGGGGATGGTGCCGACCGCGCGGACGCACTCGCCCAGCCGATCCTCGCCCGGACCCTTGATATTGTCGGGATGATCCGTTCCCGGCAAAAATGACGTCAGACTGGCGTCCATGTGCGCCAACGCACAAAAAACATGCGTGCGTGCAGTCTTTGCGCTTGGGCGCAGAGGCTCTATGTTGGGGGCAACCCAAACATGGAGACTCCGATGAGCTACGAAGCCCCGGCCGGAACCCGCATCGGCCACGTTCACCTCAAGGTCGCCGACCTGGATCGCGCCCTGGCCTTTTACTGCGACATCCTCGGGATGCGGCTGATGCAGCGCTATGGCGGACAGGCTGCCTTCGTCTCGGCGGGTGGCTATCATCACCACATCGGCCTGAACACCTGGGAGAGCAAGGGCGGCCAGCCGCCGGCGCCGGGAACGACCGGCCTCTATCACACCGCGATCCTTTATCCTTCGCGGGCCGCGTTGGCGCAGGTGCTGAAATCCGTCGTCGATGCGGGCTGGGCGCTTGAGGGCGCGTCCGACCATGGCGTCAGCGAGGCGATCTACCTGCGCGACCCGGACGGCAATGGTGTGGAACTTTATCGCGATCGGGACGAAGCCGAATGGCCACGCGACGCCGGGGGCAATCTCACGATGACCACCGAACGGCTGGATCTGAACCGGCTGCTGGCCGAGGCCGCCTGACCGCGCCTATTTGCGAAGCCTTAAGGCCCGGCACTTAACCTCCCGATCCGCAGCGCCAGATCGGGAGGGTCAGCTTGCCCAGTTTTTCTGTTGCCGGTCTGCTTGGCACCGCCAACCCCACCTTTTCAACCAACGTGACCGACCTGGATGTCGTCTGGATTGACGGCCAGGCGCGGCTTGTCACAAGCGCTCGTCCCGGGCCGGGCGCAGGTTATGCTCTCTATGACCTGTCGGCCCCCTCGGGTCCGGCCGGGCTTGTGGCGCTGCAAGGTTACTCTGCGGTGGTCGGGCCCGGCAGCCGGCCCGAAATCGTGGTCCTGCCCGTCATCACGGGAACCGGTGCCAATCTGGTCGCGGCCGGGCTGGAACCCTGGGGATGGGCCAGCTATGGTCTTGGTGCCAGCGGGTTCGGTTCACCGCTCAACAACCCCCTGTTCATCGACCCGAGTGCCGTTGCCGGATTTTCCGTCGGCGGCACCAATGTCATCTATCTCGCCCCGCAGGGATCGTCGGTGCCGCTTGGCTACCGTTTGCAGGACAATGGCGCACTCACACCGGTTCCGGGAGCCGTCCCCGCCACCAGCGGGCCGGACCTTGATGCGATGGCCGTCGGCGGCACAGGCTCCGGCAGCTATCTGGTGACGGCCTCGGCGGCAGGCAACATGGTTTCCACCTATGCCATAGACGGCAGCGGCGCGCTTGCCCTGGCGGATCAGGTGGCGGTCGACTTCGGCATCGGCTTTTCCAAACCCACCGACGTCGCGACAGTGACGATCCAGGGCCTGACCTACGTGATCGTCGCGGCGTCCGAAAGCTCGTCGCTGTCCACCTTCCGGCTTTTGCCGGGCGGGCGGCTGTACGAAGCGGATCATGTGGTCGACGATCTCGGGACACGGTTCAGCGGCGCAACGGCGCTGGCCACCCTGGAAACCGGCGGACAGGTGTTCGTCTTTGCAGGTGGCGCGGATGACGGGGTCGAAGTAATGGCCCTGCTGCCGGATGGCCGGCTTGTCCAGGTCATGTCGATCGCCGACACGGCGGCCACCAGCCTGGCCGATGTGACCTCGATCGCCGTGGCGCAGGTCGGCGGGCGCGTGCAACTGTTTGCCGCAAGTGCCACCGAGCCGGGGATCACGCAGCTCGACCTGTCGCTCGGGCCGATCGGCACGACACTGTTCCGCACCCCCGGCGTTCAGACGGGAACCGGCGCGAATGATCTGCTCTGTGCCGGGACTTCCACGACTGCGATCTACGGCGGTGCCGGCGACGATCTGATCGTGGGCGGCGGTGCCGGCGTCACCGCGACACTGTTTGGCGGCGCGGGCAGCGATCTGTTCATCCTGTCGCCCGCTTCGGGCGCAATCATGATCGGCGACTACCAGGTTGGCGTCGACCGGCTGGACCTGACCGCCTTCCCGATGCTGCGCAACGTCGGCCAGCTTTCGATCACCTCGACGGCGACCGGGGCGCTGATCAGCTTCGGTGCCACGACGATCCAGATCGAGAGCTTCGACGGCAACCCGATCTCTGCCACGGCCTTTGCCCAGTCGCAGATGCTGCGCCTGACGCGTTATGCGCCCACGACCACCACGCAGGTCGAACTCGGCAGCAGCGCGAACGACAACCTGACCGCGCCGAGCCAGCCAACGACATTGATCGGACTTCTTGGCAACGACAGCCTGACGGGAAACACCGGCGACGACGTGCTGGACGGGGGCGACGGCATCGACAGCCTGCGGGGTGCCGGGGGTGCCGACCGGCTTCTGGGCGGCACCGGGAACGACTTGCTGGAGGGCGGCGCCGGGAACGACAGCCTTGATGGTGGCGGGGGTGACGACCGCGCCTATGGCGGGCCGGACAATGACAGCATTTTCGGAGGTGACGGGCAGGATGTGCTTTGGGGCGACGAGGGTGACGATGTCATCTTCGGCGGAGCCGGCAACGACACGCCCGTGGGCAGCACAGGCAACGATGCGATGGACGGCGGCAGCGGGCAGGACCGGCTTTGGGCAGGCGACGGGAATGATACGCTCCTTGGTGGCGACGACAATGACACGTTGTGGGGCGAAGCCGGTTCGGACGACCTTCAGGGTGGTGCAGGGGCGGACCTGCTCTGGGGGGGGGACGGCGATGACGCTCTCTTCGGCGGGGCGCAGAATGACACTCCGGTCGGGGGCCTTGGCAACGACCTGCTTGATGGCGGTGCGGGCGACGACCGGCTCTGGGCTGGGGCGGGCAATGACACGCTTCTTGGCGGAGACGGCAATGACACGCTGTGGGGCGAGGCTGGCACGGACGACCTTCAGGGCGGCACAGGCGTGGATCTCCTCTGGGGCGGGGACGGCGACGACATGCTTTACGGCGGGGCAGGCGATGACACGCCGGTCGGGGAAGCCGGCAATGACCTTCTCGACGGCGGCGGCGGCAGCGACCGCCTCTGGGCCGGCGTCGGCAACGATACGCTGCATGGCGGGGACGACAACGACAGTCTCTGGGGCGAAGCGGGATCTGACGAACTGGACGGGGGTGCGGGGGCCGACCAGTTTTGGGGCGGTGATGGTGCTGACACGGTCCGTGGCGGGGATGGCAATGATCTCGTCTGGGCCGATCTGGGGGACGATGTGCTTTATGGCGACGGTGGCCAGGACACGCTCGTCGGCCAGGCGGGTCATGACCAAATGTATGGCGGCGATGCAGACGACAAGCTCTGGTCGGGTGACGGGAACGACACGCTTGACGGCGGAACCGGCAATGATCTCTTGATGGGCGAACAGGGTGCCAATCTGCTCTACGGCGGGTCGGGCGACGACACTTTGTCAGGGGGCGGACAGAATGACACGCTCTTTGGCGGAGATGGCAATGACCAGCTGTCGACGGGCGATGGCGGCAACCTCGCCCAGGGCGGGCGCGGAAACGATACGATCACCGGCGGAAACGGCAACGA
>CAZRKU010000040.1:22827-26508 GCA_964600685.1 uncultured Frigidibacter sp. | reverse complement strand
TGAACAAGGAACGCGGCTACACCTTCTGCGTGATCGAGCATGACATGGATTTCATCGGCCGCCTTTGCGATCCGGTCATCGTGATGGCCGAGGGCCGCGTGCTGGCCAAAGGCACCGCCGCCGAGGTCAAGGCCAATGAAGCGGTGATCGAGGCCTATCTGGGCCGCGGCCTGAAGAACAAGATCAAGGAAGAGGCGCATGGCTGAACCGTTCCTCATCGGCGAAAAGATGACCGGCGGCTATGGGGCGGCCGATATCCTGCACGAGTGCACGCTTGCGGTCGAAAAGGGCAAGATCGCGGTGATCGTCGGCCCGAACGGCGCGGGCAAGTCCACCGCGATGAAGGCCGTCTTCGGCATGCTGAACTTGCGGGGCGGCCATGTGCGGCTTGACGGCGAGGACATCACCACGCTGTCGCCGCAGGACCGGGTCCGCAGGGGCATGGGCTTCGTGCCGCAGGTCAACAACGTCGTCCCGTCGAGGACGGTCGAGGAAAACCTGGAAATGGGCGCCTTCATCCGCAGGGAGGATGTCGGCGACACGATGGAACAGGTCTATCACCTGTTCCCGATCCTGAAGGACAAGCGCCGCCAGCCCGCAGGGGAACTGTCGGGCGGTCAGCGCCAGCAGGTCGCGGTCGGCCGCGCGCTGATGACCCAGCCCAAGGTCCTGATGCTGGACGAACCGACGGCCGGCGTTTCGCCCATCGTGATGGACGAGCTTTTCGACCGGATCATCGAGGTGGCCCGCACCGGCATCTCGATCCTGATGGTCGAACAGAATGCCCGGCAGGCGCTGGAAATTGCCGATCAGGGATATGTCCTTGTGCAGGGCGCGAACCGCTACACCGACACCGGCAAGGCCCTGATGGCCGACCCGGAAGTCCGCCGCACGTTCCTGGGGGGCTGAGGAATGGATATTCTCAACGCAATCGTCGCCTTCCTGAACTTCGTCTTCATTCCGGCGGCGGCCTACGGGGCGCAACTCGCGCTCGGGGCGCTCGGGGCGACGCTGATCTATGGTGTCCTGCGCTTCTCGAACTTCGCCCTTGGCGATACGATGGCCTTCGGAACCGGGGTGGTGATCCTGTTCACCTGGTGGTTCCAGTCGATGGGGATTGGCCTTGGCCCCCTGCCGACCGCGCTTCTGGCCCTGCCCTTCGGGATCTTCTTCACCTCGCTTCTGGTTCTGGCGACCGACCGGATGGTCTACCGCTACTACCGCAAGGTGCGGGCGAAACCGGTGATCGTCGTCATCGCCTCCATGGGCGTGATGTTCATCATGTCGGGCATCACCCGCTTCCTCATCGGGGTCGAGGAGATCCGGTTCGCCGACGGGACCAAGTTCCTGATCGACCCGGCAGGGTTCAAGGCGGCGACCGGCCTTGCCGAAGGGTTGTCGCTGCGTTCGACCCAGTTGCTGACATTGGTCACGGCGGGGCTGGTCGTCTGGGCGCTCTTCTGGTTTCTCAACTCCACCCGCACCGGCAAGTCGATGCGCGCCTATTCGGACAACGAGGATCTGGCGCTGCTGTCCGGCATCAACCCCGAACGGGTGGTGCAGATCACTTGGATCATCGCCACCAGCATCGCGGTGATCGCCGGCACGCTCTACGGGCTCGACAAGGCCTACAAGGCGTTCAACTACTTCTCGCTTCTGTTGCCGATCTTCGCGGCGGCGGTCGTGGGCGGGCTTGGCAATCCGCTGGGCGCCATCGCCGGGGGCTTCCTCGTCGCCTTCTCGGAAGTGGGCATCACCTATGCCTGGAAAAAGGTCGCGACCTATGTGCTGCCCGACAGCCTGGCGCCTGATGGCCTGCTGCAGATCCTGTCCACCGACTACAAATTCTCGGTCAGCTTCGCGATCCTGATCATCGTCCTTCTGTTCAAGCCGACCGGCATCTTCAAGGGGAAAGCGGTATGACCCTCAACCTGCGCAACATTGCCCTCTTTGCCGGGATTGCCCTGCTTTTCCTCGTCGAAGGACTGTGGGACTGGAAGATCGGCCCGACCGGAACCGAATATACGATCTTCGCCGGCAGCTGGAACTCGTCACTGGTCATCCTGAACGTCGGCCTGGTCTCGGCGGTCATGGCGCTCGGCGTGAACATCCAGTGGGGATATGCCGGACTCTTCAACACCGGGATCGTCGGTTTCGTCGCGCTCGGCGGGCTGGCGCCGGTCCTGATCTCCTCGCCGGTTGTGCCAGAGGTCTGGACGGGCGGCGGACTTTACCGGCTTCTGGCGGGGTTCATCTTCGGCGGCGCGGCCATCGTGGCTGCAATCCTTCTCTACGGCCGCATGCAGGGTAAACGCCGCTTCCTGGCCATGTGCGCGCTCCTGATCGGGGGATTTTTCCTTTATCGGGCGATCCTCGACCCGGCCATTACCTTCATCGAGGCTAACAACCCGGCAACCAACGGCAATATCGGCGGCCTTGGCCTGCCCGCGCTTCTCTCATGGCCGGTGGGCGGATTGCTCGCCGCGGGCGCTGCCTGGGTCATCGGCAAGACGGCACTGGGCCTTCGGTCCGACTATCTGGC
This sequence comes from uncultured Frigidibacter sp., assembly GCA_964600685.1. GTDB lineage: Bacteria > Pseudomonadota > Alphaproteobacteria > Rhodobacterales > Rhodobacteraceae > TMP-24. Next base: position 23,966 of record CAZRKU010000040.1, on the reverse strand, counting down.
CATCGCCACGCTCGGGATCGGCGAAATCATCGTCGCCGTCCTGAAGAACGAGGACTGGCTGGACCGGGGCGTGAAGAACATCATCAACATCCCGCGCCCCTGGCCGGTGCCGGACGAAGTGAACCTCCAGGCCGCAAGCTGGTTTCAGGACTGGGTGGCCAACATGGGCTGGAACCCGGTCACCACCTCGACCATCATGGTGAAACTTCTCTATGGCTCGCTCTTCGTCGCGGTTCTGGCGCTGATCTTCGTGGCCTCCGAACTCGCGCTCAAAAGCCCCTGGGGGCGGATGATGCGCGCGATCCGCGACAACGAGACCGCAGCGCGCGCGATGGGCAAGAACGTGACCGGCCGCCACCTGCAGATCTTCGTCCTCGGCTCGGCGATCTGCGGGGTGGCCGGGGCCATGCTGATCACGCTCGACGGGCAGTTGACCCCCGGCAGCTTCACGCCCTTGCGCTATACGTTCACCATCTGGCTGATGGTCATCATCGGCGGTTCGGGAAACAACTGGGGGGCCATCCTCGGCGCGTTCCTGGTCTGGTTCCTGTGGATCAAGGTCGATCCCTGGGGCAATGCGATGATGTGGACCGTGACGCAGGGCATGGATGATGCCTCCACGCTCAAGCAGTATCTCATCGAAAGTGCGGCCCAGATGCGCACGATCACCATGGGGTTGATTCTGCTGCTGGTGCTTCGCTTCAGCCCGCGCGGGCTCATTCCCGAGAAGTAAGCGGACGACGCTTCGCGCGACTGCGGCCCGTCGGTATGGTCGAGGTCAGTTTGCTTGATCCGGCCAGTTTGTTCAGGCTCTTGCATAATGTCCTTTTTCCGCCAATTCGGGCGTTTTGGTGCGTCCACGGCCCTCGTTGACCAGCGGGACGGTCGGGTTTCCTACCCAGAACTCGCGCTTCGGGTGGAGGAATGGAAAGGCAAGCTGTCGTCCCTTGGCCCTTACCACGGCAAGCCGCTTCTGCTCGGCATCGAGATCGAGGCGCGGGCCGGCATGATCACCGCCGATCTGGCCGCGCTGGCGCACGGGCAGGCGGTCATCCTCGCGACGCCCGGCAGCCTGATCTCCGGGCCTGCGCAGCGCCGCCGTGGGGGGCGACGACCGGCTTGTGGTGATGACGGACCAC
>CAZRKU010000040.1:0-22727 GCA_964600685.1 uncultured Frigidibacter sp. | reverse complement strand
CGTTCTTTGCGACACTATTTGTCGCAAGATGACATGAGCGCCTCCCGCAAAGCGCCTTGATTGGGCGCAGATTGAGCGGGAGCATAGCATGAAGACCCATACCCAGGTCGCGGTAATCGGTGGCGGCGTTGTCGGCTGCTCGGTTCTCTATCACCTGACCAAATACGGCTGGCCCGACGTGATGCTGATCGAACGATCGACGCTCACCTCCGGCTCCACCTGGCATGCGGCGGGCGGGTTCCATACGCTGAACGGCGACACGAACATGGCCGCGCTTCAGGGCTACACGATCCAGCTTTACAAGGAACTGGAAAAGATCACCGGCATGTCCTGCGGCCTGCACCATGTCGGCGGCATCACCCTCGCCGACAATCAGGCCCGGTTCGAGATGCTGAAAGCCGAACGCGCCAAGCATCGCTACATGGGGCTGCATACCGAAATCCTCGGGCCGGAGGAGATCGAGAAATTCACCTACGGGCAGGTCAACACCAAGGGCATCATCGGCGCGCTCTACGATCCGCTGGACGGCCACCTCGACCCGTCGGGCACGACGCATGCCTATGCGCGCGCCGCCAAGATGGGCGGGGCGGAGATCGTCGAACACAACCGGGTTCTGGAAACCAACCCGCGCGTGGACGGATCGTGGGAGGTCGTGACCGAAAAGGGCACGATCATCGCCGAACATCTTGTCAATGCCGGCGGCCTCTGGGCGCGGGAGGTCGGCGCCATGGCGGGCGTCTATCTGCCGCTCTTGCCGATGGCGCATCAGTATCTGGTGACCGACGACATTCCCGAGATCATGGATATCCTGAAATCCGGCAAGGAATTCCCGCATGTGATGGACCCCGGCGGGGAAAGCTATCTGCGGCAGGAAGGACGCGGCCTCTGCATCGGTTTCTACGAAAAACCCTGCGAGCCATGGTCGGTCGACGGCACCCCCTGGACCTTCGGGCACGAACTGCTGAACGAGCAGTTCGACAAGATCGAAGACAGCGTGAATTTCGCCTATCGCCGCTTCCCGGTTCTGGAACGCACCGGCGTGAAGAGCGTGATCCACGGGCCTTTCACCTTCGCCCCCGACGGCAACCCGCTGATCGGCCCGGTGCCGGGGCTCAGGAACTACTGGTCGGCCTGCGCGGTCATGGCCGGCTTTTCGCAGGGCGGCGGCATGGGCAAGTCGCTGGCCGAGTGGATGATCCATGGCGAGACGGAGGTGGACCCGCGCGGTTTCGACGTGGCGCGGTTCGGCAAATGGACGACGCCGGGTTATACGGTGCCCAAGGTCATCGAAAATTATCAGATGCGCTTCTCGGTCAGCTACCCGAACGAGGAACGCCCCGCCGCCCGACCATTCCGCACCACGCCGATGTATGACATTTTCGACCAGATGGGTGCGGTCTGGGGCCAGCAATACGGGCTGGAGGTCGCCAGCTATTTCGCGCTGCCGGGCGATCCGCGCTACGAGGAGCCGACCTTCAAACGGTCGAACGCCTGGGAAGCGACCCGCCAGGAAGTCTTCGCGGTGCGCGAGGCGGTGGGCATCAACGAGGTGCAGAATTTCGGCAAGTTCCGCGTCACAGGCCCGAAGGCGCGGGCCTGGCTCGACCGGATCATGGCCGGTGCGATCCCGCAAAAGGGCCGCCTGTCTCTGACCCCGATGCTGTCGCCCAAGGGCAAGATCATCGGTGATTTCACCGTGACCTGCATCAGCGACACGGAGTTCCAGATCACCGGCTCTTACGGCGCGCAGGACCAGCATCTGCGCTGGTTCGAGAAGAACCTGGAGGAAGGCGTCACGGTCGAGAATGTCTCGGACCGGATCACCGGCTTCCAGATCGCCGGGCCGAACGCCCGCAAGCTTCTGGAGCGGGTCACCCGCGCCGACGTATCGGCCGAAGCCTTCCGCTTCATGGATGCCAGGCACCTGACGATCGGCCTCGTCGACTGTCTGGTGCAACGCGTCAGCTATACCGGCGATCTGGGTTATGAAATCTTCTGCGATTTCATGAAGCAGCGCAGCCTCTGGCACGCGCTCTGGGCCGCCGGTCAGGATCTGGGCCTCCGGCCCTTCGGCATGCGGGCGATGATGTCGCTCCGCCTGGACAAGTGGTTCGGGTCGTGGGCGCGCGAGTTCAGCCCGGATTATTTCCCCGGCGAAACCGGCATCGACCGGTTCATCCGCTGGAACAAACCTGCGGAATGGATCGGCAAGGCCGCCGCGCTGAAGGAAAAGGCCGAAGGACCGAAGCGCCGGCTCTGCGCCTTCATCATCGACGCGGAGGATGCAGATGTGGTGGCCTATGAGCCGCTCTGGATCGGCGACAAGGTGGTGGGCTTCTGTTCTTCGGGCGGATATTCGCACTGGACCGGCAAATCGGTCGCGCAGGCCTTCGTCCCGGTCGGGCTGATCCGTGACGGGCTGGAGGGCGAGATCGAGATCCTTGGCGAGCGCCGCAAGGCGCGTCTGGTGACGGCGCCCCTGTGGGATGCCGACGGGGCGCGGATGCGGGGCTGAGCCCCTTGCCCGCCTGATCGCCAGCCCCGATAGTCGGCGGCATGACCGCGGTCCGCGACCTTCTGATCCTGATCCCCGCCGCCGGGGCCTCCCGGCGGATGGGCGTGCGCGACAAATGCCTTGAGGCGGTCGCGGGCGAACCGGCCCTGCGCCGCACCGCGCGTCTGGCGCTGTCGACCGGCGCCCGGGTGCTGGTCAGCCTGCCGGCAGGCGGGCCAAGGCTGGCCGGACGCCAGGCAGCACTGGCCGGCCTGCCGGTCATGACCATCGCTGTCCCGGACGCCGACGAAGGCATGGCCGCCAGCCTGCGCGCGGGCGGGCGCGTGGCGCTGGAGCAGGCCGTTTCGGGACTGATGATCCTTCTGCCTGACATGCCCGAGATCGAGGAGGAGGACCTCCGGCACTTGGCTGCCCGGTTCAGGCTGACCCCTCAGCGCCCGCTGCGTGCCGCAACGGCGGAAGGCGCGCCCGGTCATCCGGTCATCCTGCCCGGCCATCTGTTTGGCGCACTGGAACAGCTCAGCGGCGACCGGGGCGCGCGCGACATTCTGCAAAAGACGCCAGCGCTGCTTTGTCCGCTGGCAGGCAAGCGCGCGATCCGCGATCTTGATACGTCCGCAGAGTGGGACAGCTGGCGCGCCCGCCAGCCCTAGGCTGGGGGATCTGGCCGCCACGGCCCGGCGGCTGGCGGGCTGCGGCGGCGCCTGTCCGGGGCGCGCGTTTCGACAGGAACCACGGCACCCCGGAACGGATGAGGCAGGCCCGAGCCTGCCCCACCCCACTCGTCCTGATCCGGCGATTCCCGATGGTCATCGCCGCCACTCGCATCCGTTCGTTGCGAACCCTGCCCGACCGGTCAGCGGCGACGGCCGGTTGCCGCCACCCTGACCGGCATCGGCGCGGACCCCGCCTGCACACCGAGCAGAACCGAAATCACCATGATGAAAACAACGTTAAACATCTCTCTCTCCCAATATTCCCTTGAAGGCAGGCGGTCCCTAGGCCAAAGGCCGTGCGTCCGTCTGCCGCGCTCCTGAATGTCCGACAGATGCTGAAACCGATGCCCGGTCGAAATTGGGGAACAACTCCGCAAGTTCAGTGCGTTGCCCATTTCCGACCGCTCCCAGCGACGGATCGCCCGACTGGAAGCATTCCGCCCAAAGCCCGTTGGCCAGCAGCACCTCGTGACGGTCCAGCACGACATGAACGTAACTCACCCCAAGCACCTGGCAGGGGCGGATCGTGCGCATGTCGCTCAGCACCCGGGCCGCGACCAGCGCCTCACCGGCCCCTGTTGCGCTGTTCGGGCCGATCGGCAGCCGGTCCCCGCTGACCAGAAGCCGCAGCGATGGGCTGACGAGCATGTCACGCTCGGGCAGACCTTTACCCAGGGCTCCGGTCGTCACGAGAACCGGTTGCAAATGTGGCACCACCGACAGTTGCCCGTAATCAAAATCCCGACGGACAATCCGGCGGACGGTCTGCAATCCATTGTCCCTGGTGACCACACGATCGCCCTGGCCAAGTTCCTCCACGGGTCTTTCGCCACGCAGAGTCGTTATCAAAGTTCCGGTCGTAAAACAGGGCAAAGCGGTAATCCCGTCTAAAGGTCTTGCAACAACAACGCCGAAATTGGCGCACATCAAAAAGGGCCGGGTCTTGGTAATGGTCCTGCGGCCTTTCCCGATGGGCCGATCAAAGTTTGCGCTTCGATGCCCCCTTATTCAAAGGAAAAAAGGCAGAAAAAGGGCGGAAATGGCCAGCGAACTGTTGCAAAACACTGTCAGAGATGACCGCGTCAACCATCGATTGCGCAAAAGCCGGAAAAAATAACCATGTTGCATAAGCGATTGATATAAAGAGGTAACACATGGCAATTATGCGAATGCGTAAATATTTCGAGGTTACCAAACCTGTCTTTTCGTTAGCTAACCGTTGATCGGCTGGAAACACTGGCTGGTCTCGGACCTTTGCCGCAATTCAATCTGGGCTTTTTCAGGGCGGGAAGGATTTGGCGAAGATCGTACACAATACACGGTCGGAACCCCGGCATCGTCCCCGATTTCGCATCGACGGTTCATGGGCACGAATCGATCTGGAACTCGTCCGGCGGAATCACTTCTGGAAAATATTGGTGCCCGGGGTCGGACTCGAACCGACACGCCGTGAGGCAACGGTTTTTGAAACCGTCGTGTCTACCATTCCACCACTCGGGCACGGGGCCAGCCATAGCCGCCCGGCGCCGGTCTTTCAAGCCGGTTTGATCACAGGTCTCCAGCCGCGAACGTGTCGCAGGCCTGGACCGTGCCCGCCTTGTAGCCGGTGGCAAGCCAGGTCCGGCGCTGTTCGGACGTGCCATGGGTGAAGCTGTCGGGCACGGGCCGCTGGCCGGCATTGCGCTGCAGCGTATCGTCGCCGATCTGCGCGGCGGCATTGACTGCCTCCTGAATATCGCCCTCTTCCAGCGTCCCCAGCTTTTCGGCCGCATAACGCGCCCAGACGCCCGAGAAACAATCGGCCTGAAGTTCGACCATCACCGAAATGCGGTTGGAGTCGCCGGTCGAGCTTTGCTGGCGAACGGCGGTGGTCTTCGCCAGTATCCCGAGTTCATCCTGAACCTGGTGGCCAACCTCGTGCGCCACGACATAGGCGGCGGCGAAATCTCCGCTCGCCCCCAGCCGCTGCGCCATGGTCGCGAAGAAATCGGTGTCCAGATAGACCTTCTTGTCGAGCGGGCAGTAGAACGGTCCACTTTGCGCGCTCGCCCCGCCGCAGGCCGACTGGGTGCCGCCCTTGAACAGGACCAGCGTGGCCGGCGCGTAGGTCCGGCCCAGTTCGTTCTGGAAAATGTCGGTCCAGACCTGTTCGGTATCGGCCAGCGTGACCGAGACGAATTCGCCCGCGCGCCGATCGGCCTCGGTGATCCCGGCATCCCCCCCGATCGTGCCACCCGCGCCACCGTTCAGCAGCGGGGTTACATCTATGCCGAGGAAATAGCCGATCAGCAGGACCGCAATCAGGCCAACGCCACCGCCGACGGCCCCGCCGCCGCCGCGCACGCGCCTGCGGTCCTCGATGTTGTCGCTGCCGCGACGGCCTTGCCACTTCATGTTACCCCCCCCGGGGCCGGAGCCCTCACCACACTTTTACCGAGATTATCGGACGGAACCGGCCACGGAAAGCCCCCGACCGGCCCGATCCGGCGGAACCACGCTTGACGCCCCCCCCGCGCCCGTGGCCAATGGCGGTCGGAACCGGCAAGGCGAAACAGGAATGTTGCACAGACTTTATCAGTGGACCCTGTCCTGGGCGCGCTCGCGCCATGCACCTGCCGCGCTCGGCACGATCTCCTTCGTGGAAAGTTCGGTCTTTCCGATCCCGGCCGATGTTCTCTTCATCCCGATGTGCGCGGCGCGGCCCGACAAGGCGATGCGTTATGCCTTTCTTGCCTCCGTCACCTCGGTTCTGGGCGGCATCTTCGGCTGGATGGTCGGCTATTTCGCCTTTGAGCATATCGCGCGGCCGATCCTGAGCTTCTACGACAAGCTCGACGCGTTCGAGGCGCTGCGCTCCGATGTCGCCGCTAACACCTGGCTGATCCTCGTCCTGCTTGTCACCTCGGGCCTCGCCCATCTGCCGCCGATGAAGGTGGTGACGATCCTGTCCGGGCTTGTCGGCTTCAACCTGCCGCTGTTCATCCTGTCGGCCATCGTCGCGCGCGGCGGGCGGTTTTACGGCCTCGCCTGGCTTTTGCGGCGGTATGGTGAACCGATCCTCGCGTTCATCGAAAAGCGGCTCACCTCCCTCGTCCTCGGCCTGCTCAGCGCGCTGGGCGCCCTTTACCTTCTGGTCAAGGCCCTATGACCGCCCTCGCCCTCCTCGCCGCCGCCGGATCGCTCGGCCTGCCGGGGGGGCTTCGTCTTTCAGGCCATGGGATATGCCCCCTGCAAACTCTGCCTCTGGCAGCGCTGGCCGCATGCAGTGGCCATGGCGATCGGGGGATTGATCCTGCTCACCGGCGGGCGGGGACCGGCATGGGCGGGGGCGCTCGCGGCGCTGACCACCGCTGCGGTCGGCCTCTACCGTTCCGGGATCGAACGCGGGATTTTCGCCGGGCCTGACAGCTGCATCTCGAACGGCGTGGGGGCCTAACGCCGTCCGGCACGGCGGGTGGACAGCAGCAGGTTGGTTTCGCTCGCCAGAACCCCGTCATAACCGCGGACCTTCAGGATCAGCGCGTCCAGTTCCTCCAGCGTGCGCGCGCCAAGTTCGCAGATCAGATCCCAGCGGCCGTTCGTCGAATGCACCGCCAGAACCTCCGGCAGGCCGACCAGCCTTGCGGTGATCCGCTCCTGCCCCCGGCCTTCGATCGCGATCATCATCAGCCCGCGCACCGGCAGCGCGCTCACGTCGCCGCGGGTCAGGACGGTAAAGCCGACAATCTCGCCGCGCGCCTGGAGACGCTCCATCCGCGCCCGGACGGTGGCCCGGGCAATCCCCAGCCGGTTGGCCAGGTCCGAAAGCGACGCCCGGCCATCGCGCCGCAGCTCGGCAATCAGTCGTTGGTCGCCATCGTCCAGTTCGCTCATCCCGCACCGCCAATTCGGTAAATTGATTGCCCGGACTGACAATAACAAGGCTGCAAACCGACGCAAGATGGCGGCAGGATCGACTGAATCAGGCCCGGATACCGACATGACCAAAAACTGCATCCTTATCGGCGCGCCCATCGATTGCGGCCAAAAACGCGCGGGCTGCCTGATGGGGCCGTCTGCCTACCGCGTGGCCAACCTCGGCCCTTCGATCACCGACCTCGGGCACAAGGTGGCCGACTGGGGCGATGTCACATTGCCGCCGCTCGAACCGGCGACCTGCGCCAACCCGGCGGTTCATTCCCTGCCCGAGATGGTGGGCTGGACCCGCGCGCTGGCTGGGCGCACCGAAGAGGCGTTGCGCGCCGGAGGCTTCCCGATCATCCTGGGCGGCGATCATTCACTGGCGCTCGGGTCGGTCGCGGGCGTGGCGCGTCACGCCGCGGCGCAGGGCCGCCCGCTCTTCGTCCTGTGGCTCGATGCCCATTCCGACATTCACACGCCATTGACGACCCAGTCCGGCAACCTGCATGGCACCCCCGTGGCCTATATTGCCGGGCACGAGGGGTTCGACGCCTTCCCGCCCTTCCCCGCCCCGGTGCCGGAAAATCAGATCTGCCTCTATGGCATTCGCTCCGTCGATCCGGCGGAACATGCGCGCCTGCTGAACACCGATGTCATCATCTGCGACATGCGGGTCCTGGACGAACGCGGCATCGTCGCCCCCTTGCGCGAATTCCTCGACCGGGTGCGCGCGGCGAACGGCATGCTGCATGTCTCGCTCGATGTCGATTTCCTCGACCCCGCGATCGCGCCCGCCGTCGGCACCACGGTGCCCGGCGGCACCACCTTCCGCGAGGCGCATCTGGTCATGGAGCTTCTGCATGAAAGCAGCCTCGTGACCTCGCTCGACCTCGTGGAGCTGAACCCGTTCCTCGATGACCGCGGCCGCACGGCGAAACTGATGGTGGAACTTGTCGGCTCCCTGATGGGGCGCAAGGTCTTCGACCGCCCGACACGGAGCTTCTGATGAACAAGGCCAATCTCAACCTGGTGCCTTTTGTCAGCGTTGACAACATGATGCGCCTTGTCCTTCATCTTGGCGTCGACAGGGTTCTGACCGAGATCGCGGCCGAGATCGAAGCCGACTTCCGCCGCTGGCCGCTCTTCGACAAGACCCCGCGAGTGGCCTCGCACTCCGATGTCGGCGTGATCGAACTGATGCCCACCTCCGACGGGCAGATGTATGGTTTCAAATATGTGAACGGCCACCCGAAAAACATGAAGGAAGGGCTGCAAACCGTTACGGCCTTCGGGCTTCTGGCCGATGTGAACACGGGTTATCCGCTTCTTCTCTCGGAAATGACCATCCTGACCGCGCTCCGCACCGCCGCCATGTCGGCGCTTGCGGCCAAATGGCTCGCGCCGCGGGGCGCACGCGCAATGGCGATGATCGGCAACGGCGCGCAGGCCGAATTTCAGGCGCTGGCCTTCAAGGCCGTCTGCGGCATCGACGAGGTGCGGCTCTACGACATCGACCCCGCCGCGACGCGGAAATGCGCGACCAATCTGGCGGGAACCGGGCTGAAGATCGTCGCCTGCGCGACGGCGGAGGAGGCGATCCTCGGCGCGCAGATCATCACGACCGTGACCGCCGACAAGCAGAATGCGACGATCCTCACCGACAACATGGTCGGATCGGGCGTCCATATCAACGCGGTGGGTGGCGATTGCCCCGGCAAGACCGAACTGCACCGCGACATCCTGCTGCGCTCGGACATTTTCGTCGAATACCCGCCGCAGACCCGGATCGAAGGCGAGATCCAGCAACTCGACCCCGACTATCCGGTGAAGGAATTGTGGCAGGTGATGACCGGGCAGATCGCCGGCCGCACCGACGACAGGGCGATCACGCTGTTTGATTCGGTCGGCTTCGCGATCGAGGATTTCTCGGCCCTGCGCTATGTGTTGAAGCAGTTGAAAAGCCTGCCAAAATCTCTGCGTTTCAGCGAAGACCTCGACATGATCGCCGACCCGGACGAGCCGCGCGACCTCTACGGGATGCTGCTCAGGGCCAAAGGCGCTGCCCAATTGCGATGATCGGCGGGAATTGTTCACAAATTCGGCACAGTCGGCCAGGAGGAACCGCGATAACTTGAGTTGGCATCGGCCCCGTTGCTCAATCGCACAGATGCTTTTCTCAGGGCTTGAAAAATGCTGGCACGGGCTGCGCCGAAATTCCTTTCGTCCAATCTGGCCAGCTTTCTCGTCGGTCTGGTGGCATTCTCCGTAGGTCTTGCCTACCTGGCCGTCAAGGTGCAGTCGGTAAGTGCCACGGCTGGCTACGACTTCCGCTACATCTGGGTGGCGGCGCAGATGTGGTTTTCCGGTGCCGCTCCCTATTCGGCCAGCTACCGCGACGTCGCAGCCACGCTCGTGACCGAGGGTCATGTTCCGGTGATGTGGCCCTACCCCCCCAATTGGTGGCCCGTCTCGCTCGTCCCTGGCTTCGACGACATTCTGCGCGCCAACATCATCTTCAATCTGGCCGGTGTCGCCGCACTGTTCATTGCCGCCTTGATTGTCGGAGAAGAATGCGCGAACCAGGCGGTTCGTCGACTGGGCAGCGCCACCGGGAACGGCTACAGGGTTTTCGCCATTCAGGGCATGATCTTCCTGCTTCTGGCCGCGACCGAAGCGACGGCGATTCACATCTCGACCGGCCAGACAACCGCCTTTCCGACCCTCGGTGGCGCGCTCCTGCTCAGGGGGTTAAGTCGCAATTCCGCCCCGCTGCGTGTGGTGGGTTTCGTGCTGCTCTTCCTCAAGCCACAGATCGGCATACCCTTCGCCGCCGCCGCGCTGATCGCGGACAGGCGAGCGGCGAGCGCGCTGGTGACAGCAGGCGGCGTGTCCCTGCTCATGGCCCTGCCCGCGCTCGTCGCTCATCCGGCGGCGATCACGGGGTTCATGCGCAATGCCGTGGCCTATCGCGACGTCGCGCTTGCAAATGCACCGGGGGCCACGACCGGACTGCGCAGCCTGGTCCATGCCCTTGTCGGCGTCGACATCGGGAATTTCGCGGCCCTCGGTGCCGCCACCATCGCCGCGATGGCCCTGGTGCGTCGGCTTGCGACCGCAGGGTACGACCGCAGCATGATGGTGCCGATTGTTGCGGTGGCGGTGCTCGCGCTGGCGCCCCTTCACTATTACGACTTCATCTTGGTCTTGTTGGCGCTGCCGCTCGTTCCGGGGTTGCCGCAACTTCGGATATGGGCTTTCGCCGCCGGATACCTGCTGATTTTCAGGGCCGACAATCTGGGTGCGGCCATCGGCTTCTACGACGCCGCCGTCGGCATTTTCGAAGGGTCGTGGCTGTCGACGATCGGGGCGATCGTGATGCTGCTGGCGACGTTTCCGAAAACCGGGCTGCGGGTCGGTCGATGACCACAACATTATCGGGCCGGGCCGCGCGACCTTTGCGGGATGCCTCTGCGCAAGAAGGCGGCCCTGGCCGCCTGACGAGCGAGGGCCCTGCCCTCGCGCTCCCGGGATATTTGGCCAGAATGAAGGGGTTCAGGCAAGGCCGACCATCCGGCGGATGTCGCTTGGCATGGCGCCTTCCTGTCGATACTTGCGGATTGCCCGAGCGTCGTCACGTTTGGCCAAACGCTTGCCGTTTTCGTCGCGGATCAGGTGGTGGTGGTGGTAGGTGGGCGTCGGCAGGCCCAAAAGCGCCTGCAGCAACCGATGCAGTGCCGTCGCTTCGAACAGGTCGACCCCGCGCACCACTTCGGTGATGCCTTGCCGCGCGTCATCGACGACCACAGACAGGTGATAGGCCGCAGCCCCGACATCCTTCCGCGCCAGCACCACATCGCCGACCTGTTCTTGCAGATGCCGAACGTCCAGCCGATGCAGCCCCGCGTGGTCCGCTCCGGTTTCGCGGAAGGTCAGGCGCGACGGATCGCCGAGATGGTCGAGCGCGCGCCCCATGTTCAGCCGCACCGCATCGGCGGGGCCGCGGTCCGTGATCGAACGATGGCGGCAGGTGCCCGGGTAAGGCGGTCCCTCGGGCGCGGCCCCCTCCTGCGGGGCGGCAAGTGCCGCCAGAATATCGGCGCGGGTGCAGCGGCAGGGATAGGTAAGCCCCATGCCCGAAAGCCGGTCGAGTGCTGCCGCATAGTCCGGCAGATGATCGGACTGGCGCAGGACCGGGCGTTCCCAAGCCAACCCGAGCCAGGCGAGGTCTTCATAGGTCGCGGCCTCATACTCGGGGCGGCAGCGGGCGCGGTCCGCATCCTCGATCCTGAGCAGGAAGCGACCGCTTGCCTCTTTGGCGCGGGCCTCCGCAATCAGGGCGGAATAGGCATGACCGAGATGCAGATAGCCGGTGGGCGACGGCGCAAAGCGCGAGCGCATCAGCTTTGTCCCTGAAGCCATTCTGAAAACGCAACTTTTGCCCTATCCGTATAGGCCTTGTAGCGGTCCTTCCGCCCCTTGCGGCCGCCCTTGGCATCAATCGGGGGGAAGAGGCCGAAGTTCACGTTCATCGGTTGAAAGGTCTTGGCCTCGGCCCCGCCGGTGATGTGGGTGACGAGCGCGCCCATCGCGGTTTCAGCGGGCGGGGGCGCCAGGTCGCGGCCGAGGAGTTCTCCGGCGGCCATCCGGCCGGCCAGAAGCCCTGTCGCCGCGCTTTCGACATAGCCTTCAACCCCGGTGATCTGGCCTGCGAACCGGATATGCGGCTTTGATTTCAGCCGCATCCGGTCATCGAGCAGCATGGGGGAATTAAGGAACGTATTGCGGTGAATGCCGCCCAGGCGGGCGAAGGAAGCACTTTCCAACCCAGGAATGCGTTTGAATACATCTGTTTGGGCGCCGTACTTCATCTTGGTCTGGAAGCCCACGATATTGTAGAGCGTTCCCAGCGCATTGTCGCGGCGCAACTGCACCACGGCATAGGGCTTCACGTCCGGCCGATGGGCGTTCGTCAGCCCGACAGGCTTCATCGGGCCGAAGCGCAGGGTTTCGCGACCGCGTTCGGCCATCACCTCGATCGGCAGGCAGCCGTCGAAATAGCCCGCCGTCTCGCCCTCGTGAAACTCGGTCTTGTCGGCGGCCAGAAGCGCGTCGATGAAATCCTCATACTGCGCCTTGTCCATCGGGCAGTTCATGTAGGCGGTGCGCTCGGCCTCCGTCTCGCCCTTGTCATAGCGGGACTGCATCCAGGCGACGGACATGTCCACGCTTTCGGCATAGACGATCGGAGCAATGGCATCGAAGAAGGCCAGCGCCTCCGCTCCGGTCTCCGCCCGGATCGCTTCGGCCAGCGCGCCAGACGTCAGGGGGCCGGTGGCGATGACCCAGTGCCCGTCACGCGGCAGTTCGGTGATTTCATCGCCGCGCACCGTGATCCGCGGATGGGTGCGCAGGCGTTCCGTCACGCTTTCCGAGAAGGGATCGCGGTCGACGGCCAGCGCACCGCCCGCCGGCAGGCGATGACGGTGGGCCATTGCCATGATCAGCCCGCCCGCTGCCCGCATCTCCCAATGGAGCAACCCCACGGCGTTGCGTTCGTCATCGTCGGAGCGGAACGAGTTCGAACAGACCATCTCGGCCAGATTGCCGGTGCGGTGAGCGAAGGTGCCAACGTGGGGGCGCATTTCGTGGATGATGACGCGCACCCCGGCCTCGGCCGCTTGCCAGGCAGCCTCTGCGCCGGCCATGCCGCCGCCCACGATGTTCAGAACCGGATCCATGCGCGGCATTTAGGCCAAGCGGAGGGAATTGGGAAGGGCACGGCTTGCCATCGTCTGACCAGACGTGATAACCAGCGGAAAACTCACAATATATAGAAGGCAGGCAGGCATGATCCGCAAATTGATGGGCGCAACCGCGCTCCTTATGGGTGCCCTTCCGGTTCAAGGCCAGGGGGTGGGGGGCGCGACGCTCGGGCTTGATTACACCTACAACGCCGACCGGCAGCTGTCGCAGACCGTCATCGGCGGTTCGTTCGGGTTCGGGCTGGGCGGCCTGTCGCTTCAGGGCGATCTGGCCAAGCGTTTCTCGAACGGCGGGCCGGATGCCCTTTCTCTGGGCGCGCATGTGGTGGGTGATGTCGGATCGGCATCGGCCGTCGGCGGTTTCCTGACTTATGACGACCTGGCGAACTCGGGCGACGATCTGAAGCTGGGGGTCGAGGGGAAGTTCGCGATGGCCGAGGCGCTGACGCTGGAAGGTTATCTGATGCGGGTGAACCGCAGCGGCGGCCGCAGCGATTTCGGCGCGCTTGGGATAGATGCATCCTACGGGCTGACCGGCGGATCGACGCTGAACGCGGGCGTCCTCAGTGCCAGTGGCAATACTGATCTGACGCGCTATTCGGTCGGCGTGACCTATGCCGTCACCCCCGCTTTCAACGTAAAGCTGGATGCGGCGCGGATCGTCTCGGCGAGTGACCGTGACAGCGTTCTGGGGCTGGGTCTGGAATATCGGATCGGCGGCGGCGCTACTTTCAGTCAGCGCGACTATCCACATCTTCTGCCCGGCTTCTGAGACCGGGCGGCGGCGCGTGGGCTTCGTTCAGAAGCCCACTTCGATGTCGAGATCGTCCATATAGCCCCGGGCGCGTTTGTCGCCCGGCAACGGACCGGCGAGGCTCCGGGGCGCGGAGGCGGCGGTGCCCATGCGTTCCGACCGGGCGGCGAAGAAGGTCGCGACGAAGCGCTTCAGTGCGCCGACTTCCGGTTTGGCGGTTTCGAAGCTGCCCGTAATGTCCGTATAAGCCATGTGCATCCCCTGCCGTTTCGGGATCAGGCGCCTCTGCCCTGTCCCATGAGCCATTCTTCAAGGGCAACCTTGGCGCGAGTGGGTTAAGAATGTGTCAAAATTTGACTGCAGCAAATTGAACAACAAAAAGAAAATGGGGCGCGAACTGTTGCGCGCCCCGGTGTCAATCGGCCCGTTTTCGGGCGGTATCAGGCTTCGGTTTCGTCCTCGTCGCCTTCGCTGGCGATTCGCGCGACCGACACGACTTCCTCATCCGCACCAGTGTCGAACACCTTCACCCCACCGGCGGACCGCGAGCGGAAGGAGATTCCTTCGACCGGGCAGCGGATCGACTGACCGGTCGAGGTTGCGAGCATCACCTGATCGTCGCCCAGGACCGGGAAACAGGCCACCAGACGCCCGCCGCGCGAACCCTGCGAGATCGCCTTCACCCCCTGGCCCCCGCGGCCGCGCACCGGATAATCATGGGAGGAGGAGAGCTTTCCCAGACCACTTGCCGTGATCGTCAGGATCAGATCCTCGGCCGCCGACATCTCGGCATAACGTTCGGGCGAAAGCTGCCCCCCGGTCACGGCTTCCTCATCCTCGTCTGCCTCGGCTTCCTCCTCCGGGGCACCCGCCACCAGGCGGCGCTGCTTCAGATAGGCGGCGCGTTCGGCCGGATCAGCCTCGAAATGGCGGATGACCGACATGGAGACGACGGTATCGCCCGCCGCCAGCCGGATGCCGCGCACCCCGGTCGAATCGCGCCCCTTGAAGACCCGGACCTCGGGCGTCGGGAAACGGATCGCCCGGCCGGTGGCAGTGACCAGCATCACATCGTCATTCTCATCGCAGATGCGCGCGTTGACCAAGCTGATCCCTTCGGGCAGCTTCATCGCGATCTTGCCGTTACGCATCACATTGGTGAAATCGGACAGCGCGTTGCGGCGCACGTCACCTTCAGAGGTCGCGAAAAAGATCTGCAGGTTTTCCCATTCCTCTTCCGGCGCATCGACCGGCATAAGGGCGGCGATGGAGACGCCCTGGTCGATCGGCAGGATATTGATGATCGCCTTGCCCTTGGCCTGGCGTCCCGCCAGCGGCAGGCGCCAGCATTTCAGCTTGTAGACCATGCCGTCGGTGGTGAAGAACAGAAGCTGGGTGTGGGTGTTCGCGACGAAAAGCGTCGTGACCACATCATCTTCCTTGGTCTGCATCGAGGCGAGGCCCTTGCCGCCCCGGCGTTGCGCGCGGAACTCGGCCAAGGGCGTGCGCTTGATGTAACCGCCCGAGGTGATGGTCACGACCATCTCCTCGCGTTCGATCAGGTCTTCATCGTCCAGATCGCCTGCCCAGTCGACAATCTCGGTCCGGCGCGGCACGGCGAAGGCGTCCTTGACCTCGCGCAATTCAGCCGAAATGATCGCCATGATCCGGTCACGTGATCCCAGAATATCCAGGTAATCCCGGATCTTGGATGCCAGTTCTTCAAGTTCGTCGGTGATTTCCTTCACACCCATCGCGGTCAGGCGTTGCAGGCGCAGATCGAGGATCGCGCGGGCCTGGATTTCCGACAGGTTGTAGGTGCCGTCCTCGTTCACCGGGTGGGTCGGATCGTCGATCAGCCGGATATATTCCAAGATCGAATGGGCCGGCCAGCGCCGGGTCATCAGCCGTTCGCGCGCCTCGGCCGGATCAGCGGAGGAGCGGATGGTCGCCACCACCTCGTCCACGTTCGACACAGCCACGGCGAGACCACAGAGGATGTGGCTGCGTTCCCGCGCCTTGCGCAGTTCGTAAGCGGTGCGGCGCGCTACAACTTCCTCGCGGAAGCTTATGAAATAACTCAGAAAATCGCGAAGCGTAAGCTGTTCCGGCCGCCCGCCGTTCAGCGCCAGCATGTTGCAGCCGAACGAGGTCTGCATCGGCGTGAAGCGGAAAAGCTGGTTCAGCACCACCTCCGGCGTCGCATCGCGCTTCAGTTCGATGACGACGCGCACGCCGACGCGGTCGCTTTCGTCCTGGACATGGGCGATGCCCTCGATCCGCTTGTCGCGCACCAGCTCCGCGATCTTCTCGATCAGCGTCGCCTTGTTCACCTGATAGGGAATTTCATCCAGAACAATGGCGTAGCGGTCTTTCCTCAGCTCCTCGATCCGGGTCTTCGCCCGGATGATGACCGACCCGCGGCCCTCCAGATAGGCTTTGCGCGCGCCCGACCGGCCAAGGATGATGCCCCCTGTCGGAAAGTCCGGTGCCGGGATGATCTCCATCAGCGCCTCAGACGACAGGTCGGGATCGTCGATCAAGGCCAGCGTGCCGTCGATCACCTCGCCCAGATTGTGCGGCGGAATGTTGGTCGCCATGCCGACGGCGATGCCGCCCGCGCCATTGACGAGCATGTTCGGGAAGCGCGCCGGCAGGACGGTCGGTTCCCTGTCCTTGCCGTCGTAATTGTCCTGGAAATCGACGGTGTCCTTCTCGATGTCGGCCAGCAGGCTCGCGGCGGGTTTGTCCATCCGCACTTCCGTGTAGCGCATCGCCGCGGCGTTATCGCCATCCATCGAGCCGAAGTTGCCCTGCCCATCCAGAAGCGGCAGCGACATGGAGAAGGTCTGCGCCATCCTGACCAGCGCGTCATAGATCGAGGCGTCGCCATGCGGGTGGTATTTCCCCATCGTGTCGCCCACCGGACGGGCGGATTTGCGATAGGGCTTGTCGTGGGTATTGCCGGTTTCGTGCATGGCAAACAGGATGCGCCGATGGACCGGTTTCAGCCCGTCGCGCAGGTCGGGAATGGCGCGGCTGACGATCACGCTCATCGCGTAATCGAGATAGGCGGTGCGCATTTCCTGCTCGATGGCGATCGAGGGGCCCGCATGCGCCATGCGAACGTGCGTTTCTTCTTCTTTTTCAGGGATTTCAGGTTCGTCTGTCACGTAACTGCCCGCGCTCTGGCTTCTTCTAGATTTTGTGTTGCTCCCTTATATCCCATCCTATCTGTGGGGCGCAATGGCAGGCGGCGGATTCACGCCTCGGGGGCAAGGATTTCCGCCTCCGCGCCGGCACGGACTGCCGTGAAAAAGCAGCTCCTGCGGTTGGTATGACAGGCCGGGCCGGTCTGATCGACCAGAACCAGAAGGCAATCGCGATCACAGTCGAGCCGGAGTTCGACAAGCCGCTGCACATGGCCGGAGCTTTCGCCCTTCACCCAGAAGCTTTGGCGCGAGCGCGACCAATAGGTGACACGTCCGGTCTCAAGTGTCATCGCCACCGACGCGGCGTTCATCCAGGCCATCATCAGCACCTCGCCCGACCGATGGTCCTGCGCGATCGCCGGGATCAGGCCCCTTTCGTCAAAAACCAGGCTGGCCGGGTCAAAGCGCATGATCATCCCTTTGCAAGATCGCGAGAGCCGCCTATCTCTAATGCCAAACCGCACGGGGTTCAAATGAGCGAAACCGATCTCATCAAACTCTATTCGCAGCGCATCCTGGCGCTGGCGGCCGACATTCCCCATGCAGAGCGGCTGCGCGATCCGACGGCCAGCGCCACGCGCCGCTCGCCCTTGTGCGGATCGACGGTGACGGTGGACCTCCTGATCCGGGATGGAACAATCGCCGACTTCGGCCAGGAGGTGCGCGCCTGCGCATTGGGCCAGGCCTCCGCCGCCATCGCCGGCGCCCAGCTTGTCGGCCGCAGTGCCGCCGAGATCACCCGCGCCCGCGACGAACTCGCCGCCATGCTGCGCGACGGCGGCCCGGTGCCCGCCGCCCCCTTCGACGGTTACGAGGCGCTCACCCCGGCGCGCGACTACAAGAACCGCCACGCCTCCATCCTTCTGGTGCTGGAAGCCACGGCAGAGGCCTTCGCCAAAACCGCCTGATCCCTTCTTCTTTGCCCAAATACTCCCTGGGGGCGCGGGGGACGGCGTCCCCCGCCTGACCGCAAAAGCCACGAAAAAAGCCGCCATTGTCGGGGGACAATGGCGGCAGGCAGCGGTCATCAACAACAGGGGGAACCGACTGGGGAATCGGCATGCGGGACAGGCATTCCCTTAGGACAAACCGCGCGGGCAGAAACGGATCAGGCGAAGGCGGTCAGGTTCAGGCCGACGATCAACAGAACGACAAGCGACAAGGCGCCGGCGAGATCTTCGATCAGCGTCGCGCGCGCGCGCTGGACCACGTCCCTGATCTCCATCACTGCGTCGATCATCGCGACCTCCCTTGCTGGATGAGTTGCTACTTTGTTCTCATATCTCGAGCGGCTTGTAAAGAACTTTTTAAGAACATTAGAGAACAAAGCGGAAATCAACCCACCGCAATCAGCCGGATCGCCTGATCCTGCTCCATCAGCCACAGCAGCGTCCGCGCCGCCTGCCCACGAACGCCACTCAAGCCCGGATCAAGCGCCAGCAGCGCACGCGCGTCGCTTTGCGCCAGGGCCATCAGCGCGCCCTGCCGCTCCAGATCGGCCACCCGGAAGCGCGGCAGGCCGGATTGCGCAGTGCCGATCAGATCGCCTGCGCCCCGCATGGCGAGGTCTTCCTCGGCGATACGGAACCCATCCTCGCTTTCCCTGAGGATCTGCAATCGCCGCTCGGCCGTCTCGGACAGGGGCGGCTGATACATCAGCAGACAGGTCGAGTCCGCCGCCCCCCGCCCGACGCGACCGCGAAGCTGATGCAGTTGCGCCAGACCGAAAATCTCAGCCCGTTCGATCACCATGATCGAGGCATTGGGGACGTTCACCCCCACCTCGATCACCGTCGTCGCCACCAGAATCCGGGTCCGCCCTTCGACAAAGGCCGCCATCGCCGCGTCTTTCTCGGCAGGCGGCATCTGGCCATGGACCAGCCCGACGGCCCCTTCGCCCACGATGGCCCGCAACGCACGGAACCGCTCCTCCGCCGCCGTCAGATCGACCAGCTCGCTTTCCTCGACAAGGGGGCAGACCCAATAGGCCTGCCGCCCCTCGGCCAGCGCCTGCCCGAGATGACCCACCACCTCGTCATACCGTCCGGCCGAAATCAGCGCCGTCCGCACCGGCTTGCGGCCCGGCGGCTTTTCATCCAGGACCGAGACATCCATGTCGCCGAACTGCGCCAGCGCCAGCGACCGGGGGATCGGCGTGGCCGTCATCACCAGCACATCCGCCGCCTGGCCTTTCTCGCCGAGTTCCATCCGCTGGGCGACGCCAAACCGATGCTGCTCGTCAGTGATGGCCAACCGCAGGTCGCGAAACTCCACATCCTTCTGAAAGACCGCGTGGGTGCCGACCAGAATCTGGATGTCGCCCGCCGCCAGCGCACGGAGTTTTGCCGCCCGCTCCGCCCCCTTGTCCCGGCCAGACAGAATCTCCAGCACCACGCCCGCGCTTTCGGCCAGGGGCCGCAGGCTGTCCAGATGCTGGCGCGCCAGAATCTCGGTCGGCGCCATCATCGCCCCCTGTCCGCCCGCCTCGACCGCGATCAGCAGCGCGAGGAAGGCGACCAGCGTCTTGCCCGCCCCGACATCGCCCTGCAACAGCCGGTTCATCCGCCGGTCCGACGCCATGTCTTCGGCGATCTCGCGCACGGCGCGTTCCTGGGCACCAGTCATCGCATAGGGCAAGGCGGCCAGCGCCTTGGCGCGAAGTCGGCCCGCGCCGCGCGTCTCGCGCCCCTTGCCGCGCCTGAACGCCGTCCGTGCCAAAGCCAGGGTCAGTTGATGGGCGAAGAGCTCGTCATAGGCCAGCCGCATCCGCGCGGGCGCATGGACGGCGATATCATCGGCCCCCCGCGGACCGTGGGCGGTCGCGATGGCGTCCGCCCAGCCCGGCCAGCCCTCGCGCGCCAGAAGCGCCGGGTCGATCCATTCGGGCAAGGCAGGCACACGGGCCAGCGCGCCGGCAACGGCCCTGCCGATCAGTTTCTGGCTGATCCCGGCGGTCAGCGGATAGACCGGCTCAAAGGCGGGCAGATCATCTGCCTCCTCGGGGCGCAGGATATGGTCGGGGTGAACCATCTGGGCGATGCCGTCGAAAATCTCGATCCGCCCGGAAATCAGCCGCCGCTGGCCGGTGGGCAGCTGCTTTTGCAGGAAGTCGCCCTTGGCATGGAAAAAGACCAGCTGGAACTCCGTGGCCGCGTCGCGCACGAAGACCCGGGCCGGACCGCCCTTGCGCCGGGGTGGCACATGGGCGCCGACCTCGATCTCCACCGTCACCGTTGCCGGCGGCACCACATCGCGGATCGTGGCGCGCGGGCGGCGGTCGACGCAGGCATAGGGCAAGGTGAAGAGCAGATCGCGCGGCCGTTCGACCCCGAGTGCCGGGAAAAGTTTCGCCGACTTCGGCCCGACGCCGTCCAGCGTCTCCAGCCCCGCGAACAGCGGGAACAGGATCGCCGGGCGGCTCATGCGCCGATGAGCCGCAGCCAGGCGTCCTCGTCGATCACCTCGATCCCCAGCCGTTCGGCCTCCCTCGCCTTGCTGCCCGCACCGGGGCCTGCAATCACAAGGTCGGTCTTGGCGCTGACCGATCCGGCGACCTTGGCCCCGAGCGCCTCGGCCCGCGCCTTCGCCTCGGCCCGCGTCATCTTTTCCAGCGTGCCGGTGAAAACCACCGTCTTGCCGGCGACCGGGCTTTCGGCGGGCGCGCGCACCTGGGTTTGCGCGACCTGCAGCTGCGCCACCAGCCGGTCGATGGAGGCGCGCTCGCGCTCCTGGTGGAAGGTGGTGACCAGCGAGGCCGCCAGCACGGCGCCCACCCCGTCGACCGACAGAAGATCGTCCCACTCCGGCCCCCCGCCCACCGTTGCCTGGGTCATGGCCGCCTCGAACGCATCCCAGGTCCGGTAGTGGCGCGCCAGAAGCCCCGCGCCCGCGTCACCGACATGACGGATGCCAAGCGCGAAGATCAGCCGGTGCAGCGAGATGCGCCGCCGGTCCTCGATCGCCTGGAAGAGGTTCGCGGCCGAGCGCTCGCCAAAGCCGTCGCGGTTTTTCAGCTTGGCGAGGTTTTCCGCGTCCCGCGCCGCCAGCGTGAAAATGTCGGCCGGTTCCTTCACCGGCAGAAGATCGTCGGCAAAGAACATCTCGATCTGCTTCGCCCCCAGCCCTTCGATATCGAAGGCGCCGCGGCTGACGAAATGCTTCAGCTTCTCAATGGCTTGTGCGGGGCAGATCAATCCGCCCGTGCAGCGGCGCACCGCATCGCCCTCCTCGCGCACGGCCTGCGACCCGCATTCGGGGCAGAGATGCGGGAAAGTGTAGGGCGTGGCACCGGCGGGGCGCTGCGACAGGTCCACATCGGCAATCTTCGGGATCACGTCGCCGGCGCGGTAGACCTGCACCCAGTCGCCGATCCGGATGTCCTTGCCGTCGCGGATCGGCTGGCCCTTGGCGTCGCGCCCGGCGATGTAATCCTCGTTGTGAAGCGTCGCATTCGATACCACGACACCCCCGACCGTGACGGGCTGAAGCCGTGCGACGGGCGACAGCGCCCCGGTGCGGCCCACCTGAATGTCGATGGCCTCGATCCGGGTCCAGGCCAGTTCGGCCGGAAACTTATGCGCCAGCGCCCAGCGTGGCGTCGTAGACCGGAAGCCCAGTCGCGTCTGCAAGGCCAGATCGTCAACCTTGTAGACCACGCCGTCGATGTCATAACCAAGCGTCGCGCGCGCCTGTTCGATCTGCCGGTAGACCTCCATCAACTCAGCCGTCGTGCGACAGAGACGGGTCAGTGGGTTGATCTGAAACCCGAGCGCCTTCAGCCGCTCGACCGCCTGCATCTGGGTCGGCGCGAGGGGGGCACTGACCTCGCCCCAGCTGTAGGCAAAAAACCGCAAGGGACGCCCGGCGGTGATTGTCGGATCAAGCTGGCGCAGGCTGCCGGCGGCGGCGTTGCGCGGGTTGGCGAAGCTCTTGTCGCCCGCCGCCGCCTGCCGGTCGTTCAGGCTCGCGAAATCGGCATGCGCCATGTAGACCTCGCCCCGCACCTCCAGAACGTCTGGCGCTCCGGTCAGGCGGTGGGGGATGTCGGCGATGGTCTTTGCGTTTTCGGTGACATTTTCGCCCACCTCGCCATCCCCCCGCGTCGCAGCTTGCACGATCTGGCCCTTGTCGTAACGCAGCGAAAGCGACAGCCCGTCGATCTTGGGTTCCGCGGTGAAGATCAGGTCGGCTGCATCGGGCAGGTTCAGAAAACTGCGCACCCGCGTGACGAAATCGGCCAGATCCTCCTCCGAAAAGCCGTTTTCAAGCGACAGCATCCGCACCGCATGCGGCACTTTCGCAAAGGTTTCGAGCGGGGCCGCGCCAACCTGTGCCGTGGGGCTTTGATCGGCCAGGTCGGGATAGCGCGCTTCGATCGCCTGCAACCGGCGTTTCAGTGCGTCATAATCCGCATCCGAAATTTCCGGCGCATCCGCGCGGTGGTAGGCAGCGTTGGCGCGCGCGACCTTGGCCGCAAGCTCTTGCCATTCGGCCCGGGCGTCCGCCTCGCTCACATGGTCAGGATCGTCGTCGGCCATGGCATTCGTCCCCATCGTCTTGCCCAACTGTTAGGGGCAAGCATCCGGACGGTCCAGAGGTTCCGCGCGCAACGCGCAACGCCTGGGGATCGGCGACATGGTAAAACGTCAGCCACCGCAAGGGCCGCCGTCGCGGACGGGGCAAGACCCTCCGCTCTCTGTCGTTCAGGCGCCGACGGCAAGTCTTTGCGTCTGTTCCAAACGCTGCGGTTCGCGCAGCACATAACCGCGGCCCCAGACGGTTTCGATGTAGTTCTCGCCCCCCGTCGCCTCGGCCAGCTTCTTCCTCAGCTTGCAGATGAAGACGTCGATGATCTTCAGCTCCGGCTCG
>CAZRKU010000039.1:20303-26997 GCA_964600685.1 uncultured Frigidibacter sp. | reverse complement strand
GGCGGCGAGCGCAACCGCGTCCACATGGCGCGGCTCCTCAAATCCGGCGGCAACGTCCTCCTGCTCGACGAGCCGACCAACGATCTGGACGTCGAAACCCTGCAAGCTCTGGAGGCCGCCATCGAGGATTTCGCCGGCTGCGCCGTCATCATCTCCCACGATCGCTTCTTCCTCGACAGGTTGTGCACACATATCCTGTCGTTCGAGGGCGACGCCCATGTCGAATGGTTCGAAGGCAACTTCGAGGCCTACGAGGAGGACAAGGTGCGCCGGCTCGGGCCGGAGAGCATCGAGCCGCACCGGGTGAAGTACAAGAAGTTCACGCGGTGAAGCCCTGGCGCCCGGAAGGGTGCGTGGTCGCGCGCCCCACTCTTTTCACCTCAAATCCCCCACCATGGTGCGTGTAATCACGCACCATGGCACCGCCCAATCCGCCTCGAACCGCCCCACACCTCCGAAACTTCCGCCAACACCCACCCGCATCTTGATTTTTCCCACAAGTTGCGCAGGCTGTCTGTGATCGGTCCCGGCCGCTGCCCGGACCAACACAGGAAAGGCTCGATGAAAATGATGAACCGGACGTTCAGCCTGCTTGCCTTCGCTCTGCTGGGCCTCCTGTCACCGCCCGGCGGTGCCGCCGCCCAGTCGCTGGTGGCCGAACTTTACACCGCGGACTTTTCCGACCGCGGCGGCGGCAGGCCGGTCGGGCTCGGGCTCGAATATCAGGGCGCGCCCTTCGCCCGGATCGGCCGCTCCGATATCGGCTTCGTGGGCGCGGTCATGGGTGATCAGGACGGCAACTTCTGGGGCGGCATCGGCCTCGGCGCGCTGATGCCGCTCGACGCACGCTGGACCCTGGAAGCCAGCGCAATGGCCGGCAACTATCACGCCGCCGGACCGGCCTCCAACCTTGGCAGCGACCTCGAATTCCGCAGCACGCTCGGCCTCGGCTACCAGCTCACGCCACAGACCTCGGTGACATTTGCCATCCACCACCTGTCGAACCTCGGGGTCGGATCGGCCAATCCCGGCGCCAACTCCTTGGGCCTGCGCCTGCGCCGTTCCTTCTGATCCTGCCCGGCCCGCTCTGGGTCATCGACTCCAGTGATCGCCACCAGATACGCGGGGACGCCAGTTGGACTGAGGCGAGGAAGTTGTCATCGCGCTTGCCTTAACGGGGACCACGGCACGGAAGCGATTGAGTTTTCTCAGGAACATCCAGACGTGGTTGCGGGCTCGGTCTAACGCGGGATCAAAGACCAGGAAGCGTTTCCGGATCGGCATGGGGCGGATGTTGGCCGTGGCACCGCGCGTGGCGCGACAGTCGCGCGTCCCGTCGCTGTCGTTATCTACCCGCCGTTACCCCTTGAAATCCCAGCGCGGGCCGAGCGTCTCGTCCTGAGACACTCACCGCGCCACGGTCACCGTGCAATGGGCCCGGCCCGCGACCTCGCCCGCGACCGACCCCAGGATCAGCCGCGACATGCCGCGTTTGTCGCCGGTGCCCATCACGATATGGTCGAACCCGTGCGTCTCGGCGTAGCTGACCACACCCCCCGCCGCCTCGCGCGACCGAATCGTGACCGTCTCCGCCGCCGCCGCGCCATGTTTGGCCGCCAGCGCCGCTGCATCCTTCAGGATCGTCTCGACCTCGGCATCGCTCCAGTGATTGATCGTCGGCCCCCGCCCGCCGCCATGGGCCACGTTCACCGTGCAGATGGTCAGCGCCGCCTTGCTCTGCGCCGCCAGTTCCGCCGCCTGAATGACCGCGATCGCCGAATGGTCCGTTCCGTCGGTCGCACAAAGTATCTTGTGTGTCATGGCATCCTCCTTCGGATTGTCCGCCTGACCCGCAGACTAGCCTCCGGCGCGGCAGCCAACCTTGACCTGCATCAAGCAAAGCGAAGCGGGGCGCCCCGCCGGACGCCCCGCTCCACTTCCACCACTCGTCACCTCGGGGGAGGGAGTACCCCGGGGCTTACGACCGGCCACGCACCGACGAAAAGCTGACCATCGGCGCCGCATCGAGGCTGCGCGACCGGTTGCCGTGCCCGGCGGAAGCGTTGCCCAGGCGGGCGAGAGCATTGGCGCGGCCTTGACGGGCGATGTTGGCGAAATTGGTCATGATGGGTTCCTTCCGTTCTGGATCTGAGGGACGGGCATTCTGCCCGAGAGACTGGGAGCGTTCGGGTGGACTGCGGGGGTATCAGTGACGACCGCGCAGACCGGGAAATTCGGCAGAAATGTGGCGGGGCTGATGGCGGAAACGGGCGTCGGATCCGGCCGACACCATGTTGCCACAAGGGAACCCACCGATACGCGCCATTGCGCTGGTCCGGCTGCTGCGTGCGATATCAAGGAGTTCCGTCATCTTTCCGCCCTTTCTTGTTCGTCTGATCCGGTTTTTTGCTGGCGTCTTGCCGCCGCCTTATTTGCCGTGTGAAGACAAATTTGTTCCTCACACGTGACCGAATCCGGGCGGAACCCCGCCAAAAGGATGGTTTTCCAAGGGTATTTTATTGGCAACCGGCGCGAGCAATCTGGTCAGACGGACAATACCGTCTGATTGTGCGAACTGTTCGCGGATCGTCTGGGGCGATCATCTTGTTTCGGTCGCTTCAGGCATCCGCCAGAATCGATTCCCCATACATTCGTTCGAACTGCAGAATCAGATACGATTCGCTTTCTGGCAGATCATCATTGGGGAAGAGGTGGGACTAAAAACCCTTGTTTCCTTGAGAAAAATACACGCCGGTCTTTGGGCCGGAACAGCAATCTCGACTTCAATAAAACGAACATACCTTGAAAATCAGTAAAAATCAAACATCTCTGATGCGCCGCTGATAGCGGATGATTCGCCAGACCGACACCAGGACCAGTGGGGCCAACCAGATCAGGGCTGCGCCGGGCTTGCCGGTGGTCATCAGCCAGTGGATGAAGGTCAGCACCGCTGCGGGATAGACCCAGCGCTGCAAGGCCTTCCAGCGCGGTCCCAAAATTCGCACGGCACTGTCGGTTGATGTCAGCGCCAGCGGCACCATCACCGCCATCGCCAGCCAGCCGGTCAGAATTTCGAAGCGCAAGAAGCTGCGCAGGAGGCTGCCGATGTTTGCTTCCACCAGCCAGAAAGCCACATGCAGGGCGGTATAGAGGAAACTCGCGACGCCCAGGTGCCGGCGTCGCGCCTTCAACCAGGGCAATGGCCCGGCCAGAAGCATCAGCGGCGTGACCAACATGGTCATGATGAGCAGATAGGTAGCGATCTCCCCGCTCAGCGACAGGAAGGCGACCTCTCGGTACGGGACCAGCCAGTTTGCCAGCATATAGACCGCCGGCAGCGCGAGCAGCGCCCAGAACAGACACACGTTGTCGGTCAGCTTGCGGATCGGGCCGGCGGTATCGGACATTCTCGGTTCAGCCTGGGTTCAGGAATTGATGCCGGCGGGTGCGTCTACTCGGCGGCCAGTGCCGGTGTCGGCGCTTCTTTCTTCACCTCGAACTCCTCATGATAGGAGCGTTCGACATTCACGTTCCAGACATCGTTCTTTTCGCCCAGGATGTTGCGGGCGGCAAACATGGCCGACAGCATCGAATGATCCTGGTTGTTGTAACGATGCAGACCGTTGCGCCCGACCGTCTGGAAATTCTCAAGGCCGAGAATCCAGTCCTCGAGCACGTCCAGCGCCTCGCGATATTCTCCATCATAGACCGGATAGGCCTTGGGCTGGCGGATAATGGCGGCGCCGATCACATCCTTGACCTTCGCAAGGCCCAGAACCTCCAGTTCTTTCGCGGCAAGGGCGCGCAGGTCTTCATCGGACATTTCCCACAGCCCGTCGCCCTCCTGGCAGAAATACTCCATGCCGATGGAAGCGGTATTCTGGTCGGGCAGCATTTCCTTGGACCAAGCGCGGAAATTCTGGATGCGCCCGACCACCACCTTCGGCGAATGGATGTAGATCCAGTTGTCCCTGAACGGGTCGGCATGGTCCAGCACCAGCGTCACGATCAGGAAGTCGCGGTATTTGAGCTTGTTCGCGGCCTCGACCACCTCTGGCGGCGGCGGCGGATCCATGCACAGGATCAGGTCGCGCAGCGCCATCGTATTGATGAACTCTTCGCCCTCGATCCGTTCCTCGACCGGGGCCGCGCCATCGGTCGACCAGCGCTTCACATCGACCGAGGTCACACGGTTGTCCTTGCGGTTCACCCGCACCACCGGCGCGCGCATCTGCACTTCGCCCCCCTGTTCGCGCACCAGATCGCGGCACTTTTCCCACATCATCCCGGGGCCAAGGCGCGGATACTGGAATTCCTCGATCAGGCTCGCCGTGTCGTTCGACCCGGAGATCGCGTTCCACACCGCCTTGAAGAGCGACAGGTTCTTGATCCGCTGCGCCGCCCAGTCGGCGCGGATTTCCTTGGGGTCGATGCCCCAGACCTTCTGGGTGTAGCTGCGGAAGAAATGCATGTAGAGCCGCCCGCCGAAACGGTTGATCACCCATTCCTCGAAGCTTTCCTCCTTGCGGAAGGGGCGCACCTGCCACTTGAAGTAGCTCAGCATGATCCGCGCGCTCTCATAGGGCCCGATGTTGGTCAGCGCATTGAAGAGCTTCAGCGGATAGTCGAAGAATTTCTCGCGGTAGTAGATGCGCGACAGGCGCGGCACGGTGATGAAATCGTCCGTCAGAATCTCGTGCCACATGTCCTCGACCTCCCTCACCTTGGTGAAGAAGCGGTGCCCTCCGATGTCGAACCGGTAGCCGTTGTTGGATTCCGTGCGCGAGATGCCCCCCACCATGTCGGACGCTTCCAGCACGATCGGGCGGTGGCTCTTGCTCCGCTTCTGCAACTCGTAAGCCGCAGTCAGACCCGCCGGTCCCGCGCCGATCACGACGACGCGGTCTTGCTTGCCATCTTCCATCTATCTCACCACCACTTCGAAAATATCAGATCAAAAACTCTCGCACTTCGCCAACATACAGCGTCCCGCACCCGGCACAAAATCCTCTTGCCACAAAGCCCGGATTTGTCATCGGATTCTGGAACCAATCACACTCGTCCGGCCCACTTTGACACCCGGGGATCACCATTCCAGCCCGGCGACTGAAAATAGATCTCCTTCTGGTTGAATTTCGTTCCTCGCGCGTAACCTGCCGATTCGTCAGATTACACTTTGACCAGCTTACCATGACTGGGCGAAAGCCCCGACGCGGCAAAGACGTTCCGCGTATCAAGGATGAGCCGCGCCGCGCCAGCCACGAGCCCATAGTCCACCCCACTGTGATCGGTTGCCAGAAGCACCGCGTCGTAGGTCGCTACCGCTTCTGCCGTCAGGTCCGCCGACTTGCGACCCGCCAGCCCCGGGTGGTCGCGCGTCACCGGCATCACCGGGAAATAGGGATCGTGAAAGTCACAGGTCGCGCCCATCTCTTCCAGCCGGTTCAGGATGGCAAGCGCCGGGCTTTCGCGGGTGTCCTCCACGTTCTTCTTGTAGGCCACGCCCAGGATCAGGATGCGTGCGCCCTTCACGGCCACGCCGCCATTCTTCGCCAGTTCCACCGCCACGCGGCCCGCGATCAGATCCGGCGCACCGTCATTGTTCCGGCGCGCCAGATCGACGATGGGCAGGGACGATCCCACATCGCGCGCGCGCCAGCTCAGATAGACGGGCGACACGGGGATGCAGTCGCCGCCGATCCCCGGCCCCGGATAGAAGGGCATGTAGCCGAACGGTTTCGTCGCTGCCGCCTGCACCACTTCCCAGACATCGACGCCCATCGCCTCCATCGCGACCTTCATCTCGTTCACAAGTGCGATGTTGACGGTGCGGAAGCTGTTTTCAGCCAGTTTCACCGCCTCCGCCGCAGCCAGCGAGCTGACAGGCACCGTGCGCGACACGACGCCCGAATAGAACCGGTCCAGAAGATCCAGCGACTGCGCATCATCGGCGCCCACCACTTTCGGGATCGACTTCGTGTCGAACTTTGCATTGCCCGGATCTTCGCGTTCGGGGGAGAAGCCCAGGAAAAAGTCTGCGCCGGCCTTCAACCCGCGGCGCTCCAGGATGGGTTTCACGACCGTCGCGGTTGCCCCCGGCCAGACCGAGCTTTCCAGAACGACCAACTGGCCGGGCCTGAGTTCGTCCGCCACCGTCTCGGCAGCGCGCAGCACATAACTCAGGTCCGGTTCGCGTTCGGCGGACAGGGGGGTGGGCACACAGATCAGGATGATATCGGCCGCCTTCAGCACCGCCTGGTCCGAAGAGGCCGCGAACCGGCCCGATGCCAGGGCCTTGGCGACCCGATCCTCGGCGAAATAGGAGATCACCCGCTCGCCCGCGTTGATTGCCGCCACCCGACCCATGTTCAGGTCGAACCCCGTCACCGGAAAGCCGCATTCACTGATCGTCAGCGCCAAGGGCAGGCCGACATAGCCAAGCCCGACCGTGACGATGCGCGCCTCGCGTGCTGCAATCCTGCCTGTGAGGGCGGAATGCATGGAAAAGCCAGCCGTCTTGTCTGTTCTCTGCAATCTAGTCGGTCCCCACGGGGCAATCCAATTCTGCTGGACACCGGCCGATCAAGCAGCGGCCGCCGCCTGTCCTCCGGCACCACGGAAAGACCAGACCTTCCTAGCAGGAAAGGCGCGCGCGACCAAATGTTGATCGTAAATGCCACTTCGCGGGAGGGCC
>CAZRKU010000039.1:0-20203 GCA_964600685.1 uncultured Frigidibacter sp. | reverse complement strand
AGGAAAGGCGCGCGCGACCAAATGTTGATCGTAAATGCCACTTCGCGGGAGGGCCGGGTTGGGGTGAGCGACTGCCCCGCGCGATCAAAAGGCGTGCGACAACGCCATTGTTGCAGACAGAGCAACCGCCTGCCTTTTCCAGCGTGCGCGGCAGGGACGCGCCTGTTAGCATCCGATGCAGATTCAGATCCAGAACCGGAAAGTTTAATGAAGATTCTGATTACCGGCGGCGCGGGCTTCATCGGCTCGCATCTTGCAGAGCGCCTGGTCGCGACAGGGCATCAGGTGACGGTGCTCGATGACCTGTCCACCGGCCGCCGTGAAAATCTGCAGTCTCTGTCCGGGTCCAACAGCCTGACCCTTGTTGAGGGCAGCATCCTGGACAATGACCTGGTGCATGATCTGACCGACGGGGTGGATGCGATCTTCCACCTGGCCGCCGCAGTGGGCGTGAAGCTGATCATGGACGAACCCAGCCGCTCGATCCTCACGAACATCAACGGCACCGAAAATGTGCTGCGTGCGGCCCTGCGCAAGAAACCCCTGACCTTCATCGCCTCCACTTCGGAAGTCTATGGCAAGGCGAAGAAATTCCCCTTCAGCGAAGACGACGACCTGACCATCGGCGCAACCAGGAACCTGCGCTGGTCCTATGCCTCCGCCAAGACGCTCGATGAATTCCTCGCCCTCGCCTACGCCCGCGAGGCGAACCTGCCGGTGATCATCCCGCGCCTCTTCAACACCACCGGCCCGCGCCAGACCGGCCGCTACGGCATGGTCGTGCCGAACTTCGTGCAGGCCGCGATTGATGGCCGCCCGCTCCTTGTCCACGGCACCGGCCAGCAGACCCGCTGCTTCGGCCATGTCCACGACGTGGTCGAGGCGCTGATGCGCCTGATGGCCGAGCCGAAGGCGCTCGGTCAGGTGTTCAACGTCGCCAACGATCAGGAAGTCTCGATCCTCTCGCTGGCCGAACAGGTCGTGGCCGCGACCGGCTCGAAGTCCGAGATCCGGCTCGTGCCCTATGACAGCGTCTATCCGGAAGGGTTCGAGGACATGGAGCGTCGCCTGCCCGATGTCTCCAAACTCGAACGCACCATCGGTTTCCGGCCCACGCGCGGGTTGACGGAAATCATCCGCGACGTCATCGCCGAAAAGCGCGGGCCGGGTGCCGCATGACCGATACGTCCCGCGACCGGCTGATCCTGGCTGCGATCCTGCTTCTGGCGCTCGCATTGCGCCTTTGGGGCCTGAACGGCCCCCTGTGGTTTGACGAGATCGTCACCTACGAGACCCATCTTCGCCTCGGCTGGGGCGAGATGCTGTCGACCTATTCGATGAATTACCACTACCTGCACAATATCGCCGCCAAGGCTTCGATCAGTCTCTTCGGCGCCAGTCCCTGGGCCATCCGCCTGCCCGCGCTTCTCTTTGGCCTTGGCGGGATCGCGGCCATGTGGGCGCTTGCCCGCAACATCGCGGGCAGCTTGCCGGCCCACGCGACCGCGCTGCTGATGGCGCTCTCCTACCATCACATCTGGTTTTCGGGGAATGCGCGCGGCTACACCGGCCTTGCGCTTTTCTCCACCCTTGGGCTGATCTGCTTCCTCAGCGGACTGAAATCGGGCCGCACCGCCGACTGGCTCTGGTTCGCGGCGATGCTCGCGCTCACCATCTTCACCCACCTGACCGGCACCTTCTTCTTCATGACGCTCGGGCTGGTCTGGCTCGCATTGATCGCCCTGCGCGCCCGGCGCGGCACGCTCGACCGCGCGCTGGTCACCGGACCGTTCCTGGGCTTCATGATCGGCGGACTGGTGACGCTGGCCCTCTATGCCCCCGTCATCCCCAGCCTGCTGTCCACCGTGGCGGGCGTTGCGGAAACCTCCGCCGGAGATCCGATGCAGGAATATCAGAATCCGGTCTGGACCGCCTACGAAGGCCTGCGCACCGGTCTCGGCCAGGCCGGACCGCTGGTGACGCTCGTCGGTCTGCTCACGCTCGCGCTCGTCGCCCTCGGTGCCGTCGCACTCCGCAGGCGCGAGCCGCTCTTCGCGCCCATCGCGCTCGGCCACATCTTGCTGACGGTCATCCTCCTCACGGCAGTCGGAATGCGCATCTGGCCGCGCTTCTTCTTCACCGACATCCCCTTCATCCTCTTCCTCATGGTGATGGGCGTCGGGCTCGTCTGCCGCTGGCTCTCTGGGCTTGTCCCCGAACGCCTCGGCAGGGCACTTTTCCCGCTTGCGATCCTTGCCATGGCGCTCGTCTCCACCCCTCTTGCACTCCGCAACTATTCCGCCCCGAAACAGGATCTCGCTGGCGCCTTCGCCGAGGTCGAGTCGCGGCGTGCGCCCGGCGAGCGGGTCTACGCCATCTCCTACTCGGGCGAGATCTTCACCGGCCATTTCGGCGCCGACTGGCGGACGATCTGGACCGAGGACGACTATCGCGCCGCCATGGCCACGCCCGGCCCCGTGACCATCGTGGTCACTTTCCCCGCCCGGAACCTGCGTGAATATCCGGCCATCGACGCCGACATGCAGGCAGGCGTCCTGAGTGAACGCGCCTTCCTTCCCGGCACGCTCGGCGATGGCGGCATCTTCATTCTGCACCGGAACTGAGGATGCAGGATATCGTCATCGGCTCGGGGCCGTCGGGGGTCGCGGCGGCCACCGCACTTCTGGCGCGGGGCCGTAAGGTCATCATGCTCGACGGCGGCAAGATGTTGGAGGCGGACCGCCGGTCCGCCCGCGACGCCCTTGCCAGCACCGACCCGTCCCGCTGGCCCCCTTCGGCGCGCGCGGACTGGCGGGCCGCGCAATTCGCCGCGCCGCCCGGTCAGGTGCGCCGCTTCGGCTCCGACTTCGCCATGGAACCGGCAGAACAGACGTTTGCCGAAGGCGCCGATCAATTCCTGCTCCGCGCCTCCCGTGCCGCAGGGGGCCTGTCGAACCTCTGGGGCTCGGCGCTTCTGCCCTACCGCGCCTCCGACATGGCGGGCTGGCCGATCGGCACCGACGACCTCGCCCCGCATTATCGCGCCGTCGCCGACTTTCTGCCGATCGCCGGTCGCGTGGATGACCTTCAGTCCCTGTTTCCGATGCTCCTGATGGCGGGCCACAGCGCTCTTCCCCCCTCGCCCCAGGCCGAACGCCTGCTCGACCGTCTGGCGCGCGCGCAAGTGGCGCTGGCCGCAGCCGGGATCACCGCCGGTCAGTCGCGGCAGTCGGTGGCGACGGGCTGCCGACTCTGCGGTCAATGCCTGCATGGCTGTCCCTGGGGGCTGATCTGGTCTGCCGCCGCGCAGATCGAGCGGCTGCGGGAGAGCGCAGATTTCACCTATCGACCCGGCGCGCCGGTGCGCGCACTCCACGACGGCGCCGACGGGATCACCCTGCATCTCGCCTCGGGCGAGGCGCTCGGCGCCAGCCGCGCCTTCCTCGGGGCGGGTGTGTTGGAAAGCGCCCGCATCCTGCTCGCCTCGGGCCTCGCCGACCGGCTGACCCTGCGCGACAGCGCGCATGGGTTCCTGCCCTTCCTGCACCGCTGGTCCGCCCCCCGCCGCCCCGATCAAGGTCCATTCCACACGCTGTCGCAGGTCTTTGCTGAACTCGACGCGCCTGCCATCTCGCGCTTCTCGCTCCATGCCCAGATCTACAGCTGGAACGAGTTCTTCGAACATGACCTCGTGCAGAACTACGCCCGCCGCCTGCCCGGTTCAGCCCCGCTCTTCCGCGCCCTCGCCCGTCGGCTGATCGTGGCGCAGATTTTCCTGCATTCCGATCAGTCCGCAAGCGCCGCGCTGACCCGCGCCGCCGATGGTCGCCTGATCGTGCAGGTCCGCGACAATCCCGCCACCCGCCCCACCTTCGACGCCGCCGCCCGCGCCTACGGACGCGGATTGCGTCATGCCGGGCTTCTGCCCCTGATGCCCGCCCGGCGGCTGAACCCGGCCGGATCGGCCTTTCACGCCGGGGCGGCGGTTCCGATGTCTGCCTCCCCACGCAAAAACGAAAGCGACGTGCTGGGCCGCCCGCACGGCCTCACGCGCCTGCACCTGATCGACGCCACCTGCCTGCCCGCGATTCCGGCCACCACGATCACGCTTTCGGTCATGGCCAATGCCCACCGGATCGGCAGCCTCGCGCCCTGATCCGGTGCTGGAGCGAGGGGCCGGCCCCTCGCGCTGAATGTCACTCCAGCCATGTTTCCGGCTATCCCCGGTCCGGAAAGCGCCAGTCTTCGGCAGCGCCCGCAATTTTTGCTGCAATCGCCTTGATCCGTCCAGCCTGCGCCTCAAGTGCTGCCAGCGACGTTCGAGCGGTCGTCGAGGTGACCGAAAGCCCCCCGATCACCCGACCGGCCCCGGTCAGGATCGGCACGGCACAGCAGATGATTCCCGGCTCGTGTTCCT
Source organism: uncultured Frigidibacter sp. (assembly GCA_964600685.1). Classification (GTDB taxonomy): domain Bacteria; phylum Pseudomonadota; class Alphaproteobacteria; order Rhodobacterales; family Rhodobacteraceae; genus TMP-24. The sequence goes on along the minus strand of CAZRKU010000039.1, from coordinate 15,786 downwards.
CGCGGTCGAACGCATGGCCGCGACTGCGAACCATCGTGAGTTCGGCCCTCAGCTTCTCGCGACTGTCCAGCGTCTCGGAGGTGAACCGGTGAAAGCTCTGCCGGGTCAGCGCAGCGTCCAGCGCGGCTTCGTCCAGATAGGCCAGCATCGCCTTGCCGACGCCGGTGCAATAGGCCGGGCCGACCTTGCCGGCGCTCGAAAACATCTCGACCGGCGTGGCGGCGTTGCGCTTGTCGACATAGAGGACTTGCCCGTGATCCATCTGCGCAAGGTGAATGGTTTCACCGGTTTCTTCTGACAGTTCATCAAGATAGGGTCGCGCGATCGGCGCAAGCGACGATGTCGCCCAGGCTGCATGAGCCAGCCGCACAAGGCGCAGGCCCGGCGCGTAAGTCCCGCGATCCGCGTCGTAATTCAGCATGTCCTGATGGGTCAGCGTCTGCAGGAAACGATAGAGCGTGGCCTTGGGATAGGCGCTTTCGGACAGGAGTTCGGAAAAACGCACCGGGCGGCCTTTGGCCGCCACCGCCTCCAGAACCTCCAGCGCCTTGCCGACCGTTCCGTCCGACCGGGTCTCCATCGCCCTGCCCCTACCTGTTGACATGCGCAACCTTAGCGCGCATAGTTTTCACTATTCAAGACTTAGTTTCATATAATGGAACACTTGAGGGGGGAAATCATGGTCCATAAGAAGCAAGGGGGCGCTTGTCGCAACGGCGGGCTTCCGATGAACCATGGCCTGACCCCGCCGTGGAGTTTCCCCGACCGCATGTGGGTCATCGAAGGACAGCGACCATGACGGAGGACCGCCGCAACCGGGGCTGGTATGGCAAGCTGGACAAGGACGGTTTCATCCATCGCTCGTGGATGAAGAACCAGGGTTTTCCCGACCATCTCTTTGACGGGCGCCCCATCATCGGCATCTGCAACACCTGGTCGGAACTGACCCCCTGCAACTCCGGCCTGCGCGACCTGGCCGAAGGCGTCAAGCGCGGCGTGTGGGAGGCCGGGGGCTTTCCCGTCGAGTTTCCGGTGATGAGCCTTGGCGAAACCCAGATGAAGCCGACCGCCATGCTGTTCCGTAACCTTCTCGCCATGGATGTGGAGGAAAGCATTCGCGCCTACGGCATGGATGGCGTGGTCCTTCTGGGCGGTTGCGACAAGACCACGCCGGGCCAGCTGATGGGCGCGGCCTCGGTCGATCTTCCGGCCATCGTCGTCTCCTCCGGCCCGATGCTGAACGGCAAATGGCAGGGCCGCGACATCGGCTCGGGCACCGATGTCTGGAAGTTTTCCGAAGCCGTCCGCGCCGGGGAAATGACGCTGAAGGATTTCATGGCGGCCGAAAGCGGCATGAGCCGGTCGAAGGGCGTCTGCATGACGATGGGCACGGCCTCGACCATGGCCAGCCTCGTCGAGGCGATGGGCATGAGCCTGCCGACCAATGCCGCGCTGCCCGCCGTCGATGCCCGGCGCATGGCGCTGGCGCATCTGACCGGGCGGCGCATCGTGGAAATGGTCGAGGAAGACCTGCGCCCCTCGACCATCCTGACCAGGGCCGCCTTCGAAAACGCCATTCTTGCCAATGCCGCCGTCGGCGGGTCGACCAATGCCGTGGTGCATCTCCTGGCACTGGCGGGCCGGGTCGGCGTGGACCTCAGCCTGAAGGATTTCGAACTCGGCTCCGGCATTCCGCTCCTGGTCAACTGCATGCCGTCGGGCACATATCTGATGGAGGATTTCTGTTATGCGGGCGGCATGCCCGTGGTGCTAAAGGAGCTTTCGGCCCATCTGCGCCCGGCCACCACGGTTTTGGGCAGGGACATCTCGGCCTATGCCGAAGGGGCGGAATGCTGGAACCGCGACGTGATCCGCCCCTTTGCCGATCCGCTGAAACCGGCGGCGGGCATCCGCGTGCTGAAGGGCAACCTCGCGCCGAACGGGGCCATCGTGAAGCCCTCCGCCGCCACCCCCGCGCTTCTGGAACATGAAGGCGAAGCCTATGTCTTCGAGAACATCGAGGACATGAAAGCCAACATCGACCGCGAGGACCTTCCCGTGACCCCCGATACGATCCTCGTGCTCAAGGGCTGCGGCCCCAAGGGCTATCCCGGCATGCCCGAGGTCGGCAACATGCCGATTCCCGCCGCCTTGGTAAAGCACGGCGTGCGCGACATGATCCGCCTGTCCGACGCCCGCATGTCCGGCACCGCTTTCGGCACCGTGATCCTGCATGTCTCGCCCGAGGCCCAGGCGGGCGGCACGATTGCCCTTGTGAAAACCGGCGACCGCATCCGCATCAGCGCCGCGACCGGCACGCTGGACCTGCTGGTTGATCAGGACGTACTCGACCGCCGCCGCGCCGCCTGGGCGCCGGAACCGCCGCACTATCAGCGCGGCTATGCGAAACTCTACATCGACCACGTCCTTCAGGCCGACAAAGGCGCCGATCTCGATTTTCTGGTCGGCAAGGATACCCGCCCGGTCACGAGGGAGAGCCATTGATGCACGACTTCGCCATCTTCCCCGACCTGAAGGGGGCCTCGGTTTTCATCACCGGTGGCGGCTCCGGCATCGGCGGCAGCCTGACTGAAGGGTTTTTGCGACAGGGCGCGAAAGTTGCTTTCGTCCAGCGGTCCGACGCCTCCGCCTTCTGCGACCAGATGGAGCGGACCACCGGCAGCCGCCCCCTGTTCATCCCCTGCGACATCACCCTTGCCGCCGCGCTCAGGGCCGCCGTCGATCAGGCGGCGCTGGCCCACGGGCCGGTGACAGTCCTCGTGAACAATGCCGCCAACGACAAGCGCCACCTGACGATGGAAACCGACGAAAGCTTCTGGGACTGGTCGATGGCGATCAACCTCAAGGCCTATTTCTTCGCCGCGCAGGCGGTCATTCCCGGGATGCGGGCGGCGGGCGGCGGGTCGATCATCAACTTCTCCTCGATCAGCTACATGATGGGCAACGCGGGCTACCCGGCCTACGTGACCGCGAACTCCGGCATCAACGGCCTGACCCGCGCGCTCGCCCGCGAATTCGGCCCCGACCGCATCCGGGTCAACGCGCTCGCCCCCGGCTGGGTGCTGACCCAGAAGCAGAAGGACCTCTGGGTCACGCCCGAAGGACTGGCGGCCCATGTCGCGCGGCAATGCCTGAAAGATACGCTCGCACCCGAGGATATCGTGGGCGGCACGCTCTTTCTGGCCTCCTCGATCTCGAAGATGATGACCGGGCAGGCGCTGGTCATCGACGGCGGCGTGGTAGTGACCGGATGAACAGCGCGACGGCACAACCGGACTGGATCGCGGTGGACTGGGGCACCTCTCACCTCCGCCTCTGGCGGATGACGGGCGCAGGCACGCTGATCAGCCGGACCGGCAGCGATCAGGGCATGGGCAAACTTGCCCGAACCGGGTTCGAGCCGGTGCTGCTCGACCTCCTCCGGCGCGACCTGTCTCCCCAGCGACGCCTGACGGTGATCTGCTGCGGCATGGTCGGGGCGCGCCAGGGCTGGGCCGAGGCGCACTATACCCCGGTGCCTGCCCGACCACCGGGCATCCGCAGCGCGACAAGCGTCGTGACTGAAAGTGAAAACCTGTCGGTCCACATCCTGCCGGGGATGAGCCAGAATTCGCCCCCCGACGTCATGCGCGGCGAAGAAACCCAGATTGCCGGGTTTCTGGCCGCGGAGCCGGATTTCGACGGCGTCCTCTGCCTGCCCGGCACCCATTGCAAATGGGCGCAGATCAGCGCCGGCGAGGTTGTCAGCTTCCGGACCTTCCTCACCGGCGAACTGTTCGCGCTGCTGGCGGGCCAGTCGGTCCTGCGCCACAGCATCGCCCCGTCGGGGATGGATCAGGCAAGCTTCACCGAGGCGGTGGAGCGGGCCATATCGCGTCCGCAGTCCCTGGCGGGCAATCTCTTTTCGCTCAGGGCGGAAGCCCTCCTGCAAGGGCTGGATCCCGTCGCCGCGCGCTCGCGGCTCTCCGGGCTGCTCATCGGGGCGGAACTGTCCGCATCGCGCCCCTACTGGCTGGGCCAGAACATCGTGATCGTGGGCGAAAGCGCCGTGGCCGCAGCCTATGAAACGGCCCTACGCGCCCAGGGGGCCGTGCCCCGCCGCGTCGACGCCGAAGCGATGACGCTGAACGGCCTGCGCGCCGCCTATGCCGAGCTGAAAGAGCACGCCCGATGAACCGAGAGATCATTGCCATCCTGCGCGGTCTGCGCCCGAGCGAAGCGGAAGCCATCACCAGCGCGCTGATCGGCGCCGGGATCAGCCGCATCGAAGTGCCGCTGAACTCGCCGGACCCCTATGACAGCATCGCCCTCATGCGCGCGGTCGCGGGCGATGCCGCGCTGGTTGGCGCGGGCACGGTCCTGAGCGTCGAGGCGGTCGCGAGACTGGCCGCCATCGGCGCCCAGATGATCGTCTCGCCCGACTGCAACCCCGACGTCATCCGCGCCACCAGGTCGGCAGGGATGCTGTCCTTTCCCGGCGTCCTTACCCCCACCGAATGTTTTGCCGCCCTGCGCGCGGGCGCGGACGGCATCAAGATCTTCCCGGCCAGCCAGCTTGGCGCCGAGGGGCTGAAGGCGATCGGGGCCGTGCTGCCCGAGGGGACGCGCACCTATGCGGTGGGCGGCGTGGGACCGGCAGACTTCGCCGAATGGCACAGGGCAGGCGTGACGGGGTTCGGCCTTGGCACCGCGATCTACAGGCCCGGCATGTCTGCCACGGAAGTGACCGACCGCGCCCGGGCCATTGTCGAGGCCTATGACAGTTTGTTCCGGACCTGAGATGAAAAAATTCGCGCCGCCCCCAGCAACCGCCTTGGGACGACGCCCTGCCGCCACGCCCAGGGCAGCCCCGAAGTCCGTCTGGCATCCGGCCGAATCGGTGGCGCTGCCGTGACCGTGCTGAAACGCTCACTTGGGGTCTGCTACTACCCCGAACACTGGCCCGAGGCGAAATGGGCCGAAGACCAGCGCCACTTTGCCCGGCAGGGCGACCCCGATTTTCAGGCCTTCCACCACGATCTTTACCGGGCCGTGGGCCGCGGCCGCTGGTGGATCATGGAACAGCAGCCCGGCCGGTGAACTGGGCCCCCTACAATCCCGCATCGCTGCCCGACATGGTCCGCCTCTGGACTTGGGAGGCCTTCGCCCACGGGGCCGAGGCCGTGTGTTATTTCTGTTGGCGCCAGGCCCCCTTTGCGCAGGAACAGATGCATGCGGGCCTCCTGCGTCCCGACAGCGTCGAGGCGCCGGGGCTCGCCGAAGTCCGCCGGGTGGCGCACGAACTTGCCGACGCGCCGGACGTCGCCGCGATGCAGGCCCCGCCGCGCTGATCTTTGACTAGGATACCGACTGGGCCTGGAAGGTGCAGCCGCACGGGCGCAGCGGTTGCCGTTGCGGACGGCCATGTCACCTATGTCGGCGCTCTGGGGGACGAGATGTTTCTGGACCGTCTGACCGCAGTAATCGCAGCCCGGGCGGGTCTGGAAACGGCGGCACTTCCACGCGGTGTCCACATCCGCGACACCGGAACCGAACGCTTCTGGTTCAACCACAACCCGCACGCGGTCGATACCGCCGCCGGAACAATTCCTGCCGCGGACTTCCTGCGCCGCCCCCGTCCCTGAAGGCGGGTCACCGGCCGCATCTCGTCCGGGCTCGACGGCTGGCGCTCAGCCCGGGCCTTCCAGCGCGCCTTCTTCCAGCTGCCTGGCCAGATCCAGACGCCCGCGCGCCCGTGCCGCCCGCGCGAAGGCCGTGCCAAAGGCGGTGATCACCCGCCCCTCGCTCCAGTGATCCTCGAACGCCGCCCGTGCGGCCAAGGCCATCGCCGCACGTCCTTCGGCATCGAATTGCATGCGGCGCATCGCAGCCAGAAGCTCCGCCTCGGTCTGGAACAGAAGCCCGCCTCCCGCCGTCTCGACGATCTCCGGGAAAGGCCCCAGCCGCCGCGCGATCACCGGGGTGCCCAGCCGGAAGCTCTCGATCAGGATGATCCCGAACGTCTCGTAACAGACCGACGGCACGACCAGCGCCAGCGCCCCCCGGTAATAGGCATTCAGCTCGTCGGGCGATTTCCGCCCCAGGAACTGGATGCGCGGATTGCCCGCCGCCTGCCGTTTCAGCTCGCCCGCATAATCCCCGTCGCCGAGGATCAGGAGATCCGCGTCGGGGTATTTGTCCATCGCCGGAAAGACATCCTGCAGGCCCTTGATCTTCTCAAGCCGCCCCACGAACAGGAAATAGGGTCGGGGATGACCCGCGTAGGGCGCCACATGGCTGATATCCATGTCCGGCAGGAAGTAGGGCAGCACCTGCATCTCCTGCCTCAACCCGAATTCCGCGTGCTTCCTCCGGCTGAACTCCGACTTGGCGATGATCAGATCGGCCTTGTCCAGCATCCGTTCCATCAGCCCGCCATAGCGCCACAACTGCGGCGGGCGGCGGTATTTCACCACGCATTTCAGGCATTCGCGCTTGTCGCACAACTCCCGCCCATGCCGCCAGAGCACATGGGTCGGGCATACGAGCCAATGTTCGTGCGCCTCATAGACCTTGAACGCATCGCCGTAGGCCAAGAGCCCCGCCCCGCCCACGAGCGAGGTATTGTTGTACCAGATGATGTCGGGCCGCATCTCGTCGATGAGCCGCCGGATGCGCGCCGCATGCACCGTGGGCCTGCCGACCTGCTGGGTCAGGAGGTTCGACAGAAACCCGTTCTTCGACCTGAGTCCCACGCGCCGCACCCCGTCCGGCGGGTACTCCGCCTGCACCCTGCCGCCCAGGATCAGATAGCTGTCCTCGTTATGCACGACTGTCACCTCATGACCCCGCGCCACCAGCGCACGGGCCATGCGCTGCACACCCACCGCATCGCCGCCGAACGAATAGGGCGGGTAAAAGGTCGTGAACATCAGGATCTTCAGCGCCGGCATGGCCTCCTCATCCATCGTTGCCGCGGACCAGCCGCAGCAAAAGTGCAAGGCGGTCGCGCATCATCATCAGCGCGAAAAGCCCGTAAAGGGCAACCCCTGCGGGCACCGCGATCAACAGAAGCGTCGGGGCCGCGCTGCCCGTCAGGCGGTCCGCGACCAGCCGCACGCCGATCCCCATCGCCACGGCCCCCAGAAGCGGCAACCACAGCCCAGCAGCGAAAGTGCCGGCCGGCCGGCCCGAAAGCCGGGCGACCGCGCCAAAATAGAAAGGCCAGAGGCCGAGATGCGCCCCCACCACCGCCAGCGCCACGGCCACCATCCCCCAACGCGAGGCAATCCAGATCAGCAGCGCCATCAACAGGACCACCGCCCAGGCCAGAACCGCAACCTGCCCCGCCCGCCCGGCCGCAAGGCAATAGGCGATCTGCACCCGCGCCAGACAGATATAGACCCCCATCGGCGCGAGTGCCGCCAGGACCGGCGCCGCCCCCGACCAGTTCGGGCCGAACACAAGGCCGACTATCGGCCCGACCAGAACCCCAAGCCCGGTGAAGAAAGGCAGCGCCACCATCGCCGCCAGCCGCGACAGGTCGACCAGAAGCCCGCCCGCATCCCCGCCCTGCCGCGCCAGCGCCGCGAAGGCCGATTGCGACGCCTGCCTGAGCGGCGTGACGATCAGGAACGAAAGCGTCTCCACCAGCCGCCAGGCGACGGAGAAAAGCCCCGTCGCCTCCGGACCGAGCGTTGCCCCGATCACCAGAAGCGGCGTCTGCGTCGCCGCAAGCTCGCCCGCCCGCAGGCCCAGCACCTGCGCCCCGAACCCCGCCACCCGCCGCAGATGCGCGCGGCTGGTTGCCAGCCCCGGCCGCCAGTCGACCGCCGTCCAGGCCATCACCGCATTCGTTGAAATCAGCGTCAGCCACTGGCCGACGAAACTCCAGACCCCGAACCCCTGCAGCGCCATACCGATCCCGACGATGCCACCCAGCACCACGCCGGCAATCGCCCGCAAGGACAGAATGCGGAAGTCGAGCCTGCGCCTGAGGATCGCCACCGGCACCGCATTCAGCGCCACGATCATCACCGACGGCGCGAGCGCGAGGATCAGCGACCTGACCTCGGGCTCGCCATAGGCCCGCGCCGCCAGAGGCGCGATCAGCACCAGCACCAGCCCCAGGGCCAGCCCCAGGGCCGCCAGCAGCCAGAAGGTCGCATTCAGATCCTCCGGCTCCGCTTTCTCCACCGCGATCAGATGTTCCGACAGGCTCTCCCGCACGAGCTGTTCGGACAGGACGATGAACACCGACGCCATCGCCAGCAGCCCATAGTCCCGGGCGCCCAGCAGCCGCGCGAGCGTCACGAAGACCGCGAAATTCACCGCCTGCTCGATCCAGTTGCCAATGGCCATCCAGGCCACGCCCCGGCTGAACTGCCGCGCGACCGTCATCCAAGCCCCTTCCAGGGCGCCATCAGGCGCGCCTTGATCCCGCGCAGGGCCTTGCGCCATGTCAGGTAGGCTCCGCCACGTCCCGCCAGATGGTCGCGCCAGCGCGCCTCGTCGGTGAAGTAGAACATCTCGATGCGCGGCAGGTCATGCAGGTCGTCGCCTGGTCCCGCCGCGCCCAGCCGCGTGCCAACGGAGGTCGCGTAAAGCCCGCCGATCCGCCGCCGCACCTCCGGCCCGGCCAGACCATAGGGTGGCGCGAAATGCCGCACGGGCATACGCAGCCTGGCCTCGATTGCCCGCCGCGCGATGGTCAGTTCCGCCATCAGCGCCTCTTCCGGCAGGCGGTTCAGATCGGGGTGGCTGACCGTATGGCTGCCGAACAGCACCCCCTCACCCGCCAGCCGGATGATCCGCTCCCAGCCCATCAGGGGGCGCGGCGGAGTGCCGGTGCCCTTCCAGCCCTCGGCGCGCCCGACGAATCCGGTGGGCAGATAGATGATGGGGCGAAAGCCCAGGGGCTTCATCACCGGCCAGGCGGCATCAGCGAAATCCTGAAACCCGTCGTCAAAGGTGATCACCACCGACCGCGCGGGCAAAGCCCCGCCCGCCCGCGCCGCCAGCCACTCGTCCAGCGTCAGGACCGGCACGCCGCTTTCGGCCAGAACCCGCATCTGCATGGCAAGGATCTCGGGCGCAATCGCCGTCGCCCCGCCCACCCCGGAAATCGAGTGATACATCAGGATCGATGTCACCGGCCCCGCCACGACCCGATCCTTCTCTCATTTTCTGTCCATAAATATCCCCGGGGGTCCGGGGGGTGGAACCCCCCGGCGGATCGGCCCGCCGCAGGCGGGACGAAACCAGGCAACCGGTCCATCAATCCTCCACCCGGTGATGTTCGAACGCCGCCCGGTGCCGCACCCAGGCCGCCCGGTCAATCCCGCCATCCGCCATCAGCACGTCCGATGCCGCATAGGCCATGGCAAAGGCGTGGTGCGTATTGTCGTGCGCGAAAAGCCCCTGCCGCCCGAACGACAGGAATCCGTTCAGCGTGGAGAGCCAGCCATCCACCGTCTCGAAATGCCGCTGATAGTCCAGATCATAGACCGGATAGGCCTGCCCGATCCGCCTGGTTTCGCAACGCAGCACCTCGCAGCGGACAGGCAGCCCCAGATCGTTCAGCCAACCCACATAGGCCCGCCCGATCTCCTCGTCGCTCATGCCCCACCATTTTTCGCCCGGATCGCACGGCAACTCGCCACACAGGATCGTCAGCCCCTTCGGACCCTGAGCGGAACTGTAGTTTTTCGGCTCAGACATCCGGCTGATCGGGATTGAAAGCTCGGGGAAATAATGCGCGTCATATTCGGTGAACCGGTCGGTCTTTAGCACCAGATAGACGAGGATCATGCCCCGGAACCGGATCGACCGGGCCGCCTTTTGCACGGCCTCCGGCGCCGGCGGGTCCATCAGCTTCACCACCGTGGTCAGGGGAATGGTCGAATAGACCTGATCGGCCTGATGCACGACCTCGCCTTCCGGCCCCTTCACCACCACGCCGGTCACCCGGTTGCCCTCGCGGACGATGCGCAGGATATCGGCGCCAAAGGCATAGTCCGCACCCGCCGCCCTTGAAGCTTCGACCATCGCCCCGGAAATCTGGCCGAAGCCCTGCCGCGGATAATAGAACCGCCCGGTCGTCGGCCCCTTCATCCCCGGAGCCATGCGCAGCATCTTGCCCAGGATCTTGCCGACCGACCCGGACGACACCCGCCGTTCCGCCAGGGTCACGGCCAGCTTGTCGGGATCGAGGCCCCAGAGCTTCTTCACATAGGGAAAGTAGAAACTCTCCGAAATCGTCGGCCCCAGCCCGTCATAAAGCACGGATGAAAAACTCTTCGGCCCCCGTGCCTTCTTGCGGAACGGTTTCAGCAAAATGTCCCCGAAAAGCGAGGCCGCAAAGCGCGGCGGCAGCCGCACCAGCGCGTCCAAGGGTTTCAGCGGAAAATGGATCCAGCGCCCGCCCAGCCGGATGCGGCCATGGCGCGGCTGCAACAGGAGATCATCACCCAGAAGCGCCTTCACATCGGCGATGACCGACGGCTCCGCGACCGGGTGAAACCGGTGCGAACCATAGTCACACCAGATCCCCTCGATCTGGAAACTCGTGGAATTGCCGCCGGCGCGTTCCGCCCGTTCCAGCACCTCGACCCGCGCCTTGCCGGCCTTGGTCAGCGCATGGGCGGCGGCAATGCCGGCCGGCCCCGCCCCCAGAATCGTCACGCGCGGCACGGTCGCGCCGGTGTCCTTCATTCGCCCGTCTCCTGAAATGCCTTCCGCGGGGCCGAAAACCGCCCGCCCGAAAGAACAAGAACCAATCCGCCCAGCGCGCCCGCCAGATAAAGGATCGCCTGCCAGGCAAGCCCGGAGGCCACCACCAGCGCCGGTGCCGCGCCGAAGGGTGCCAGAAGCGCGGCCAGCGAACTTTCCCGCACACCAAGCCCACCCAAGGACAGGGGCAGCGTCGCGATGATCTTGGCGATCGGCCAGCCGAAGAACCAGGCCGCCACCGGAACCTGCACACCCATGGGCTCCGCCAGCCGGATCGACAGCCAGATCAGCACCGCCTGTATCGCCGCCGACAGGACCAGCGCAAAGATCAGAAGCCCCGGCCTTTTCCCCAGCGCCCCGAACGCCTCCGCCAGCCGCAACCCCAGGCCCCGCGCCGGAAGGCCGGGGTGCTTGCCCCACAGCCAGCGCGCCACAGGCGGAAAGATGAAGAGCGCCAGCACCGCGCCGCCGATGACGATGCCCGCCAGCCCATAGGCCAGCATCGCATTGCCACGCCCCGACAGGAACACCAGCCCGAGCAGCGACAGGCAGGCCAGCCCCACCATGTCGATCAGCCGGTCGCCCACCGCCGCCGCCGCCACCTTCGGCCCGTCCTTCAGCGCCACATGCGCAAGGCCCGCGCGCACCGCATCACCGCCTGCGGCGCCGGGCAGGCACAGGTTCGCCGCCAGTCCGGCGAAATGCGCACGCAGCGCCTGAGGAAAGGGCAATGCGCGGTCCATCAGCATCCACCATTTGAAGGCCGCAGCCACATGGCAGGCCAGAAAGGCCAGCAGCACCCCGAAGAACACGCCGGGCGTCAGGCGCGCGAACCCTTCAAGGATCGCCTCCTTCGGCAGGAACCAGAATATAAGCCCAAGCGCCAGGGCCGAGCCGCCCGCGCGGATCGTCCACTTTCCCAGGGCTTTGGCCGAGAGCGTCATCTCAGGGCCGCAGATGCAGGCGCGAGATCATGTCGGCGATCAGGCCCAGCGACCAGATGATCAGCGCCGACAGGAAGGCGAAGATCGTCGTTTCCGACAGGTTGTCCATCCAGATGTCATAGATGAACTTGACCGCCCCCAGCGCCATCAGCGCCAGCCCCAGCGGAATGAAGACCCTGAGCGGGTTGAACAGCACCGTCATCCTGAGGACGAGGATGATGAAGTTGAGGAAATCCACCGGGCGGATTTTCGATTTTCCGACCCTTTTCCCATATTCGATCGGCATATAGATCATCCGCTTGCCATTGCACGACATGCAGAGCGTGATCGTCGTGGTGAAGGAGAACTTCTGCGGCAGCAGCGGGATGAAGGGCACGAGTTCGGACTTGCGGAAAACCCGCAGGCCGGAATTCAGATCATTCAGCCGCCGTTCCGCCAGGAAAGACGCGAACGTGTTCAGCACCCATTTCGCCGGTTTCCGGATCCAGGGCACGTTCTTCATCGCCGCCCCCCGGTCGCCCACCACCATGTCCTGCACCCGGGCCATCTTCAGCATCGGTGGCAGATAACGCGCGGGGTAGGTGCCATCCGCGTCGATGATCGCCACATATTCATGTTGCGCATGCCTGATGCCGCGCTTCAGGCTGGCGCCATAGCCGGTGTTGACCTGATTGCTGTCGACCACCACACCTGTCTGGCGGGCGATCTCCAGCGTCCGGTCCTCGGACCCGTCGTCGATGACGATGATCTCGTAGGGCACGCCGGTGGCGTCCATCTCGCGCCGGATATCCTCGATCGTCTGCAGGATCGCGCCTTCCTCGTTGAAGGCGGGCACGACGACCGACAGCGACAGACCCTCGAACCCCTCGGCTGCGCCGACCGCCGCAACCGCCCCGGCCGCGCCGCGGACCCTCGGAACCGCACGCACCTTGGTCTTCGTGCCGTGATCGTCAGGGGACATGCAGGCGATTCCTTATTCCAAGCACATGATACTCGATAAGACACCAGGCAAAGGCACCCGCCGAATAGACATAATAGATCTGGTGATAGAGAAGCGCCAAAATGGCCCGCATAAGACCAAGATGGGCCGTGAAGAAAGAAAAGAGCCGCCAGTTGGCCAGAACGGCCAGCGCCGCCAGCCCCGCCGCCCAGCCCCAGCCGATCAGCGGCGCGGCCGGGATCGACAGCAGGAACAGCCCCGCCAGAACCGCCCGCCCGCGTTCGGCTTTCGAGGTGTTCAGATCATCGCCCACCCCCTCGCGCGCGATCATCAGCCGCGACCAGGGCAGCGCCCGGCGGAAGATGTCGGTATGGATCGCCTGGCGGATGGTCCAGCGTTTCAGATGCTTGCCCAGGAGCGCCGGGTCCACGCAGATCACACCGCCCGCCGCGTGAATGCGATACCCCAGTTCGATGTCTTCGATGGACGGGACGCGATAGGTTTCCACGTCGAACCCGCCGACACGCGCAAACATCTCCGCCCTGACCGCCCCGCAGCCCGCCCAGAAGGTCTTGGCGGTGCGCCGCGCGGTCTGGTGATAGTAGCGGTGCATCAGGTTCTTGTAGCGCGCGAACCAGCTTCCCTCTGGCGTGGTGTCGTAGGAGCCGAAAACCGCCGCGATGGTCGGGTCGGCAAAGGCCGCCTGCAGCCGCTCCGCCCCGTCCGGCCAGACGATCACGTCGCTGTCGACGAACCACAGCACCTCGCCCGCCGCCTCGCCCGCCGCCAGATTGCGCGCCACGCCCGGCCCGCCGTTCACCGGCGTCACCAGAACCCGCGCGCCCATGTCCCGCGCGACCTCCGCCGTGCGGTCGGGCGAACGGTCATCGACCACGATCACCTCCACCACCTCGCCCCGCGTCTTCATCGCCATCAGCGGCTCCAGCACCCGTGGCAACAGCGCCTCGGCCCGGAAGGCCGGCATGATCGCGGAAATCGTGACGGCGGCCATCAGGCCCGCTCCTCGCCCGCGCGCATCGTCCAGTGCAGCAAAAGCGCCGCCAGGAACGGCACCAGCCAGATCACGCGTGAGCCATAGCGTGTCGCGGGTTGCGAAATGCCGCCGCACACGAAGGCATTGGCGAGGATGCCCAAGAGGATCATCATGCCGAAAAGCCGCAGGCCCACCGGCAACCCGCGCGACAGGAGCAGCGCGAGCGTCATCACCAGCGCCGCCGCGTAGTAGGTGTTCTGCAACCGCGTCACCGGATCCAGCCAGACGCCGCGGGTCTCGGCCAGCCACCCGAGCTTCAGGGGGCCGCTCAGCGTGCCGGTCACGCTGACGTTCCGCTCGGTGATCTGCTGGGTCGGCAGGGTCATGTCGACGCTGACCATCGCCGACTGCGTGAAGGTGTTGACCACGAACGACCAGGCCACCGCCATCGGCATGTCGCGCAGGACATCCTTGAAGAACCCCACCTGGGCGTCGGCAACCTGTTTCTGGTCCGCCTCGCTCATCAGCCGGAAGGAGCCCAGCCGTTTGCTCGTCTCGAACACGATATGCGAGGCCGTCAGCCGGTAGGGATCCTTCGACAGTTGCAACGCATCCCACAGCGGGCAGGACGGGATCGTCTCGTCCGGGCAATTTGTCTGCAGCCACTCATAGCCCGGCCCGTCCTGGATCAGCCGCGCGGTGATGAAAGGCTTGATCACCACCTCGGACTGCGCCGCCTGCGCCGCGATCACCCGGAAGGTCAGCTGCTGGCCCCAAGCCACCGCCACCACCGCGATCAGGATCAGGGGCGCGACCAGCCACCGCCGCCGCCCGCCCAGCCGGGAGAGAAGCGCGGCCCACGGCACCAGGGCCGCGCCGATGGCGAAGTGCGACAGGTGCGAGATGATGCTGACCGACGCGATGAGGAAGGCGAGGAACAACTCGCCCGCCGTCATGTCCCGCCCGAACGCCGTCAGCAGCGCGATCATCAGCAGCATGACCGGCGCCAGCAGATCGGGCATCAGATAGGCCGCGTAATACGGCAGCGAACCCAGCGCCGCCGCCAGCACCGGCACAGCGATCATCGGGGCAAGCGCCCGATCCGGCTGATACATCCGCTGCAGCACCCGTCCGGTCAGCCACAGCGCCCCTGCCAGCACAAGGGCGTTGAACAGCAGGAGCAGATCGACGGCGCCGAGCGTGTCGAGGAGACCCGCGAGCAACGAATAGAAGGGCGAACGGGAGCCATCGACGGTTCGCGGGGCGGATGTGGTCTCCGCCCGGCTTATCACATCGGCAGGCACCGTCGCGGTCAGCCCGAGCTGTTGCAGCGCCACCTTGCCCTGATCAACGTAACCGACCGTATCGAAATAGAAAAGCGGGCGGCCGTTCAGGATCAGGACGCTGGCCACCGCCAGAACCGCAAGGCCCAGCCAAAGAGCCGCCGCCAACCGCTTCCGGTCGCCGCCCGCGCGGTTCATGGTGCCGTCTCCCCGATCTGCCCGCTGGCCAGCAGCCCGTCGAAGTAAGCGATGGTCTGTTTCAGCCCCTCCTTCAGCGCCACCCGCGGTTCCCAGTCCAGCGCGCGGCGCGCGAAACCGATATCGGGCCGGCGCTGCGTCGGATCATCATGCGGCAGCGGCTCGTGGATCAGCCGCGACTTCGATCCGGTCAGTTCGATCACCTGTTCCGCCAGTTCGCGGATCGTCATCTCGACCGGGTTGCCGATGTTCATCGGCCCGGTGATCTCGTCGCCGGTGTTCATCAGGCGGATCAGCCCCTCCACCAGATCGTCGACATAGCAGAAGGACCGCGTCTGCCGGCCTTCGCCATAGATGGTGATCGGCTGGCCCTGCAGCGCCTGCATGATGAAGTTCGACACCACCCGCCCGTCCTGCGGATGCATCCGCGGCCCATAGGTGTTGAAGATGCGCGCCACCTTGATCCTCAGCCTGTGCTGGCGGTGATAGTCGAAGAACAGCGTCTCGGCGCAGCGCTTGCCCTCGTCATAACAGGACCGGAAGCCGATCGGGTTCACGTTGCCCCAATAATCCTCGGTCTGCGGATGCACCACCGGGTCGCCATAGACCTCGGAGGTCGAGGCCTGAAGGATCTTCGCCCGAAGCCGCTTCGCCAGCCCCAGCATGTTGATCGCGCCGATGACGCTGGTCTTGGTC
>CAZRKU010000038.1:0-27324 GCA_964600685.1 uncultured Frigidibacter sp. | reverse complement strand
ACCACCCGGTCACGGGGAAGCTGATAGAACTCGCTCGGATCGGCCGAGAAACGCCCGAGCGCGATGAACAGGCGGTCGAGAACCCGTCCCAGCCCGTCACGACCACCAAGGACCACCTTGCGTCGGCCAAGGAAGAACGAAGTCGTCATCACGTCGAACTTCAGCCCCTCGCGCCGTGCCCGGCCAAGCGCCCGGCTGACATTCGGGCTTTCCATGAAGCCGAAGCGCAGGATCAGCCGCGCAAAACGGTCATTGATCGGCAGATATTCCGCCCGGTCACGCTCGTTGACGGTCGGCACCCGCACGGTCTCGACCGTCAGGATCACGTTGCGGTCATGCAGAACCCGGTTGTGTTTGAGGTTGTGCAGGAGCGCGGGCGGGACGGCATTGGAATCCGAAGTCAGGAAGAAGGCCGTGCCCGGCACCACATGGACCGACGATTTCAGCATCGAGCGGCCGAAACTGTCGAGGTCCACCATCTGCTTGTGACCGGCAGCCATGGCCAATTGGGTGCCGCGCCACCAGCTGAACATCAGAACCGATATGGTAATCGCCAGCGCCACCGGAACAAAGCCGCCATGGAAGAACTTGGTCATGTTCGACAGGAAGAACGTGGTTTCCAACCCGACGAATGGCAGTGCGATCGGGACGACCAGCCACAGCGACCAGCGCCAGCCCTTGTGGATGTAGATCATCGCCAGAATGGAATCGACGATCATCGCGCCGGTCACGGAAATGCCGTAGGCCGCCGCCAGCGCCTCGGACGTGCGGAAGTTCACCACGAACGCCATCACCCCGGCCATCAGCAGCCAGTTGATCGCAGGGATGTAGATCTGGCCGCTCTGGCTGCCCGAAGTATGAACGATCGACAGACGCGGCAGCAGTCCAAGCTGGATCGCGGCGCGCACCATGGAGAAGGCTCCGGTGATCACCGCCTGGCTCGCGATGACCGTGGCGACGGTGGCCAGCGCCACCAGTGCCGGCAGGATCCATTCCGGCACCAGAAGGAAGAACGGGTTCTCGATCGCCGCAGGATCGCGCAGCACCAGCGCCCCCTGCCCCAGATAATTGAGGATCAGCGCCGGAAAGACCAGGGCAAACCAGGCCAGACTGATCGGCTTGCGGCCAAAATGGCCGAGGTCGGCATAGAGCGCCTCGGCCCCGGTCACGGCCAGAAAGACCGCCCCCATCACGAAGAAGGCCATCAGGCCATGGGAGAAAAGGAAGGAGATTCCGTAGACCGGATTGAAAGCGGCAAGCACGCCCGGATCCTTCACCAGTTCGACCGAGCCGGTTATGGCCATGGTGATGAACCACAGCGCCGTGATCGGGCCGAACGCCGCAGAAATCGCCTGGGTTCCATGCTGCTGGACGATGAACAGCGCCAGCAGGATCCCCATGGTCACCGGCAGGACATATTGTTCGAACGACGGCGCCACGAGCTTGATGCCCTCGACCGCCGACAGGACCGAAACCGCGGGCGTGATGACCGCGTCGCCCAGAAAGAGCGCGGCACCGGCGATCCCCAGCGCGAGAACCCCGTAGGATCGGCGGCCGATGGCAAGCCGGGTCAGGGTGTAGAGCGCGAGAATCCCGCCCTCGCCCCGGTTGTCGACACGCAGCAGGAACAGCACATATTTGACAGTCACGATCATCAGGATCGTCCAGATCAGAAGCGAGATGACGCCCAGCACCTCGGCCCTTTCCAGCCCGTCGCGGGCGACCGGCCGCAACGCTTCGCGCATCGCATAAAGCGGGCTCGTGCCGATATCGCCATAAACAACGCCAATCGCACCGATGGTCAGCGCCGCGAGCCCGTGTTTGTGGACATGCGCTTCATTTTCCGCCGCAGCGGCGTCACTGTCAGCCCCTTCTGCAAGGGCCGTTTCAGGATTCGACATGTTCGGTTTTGCTCCGCCCGGCTGCGCGGCATCACGCGTCCGGGTCTTTCATTGGACCATTCAGGCGCACGGACGCACCCAGTTCGCTCCAGTTTCACGCACCGGCTGGCAGGCCGGATGCTCCCCAGGTTTCGATCCCCGTCTTGTGGCCAGACTCGGGTCCGAATTGCCGGTCGACTATGGGCCGCTGACGGAAAGTTTCAAGGGGTTTCAGATGATCACGCGCAATATTGGCAATCCGTTGCCGCGCCGCCGCTGCCGACCGGCCGCTCAGCCCATCGGCAGGATCCCCGTTTCAGCGGATCTTGCCGGAAGCGCTGTCGCGATCATCCTCGCGTTCGTCAGGGTCGCTCCGCGGATCGTTGTGAATGGCTGACAGGTCGACGGTCGGCTTTCCCTTCCGCCCCTGTGACAGCGCGACGTCCCTTCCCGCCTGATCCTGACCACTGACGACCATCGGCGGGACATCCGCGATCTTTTCGCCAACCATCTGCCAGATGATCGGGTCCGATGCGGTATAGGGAATGACGATGCCCGCCGCGCGGAAGCGCGCGGCGATCTCATGATTCACGTCCGACTGGACGTTGGGCTTGAAGTTCAGGTCCGACAGGATCGCCCGGATTTCGAAGTTGATCCCGAACTGGCCAAATCCGACGAGCAGAACACTTGGTTCGGGATCGAAGAGGACCAGCGGCTGCGCCTCGATGATCTCCCGCAAGATACGGTCGACAAGGCGGGTGTCGGTGTCGAAGGCCACGGTCACCGGTACGACCAACCGTCCGCGCAGGTTGTCGCGCGTCAGGTTCGTCACCATGCTCGAAATGAACTCGGCGTTCGGGACGATCACCTCGGACTGATCGCCGGTGACGATGCGGGTCGAGCGGACGGAGATCGCCTTGACCGTCCCGGACCTGTTGCCAACCTCGATCGTGTCGCCTTCGGAAATCGGCCGCTCAACCAGCAGGATGATCCCGGCGATGAAGTTCTGGACAATGTTCTGCAGACCGAAACCGATACCGACGGACAGGGCGCCGGCGACGATCGCCAGCGCCGAAAGGTCGATCCCTGCGGTGGTGACCGCGGCAAGTCCGGCAAGGAACAAGCCCAGATAGCCGACGCCTGACACAACAGCGGTCTGCGCGCCCTTGTCCAGTTTCGTGCGCGGCAGGACCGACGACCGCATCGCGCCCTGCACCAGCCGGGTGATCATGTAGCCGATCGCAAAGACGACGAAGAGCGTGATGATCGCCATGGGGGAAATCCGCACCCCCCCGAGATTCGCGCCGATCTGAAAGCGCGTCCAGGCCTCGGACAGGTCTGCCGTCCGCGCGCCCCAGATGAGCGCGAAGATCGGCAGGGCCGCAATCGCCAACAGGAAGCCGGTCAGGACCGGGATCAGCGCCTCGCGCCCGTCTTCGCCCGCCTTGGTGACGATAAGGTAGATGTCGGTCAGAAACCGCTGCAACAGGATGATCAACCCGATCAGCGCCAGCGAGTCGACCAGCGGCCAGATCAGCGCATTGGCCGCCGTGACATAACCGATGAGGGCCAGCGGCGGGGCCAGCAGCGACACACCGACCATAGCCGTGCCGAAAAGGCTGACCATGCGATTGCGGAACAGGACCGCCTCGCCGGCATGTTCCGCATCGCCGACCGCATGCCGGCGCAACAGCAAGCCCAACCGGAAGACGAAGATCGCCACGCCGCACACCAAAGGGGCCAGCCAGACCGCCTGCGCCGCCTGGCTGAGCGGCGGGCGCACTTCGGTGGTGAAGGCGGCGCGCAGCACTTCGGCCGCGGACAGGAGCCCGATGAACGTGGTGTGAAACCGCGCCTCGCCCGTCCGTTCGATCAGCCTGGGGCCGGTGACGCGCGCATCGTCGGGAAACAGCCAGCTGCCCAGCCAGCGCGCGAAAAAGAAGGCGAAAGCCGCACCCGGCAGGGCCGACATCAGCGCTTCAAGTCGCGGACCGGGAATGCCCGTCGCCTTGAAACCCACGGTCAGCAAGAGCATGCCGATCACCGGGACCACCACCTGCCCCAACGAAACCAGCGCAGCAACAACATTGCGGGCGCGCATGGAGGCGCGTGTCTGGAGCCGGATCGACAGGCGCTCCATGAACCCCGGACCGCGCCACATGAGCAGCACCGCGAGCACCACCGACAGCACGGTCAGCGGCGCGGAGTTGCGCAGTTCGGCCCGGCGCACGGGGTTGTTCCAAGAGCTGTCGATCTCGGCCCAAAGCGTCCTGAGGCCCTGGGTCAGCACCGCAAGGCCCGACGGCCAGTGCAGCGGATTCGCGGGCGACGGCATCAGCCGCAGCAGTTCTTTCGCCAGACGGTCCCGGATCAGGGCGTCGGTCTGCCGGATGATCCCCTCGGCCCGGGTGAAGGCCGCGCCGGCCTCGACCCCCGGCGCCTGCAACCGGGCCAGCGTTTCGCCCAGCTCCCGTCGGCGCTGCGCGATGCCCGCATCCTCGGCCGCGCCATCGGCCGGGGGCGCCCCCAGTTCCGCCATCTGCGCCTTGGCGGTTTCGATCTGCGGTGCATTGGTCGCCCGCGCCACGTCGAACCTGGCGCGCCAGTCGACGATGCGCACCCGCATCTCCTCCAGCGCGGCGTTGGAGGCGCGCGCGGATGCGATCACTTCCTCGGCCCTGGCCGCGTCCTTCTCCCATGCCGCATAGTCCGGCTTCGGATCCTCTTGCGCAAAGGCCGCGGGGATCAGCAGGCCCGCCAAGGGGGCCGGCACCGCCAGCAGGGCGGACAGGACGACCAGCAGAAGCCTGACGAGCCGCATCAACCTTCGAAAACCGACGGAAGATCCTGCGGCGCGCGGTCCAGCCATTCGGGCACCGGCAATCCCTTGGCGCGCAGGAAGTCCGGGTTGAAGAGTTTGGACTGATAGCGGTTGCCGTAATCACACAGGATGGTGACGATCGTATGGCCCGGCCCCAGCACGCGGGCCATGCGGATCGCGCCCGCCACGTTGATGCCGGACGAGCCGCCCAGACACAGCCCCTCCTCCGACAGGAGGTCGAAGACGATGGGAAGCGCCTCGCTGTCGGGAATGCGGAAGGACATGTCCGGCGTGATTCCCTCAAGGTTCGCGGTGATCCGCCCCTGCCCGATCCCTTCGGTGATCGACGATCCCTCGGCCTTCAGGGTTCCGGTCGTGTAGAAGGAATGCAGCGCCGCCCCTTCGGGATCGGCCAGCGCGATCTTCACCCCCTCGGGCTGCAGGGCCATCGCCACCCCCGCGATCGTGCCGCCCGAGCCGACGGCACAGACGAACCCGTCCACCTTGCCACCTGTCTGTTCCCATATCTCGGGGCCGGTGGTTTCCAGATGGGCCTGCCGGTTGGCCACATTGTCGAACTGATTGGCCCATACCGCGCCATTTGGTTCGGTTTGTGCAAGTTTCTCGGCCAAGCGGCCGGAGTAGCGCACATAGTTGTTCGGATTTGAATAGGGCGCCGCGGGCACCTGGACCAGTTCCGCCCCGGCCAGGCGCAGCATGTCCTTCTTTTCCTGGCTCTGGGTTTCCGGGATGACGATCACCGTCTTGAAACCCATCGAACTTCCGACGAGCGCGAGGCCGATGCCGGTGTTGCCCGCCGTGCCTTCGACAATCGTGCCACCCGGCCGTAGCCGCCCCTTCGCGACCGCATCCTGGATAATATAGAGCGCCGCGCGATCCTTCACCGACTGGCCGGGATTGAGGAATTCGGCCTTGCCGAGGATTTCGCAGCCCGTCAGCTCGCTGGCCTTGTTCAGCCGGATGAGCGGGGTCTTCCCCACCGCGTCGGCCAGATCGCTGTATACCCGCATGGCGCATTCTCCTCTTGCCCATGCCCATTCCTAGGATGCGGCGGGGCGGACCTCAAGCCCTTGGGGTCATCCGGCCACCAGATGACCCTGCCCCACATCCGTCAGGCGCACGCGGACGGGCGACTGGCCGACCGGCAGGACCGGGCTTGGCACCTCGCCCTGAAGACGAATGCCGGGAGGGCGAACATGCGCCGGATCAGGCACCGGCACGGCGTCGATCAGACGCCGCGTATAGGGATGCCCGGGATTGCCGAAGATCTGCGCGCGCGTGCCCAACTCGACGATCTGGCCCAGATACATCACCCCAACCCGGTCGGCGATGTTCTCGACCACCGCCATATCGTGACTGATGAAGAGGTAGCCGATGCCAAAGTCCCGCTTCAACTCGTCCAGCAGCGCCAGCACCCGCGCCCGGACCGACACATCGAGCGCCGAGACACTTTCATCCGCGATGATCAGCCTGGGCTTCAGCGCCAGCGCCCGCGCGATGCACAGGCGCTGGCGCTGGCCGCCGGAAAATTCATGCGGATAGCGGTCCATCTGCGCTTGCGTCAGGCCGACACGGGCGAAAAGATCGGCCACCTGCGCACGCCGGTCCTCGCGGTTGCCGATACCGTGGATCACCAACGGCTCGCCCACCAGATCGGCGGCCCGCATCCGGGGATCAAGTGCGGCGGCCGGATCCTGAAAGATCATCTGGATATCGCGGCGCAGCGCCTTCACCCCGCCGCGATCCTGCGCGCCGAGCACGCGCCCGGCAATCTCGATCCGCCCTTCGTGCGGCACCAGTCCCGCCATGGTGCGCGCGATGGAGCTTTTGCCGCAGCCGCTCTCGCCCACCAGCGCGAAGGTCTCGCCCTGCCGGATCTCGAAGCTCACATGTTCGACGGCATGGACCCGGTGGGTGGTCCGGCCGAAAAGGCCGCCCTTCAGATCGAAACCCACCCGCACGTCTTTCAGCCGGGCCACGGGCGGCGTGTCCGGCCCTGCCCTGCCGCGTTCGGCACCCGCCCCCATGCGGGCAACGGCCGCCAGAAGGTCGCGCGTGTAGGGCTGCGCGGGGGCGGCGAACAGGCGGCGCACCGGGCCCTGCTCGACCATGCGGCCCGATTTCATCACGATCACCCGGTCGGCCATCTCGGCCACCACCCCCATGTCATGGGTGATCAGGATGATCGCCGTGCCGGTCTCGCGGCGCAAATCGCGCAGCAGGTCCAGCACCTCGCGTTGCACGGTCACGTCCAGCGCGGTGGTCGGTTCATCGGCGATCAGCACGTCGGGCCTCAAGGCCAGCGCCATCGCGATCATCACCCGCTGACGCATCCCGCCGGAAAGTTCATGCGGATACTGCGACAGCCGCCGTTCCGGCTCCGAAATGCGCACCGACGCCAGCGCCCCCAGCGCGCGCTGGCGCATCTCCGGCCGGCTGAGGGTTTCATGAGCGGAAAGCGCCTCGGACAGTTGCGCGCCAATGCTCATCACCGGGTTGAGCGAGGTCATCGGTTCCTGAAAGATCATCGCGATCCGGTTGCCGCGGATCGCCCGCATCCGACCTTCCGGCAACTTGGTCAGATCCAGTGCCCCGAGCCGGATCTGGCCGCCGGTCACGCGAACGGCCGGCGCGGGCAGAAGCCCCATGATCGCCAGCGAAGTGATCGACTTGCCCGACCCGCTTTCCCCGGCGATCGCCAGAACCTCGCCACGCCCGAGCGTGAAGGACAGGTCTTCGACCAGAGGCGTCAGCCCCGCTTCCCCCCGCGCCGCGACCGACAGGCCATCCACCGTCAGAACCGGGGCATCCCCTGCCCCGGCCGTTGCTTCCGCCTTGCTCATTCAAAGACCGATCGGGGAAAATAGAAGCTGACGACCCAGTTCGGCATGTCCACGATCTCCGATATCTTCAGATCGCCCGCGACAGAGCAGAGCATGTAGGCCTCGACCGCGGACATGCCGTGGGTGGCGGTCAGGAGATCGACCATGTTGGCCACCGCGTCGCGCGCCGCCTGCATCAGGTCGGGACCGATACCGGTCGTCGCCTCGTAGCCTTTTGCGTCCAGATGCCGTGTGACCGGGCCGGGGGTGGTGAAGCGCGGGGTCCTGAGGTTCGCGCCCTTGACCAGATCGAGCGTCAGGATCACGTCCATCGGACTTTCGATGGCAGTGCCGCAAACCTCGCCGTCGCCCTGCGCCGCGTGGGTATCGCCGACGCTGAACAGGGCGCCGGCGACCTCGACCGGCAGATGGAGCGTGGTGCCCGCGGCGAGGTCGCGGATGTCGAGATTGCCGCCGACCCGCCGGGGGGGAACCACCGAATGAAGGCCCGGCGCCGCGGGCGCGCAGCCGATGGTCCCCGCGAAGGGTTTCAGCGCGACCTTGCCGCTCTTGCCCCACAGGGCGGGACGGAGGCTGTCGGCATCATAGGACCAGACATTGAGCGCCGGTTCGGTGAACTGGTCAGCCAGAAGCCCGAAGCCCGGAATGTTGGCCGTCCAGCCGAACCCCTTGCCATTGAAGCGGTTCGGGGCGAAGCCGCCGATCGTGACCTTCAGCGCGTCGCCCGGCATGGCCCCTTCAACATAGATCGGCCCGGAGACGGGGTTGATCTTGCCGAAATCAAGTGCTGCGACATCAGCCACCTCGGACGACGGGCCAAGCTGGCCCGCCGAACTGTCGTGACAGTGGAAAAGGATCGTCGCGCCGGGATCAGTGCGCAGCGCCGGGGCGAGGGAATTGTCCCAGCCGAAATGGTGCTGCGCGCCGTGGATCGTGTAGTTGCAGTCCTTGCACATGGGATCACTCGGTCACGTAGACATAATCATAGTTGACCGGAATCGACACGGGATCGACATAAAGACTGTCGTCCCCGCCCATGCGCGCCGACTTCATCGTATAGCGTTCCTCGTTGAAGACCGGGGCCCAGGGCGCGTCCTCCATCACTTTCATATAGACATCCGACCAGGCTTTCAGCCGGTCGGCCGCCCTGGCCGGATCGGACATGGCGTCGGCGGCGGCGGCGGCCTTGTCGAGATCCTCGTTGCAGTATTTCGACCAGTTCCAGCCGCCTTCGGCCGCGCCCGCGCAGCCGAGGATCGGCCCGTAGAAGTTTGACGGATCGGGAAAATCCGCGATCCAGGCCATGCCGCCCGACCAGATCATCGGCGCGGTTCCGGCGCCCCCGGCCTCGATCACGTTCGCCTGGGCAAGGGACTGGATATTGGCCGTGATGCCGATGGCGGCCAGATCCTGCTGGATCGCCTGGGCGATGCGCGGGTTCGGATCGGTGTTCATCACATAAAGGTCGGTCACGAACCCGTCGGCGACGCCGGCTTCGGCCAGAAGCGCCTTGGCGGCCGCCGGGTCATAGGCATAGCCCGCGTAACCGTCGGTGTAACCGGGCATGGTCGGCGGCAGAGGTTGGGTCGCGGGTTTGGCCCGCCCGTTGATCACCTGGACGATCCGGTCCTTGTTGATCGCCATGTTCACCGCCTGCCGCACCTTCACATTGTCGAACGGGGGCGTCGTGACATTCATCGTCACATAGCCGGTGTGGAGCTGACCACCTTCGACGACACGTTCGGCCTGCGCCGGATCGGTCATCACTTCCTGGAACTTCGCCGGCGGAATGCCGTCGCCGGGCACGTCGACTTCCCCACTCTGAAGGCGCAGCAGCGCCACGACCGGCTCCTGGCCCACCTCGAACACCACCTGATCCAGATAGGGCACGCCTGCGCGCCAGTAGTCGCCGTTCTTTTCAAAGACGAGGCGCTGGCCGGTCGTCCATTCCGCCAGCTTGAAGGCCCCGGTGCCGACCGGATTCTTGCCGAAGTCGGCCCCGAACTCCTCGACCGCCTCTTTCGGCACGACGGACGAAAAATTGATGGCCATGACATGCAGGAAGGTCGCATCCGGCCGCGAAAGTTCGATCCTGACCGTCGCGGGGTCGATGACCGTCACCCCTTCAAGTGACGTGGCAGACCCGTCCGCCATCTTCTCGAACCCTTTGATCGAGCCGAAGAAACCGGCCCCCGGCGACTGGGTGGCGGGCGTCGTCACCCGGTCGAGCGAATATTTCACGTCGTCGGCCGTCATCTCGCGCCCGTTGTGGAACTTCACGCCGGCGCGCAGACGGAACGTATAGGTCAGGCCGTCCCCGGAAATCTCGTAGCTTTCGGCAAGGCCGGGGCGCAGCGTCGTGGTGCCGGGCACATAATCCATGAGCCCGTCGAACAGCGATTTGATCATCGACCAGTTCTGCCAGTCATACCCGATGGCCGGATCAAGCGTCGCCACATCGTCCTTGTAGGTGATGGTGATCGCGCCACCCGGCCTGGCGTTCGGGTCGGGCGTATAATCTTGCGCCGCCGCGGGAAGGGCGAGGGAAAGCGCGATGGCGGTCGTTGCGAGCAGTCGTTTCATTTCTCTCTCCTGTTGGTTGGTCAAGTCACTTCAGTCGGATGCGCGGGTCGATCAGGGGGGCGAGCAGATCGGCCAGAAGATTGCCCAGAACGATGAAGAAGGCGGAGACCAGCGTGACGCCCATGATGATCGGGATGTCCACGCGCTGGACCCCCTGCCAGGCGAGCTGCCCGATACCTGGCCAGCCGAACACGCTTTCCACCACCACGACGCCGCCCATGAAGACGCCGATGTCGATGCCGATCATGGCGATCACCGGCAGGATGGCGTTCGGGACCGCATGGCGCAGGACGACGCGGGCGCGGCTTAGCCCCTTGGCGCGCGCGGTGCGGATGTAATCGGCCCGCAACACCTCGATCATCGCAGATCGCATCATCCGCGCATACCAGCCCGAGCCGAGAATGCCGAGCGTGACGGCGGGCAGGACGAGATGCGCCAACGTCCCGTAGCCGCCGATCGGAAACCAGCCAAGCCTGACCGCGAAGACATAGAGCAGCAGCAGGCCCACCACGAATTGCGGCGCCGAGACGGCGACGAAAGAGGTCAGCATCAGCCCCTGATCGGCCATCCGTCCCTGGCGGAGCGCGGCGATGATGCCCATGGTCAGGCCGAAGACCAGCTCGCACAGGATGCCGGCGGCCATCAGAAGAAGTGTCGCGGGCAGGCGCGCGGCGATCAGTTCGGACACCTGCGATTTTTGCAGGTAGGACCGCCCGAGATCGCCCTGCAAAAGCGCCGCCAGATAGCGGCCATACTGCACCAGGAACGGCCGGTCGAGGCCGAGCTGTTCGCGGATGTTCTGCACGGTTTCCGCGGTCGCCGCCCGACCGGCGATCTGGCGCACCGGATCGGCGGGCAGGACGAAAAGCAGGAAGAAGGTGATGAAACTGACCCCCAGAAGGATCAGCGCGGACTGGAACAGCCGCTGCAGCAGATAGCCGGCCATCAGCCCCGCCCCCGTTGCCTGGGGTCAAGCTCTTCGCGCAGCGCGTCGCCCAGAAGGTTGAAGGCGAGCGCGAGGGTCAGGATTGCCGCGCCGGGAAAGAACACCAGCCAGGGCGCCGCCTGAAACCAGGTCTGGTTCTCGAAGATGATGTTGCCCCAGCTTGGCGTCGGCGGCTGGACGCCCACCCCAAGGAAGGAGAGCGTCGCCTCCAGCAGCACGGTGGTGGAAATGCCGAGCGTGCCCCAGACAATAATGGTCGGCACCAGATGCGGCAGGAGATGGTGCCACAGGATCCGGCCCGTGCCCGCACCCAAGGTCTTTTCAGCGGCAATGAACTCGGATTCGGCCAGCGCCGTCGTCTCGGTATAGATCACCCTTGCCGTCTGGACCCAGTTCACCAGCGCGATGACCAACGCGACGATCCAGAGCGACGGGTGGAAGATCGCCGCCAGACAGATGGCCAGCAGGAGGGCCGGAAAAGCCATCATCAGGTCGGTGAAGCGCATCAGCACCGCCCCGACCCAGCCCCGGAAATAGCCGGCCGTCAGCCCGATGACCGTGCCGATCAATAACGCCAGCCCGTTCGCCACCACCCCGATCACCAGGGAGGTGCGAGCGCCATAAAGGATCCGGCTCAGCAGGTCGCGCCCCAGAAGGTCGGTGCCCATGGAATAGGCTCCACCGGGTGGAAGCGGCGCGCCTTCGATCGTCAGCCCGTCGAACAACTGCGCCGCCGGGTCAAACGGCGCGATCCAGGGCGCCAGCGCCGCGCCCAGCACGGTGGCGAGGATGATGCCCAAGCCAGCCACCGCCGTCGGCCTTCGCGTCAACCGGGCAAAGATCCCGGCGCGCCGCAATTCAGGCACGGTCTGATCGGTCATCCGCACCCTCCCCGCCCTCGAACCGCGCCAGAACCCGCCGCGCGGCCTGTTCGACCGTCTCGCGGAGCGCCATGGCGCGGCTGCGCAGCAGGCCATAGGCCTCGGCCTCGCTGCGCCCCTGCGCCATCAGGAGCGTCACCGCCCGCAGAAGAATCTGGCGGTCCGCCAGACGCGCCCTGAGGTCAGTGATCTCCGCCCTGAGGCTGGCACGCGCTTCAAACGTCTGGCGCGCGATCAGCAGCGCCGAGAAAGCCCCGCCGTCGCCCACCGGTTTCAGAATCTGCGCATGGGCACCCTGCGCCAGCGCCCATTCGATGCGGCCCGGTGCCTCCGACCCGATCAGCGCGATCATCGGCATCGGGCTGGCCCCCGCCGCCCAGGGAAACTGGCCATCATAGCCCATGTCGGCATCAAAGAAGACGTAATCGAAGCCAAGGATTCCTGGACCCGGTTCCGGCCAGCTTTCGGCGACCGACAGCCCGATGGCCTGCAACTGACGGCTCAGCGCCTGCACGGTCACATGGGGTCGGTGCACGATCAGCGCCCGCGCCTGACCCAGATCAGGAATATGCAGGCCCCGCCTCATGTCACCGCCCTGAGTTTGGGCGGCAGCGCAACCGCCCGCCCACTGCCGCGCGTCAGATAGGGGTCGCCCGCCACCGCCGGCAGTTCCGCAAGTGGCTGAAAGCGCCCGCCTTCCACCCGAGCGATCAGCACCGGCAGGGTCGTGTGATGGGTGGTCGGGTCGATCATGCTGGTCTGGCCGCCCACACTGCCCAGCAACTCCGACAGTGGCAGCATCTCGGCCCGGGGCTGGCCGGACAGAAGCCGCGCCAGTTCCCGGACCGCCGCGTAACAGGCGGCCTCGTGCGAGGATCCGAAGGGCCGCCCGTCCGGCGGCCAGCCGGTCGCACCGGCAAACCAGGGACCGGCCGCGATCAGCCCCTCTGCCGCCGCACCCAGCGCGGGCAACTCGCATTCGGTGATGTTGCACGACAGGACAGGGCAGCGGTCGGGCGCGAAGGCCGGATCGCGTGCCGCCAATGCCGTCAGCGCACGCATGAATTCGTAGGAGGACGGCCCAATCAGCATGTTCAGCACGAAGTCCGGGCGTGTCACCTCGATCTCCGCGACCATGCGGGCCACGTCGGTCGACCCGATCGGCAGATAGCGCTCGCCCGTCACCTCGCCGCCCGCCTCGGCGATGATCTGGCGGGCAAGGCGGTTCATCTCCCACCCCCAGATGTAGTTCGATCCGGTCAGATAGGCGCGTCGACCGAACCGCGGAAAACACCAGTCGAGCAGGGGCAGAAGATGCTGGTTCGGGCAGGCATGGGTATAGACGACGTGATCCGAGGCCTCGAACCCCTCATAGGGCACCGTATACCAAAGGGTCGCCGCCGATTTCTCGACCACCGGAATGACCTCCTTGCGGCTCCAGGAGGTGACGCAGCCGATCACATGGCGGGCTGACGAGTTTCGGAAAATATCCTCGCAGAGGGGCGCATAAAGGTCGATGTTGCCCTTTGGATCACGTTCGACAGGCAGGATGGTGAGGTCGAGGACAGGATCGGCATTCACTTCCCCAACCGCAGCAAGGGCGCCCGCGCGGCAGGCTTCCGCGATCAGCGCATAGCTGCCGCTGCGCGAATAGAGCAACCCGACTTCGATCCGCCGCCGCATGCCGCCCCCAAAACAAAAGACCCCGGAACAGTTTCCGCGGGAAACTGCGCACGGGGCTACGATGCCATTCGGAATCTGTCCGATATTCACCCAGAGTTGCCCGAAACATCGCCCCGGTCAAGCCGGGGATTCGCGCAGGCGCATGGTCCTGCCCCGGCAACCCGGTCGACAATGGACGAAAGAGGCACTGACTGTTGCCGAAGCCTGCCGACAATCTGGCAAAAGTAAGGCCGAGGCTTGTCAGAACCGGGACGGAGAAGTAGATGATCGTCAACGGGTTGTTGTTTCGTTCGTGGATGGGGCTTGTGATGTTGAAGAAATTTGTTCTGGCGTCTGTGATCGGGTTTCTGCCCCTGTCAGCGACGGCACTGACCGTGCAGACGGTTGCGACCGATGGTGGTGCCTGGAACATGGTGAACACCTCGCAGACCGTGGCGCTGCCGAATGGGGCAAGCTGGGCGTCGGCCCCCCTGCAGATGCCTAATCCGTGGTTCCCGACCATCGACCCGTGCGTTTCGTTCTGCTCGCCCTTCGATCCGGGCATTTTCGGCACGAACCAGACCATCGGTTCGACCCCGCTGGCCGGGTGGCAGACGTTGCCCTTCTGGGCCACCTGGCAAAGCCCCAGCCGCTCCAACGTGAATGTCCTGTCCTTTGCCGGCGTGCAGCGCAGCCTGTCACTGCTCTGGGGGTCATACGACGTGGGCAACCTGATCGAATTCGTGCTGAATGGCGCCGTGGTCGGCAGTGTCGCGGGCAATCAGCTCGGCGTCACCGTGGGCAATCCCGGGCGCGGCGCAGCACTGGTCAATCTGTCCGGCATCCGCTTCAATGAAGTGCGGTTTTCCTCGACCCTGGGTGGTTTTGAATATTCCAACCTCGTGGTTGCGCCCGTGCCGCTTCCCCTTCCGGTCGCCGGTCTTGCCGCGGCACTTGGCCTGCTGGGCCTGGTGCGCCGGCGCAGGTCTGCTTGAACAAAGGCAACATCCTGAAACGGCCCCGGCAGCAACCGCCGGGGTCATTTTTCTGAATCAGCTCCTGCCGCAATTGTCGAAAATGTCGCCGTCGGCGCAAAAGTTCGTTTCCATGATCCAGACAGTCGAATCAGGGGCACGCTCACCGGCACGCTTAATTGGTCATTCTCAAACAACAATCCAAGCAGGTAGGACCTTTACCTTTCGCGCCGTAATCCCACGAACCAGCGAAGCAGGCGGAAACGGCAACATCACATTTTTCGCAGTTGCCCGTTGGCGCAATCAGTTTGCCAATTGCGGCAATATTGTGGCAGTTTACGCGCACAGTCGCCGGGCGGCGTCAGCATTTCGTTGACAGGTCCGGGTGCGCGACTAGATTCAGGGGCGTGGGGACGTAGTGTTTATCGTGGCCAGTGGTTCGGTTTTGGTTGCTTCCGTCGTCTTCGACACGCGCTCTTTATTTCGAGAGTGGCGGCGAAAGGCGACTGCTGCCGAGGATATTTTTTTGAACTGCGCGCCACACCCAATTTGGGGTGGATTTGATGCCTGAAGATTTCAAGAACCTGAATGCCGCCAAGGTTTTCGCGGGGGATTTCAGCCAGGAACAGAAGGGACCGTCGGGACTTGTCGGCGGCGGCTCGGGATTGGTCGGGTCGCATCTGCTCGCCCGCAGTGATCGCGCGGCCATGTCGGCCAACCTGCCGGTGGAAAGGTTGGCCGACATGGCCCATCACGCCGCCAATCAACGGTTTACCCCGATCCGAGAGGATGCCTGCGATCCCGTTCCGATTGCGGGGGCAGTGGATGTGATCGTCAACCTCGGCTGCCCGGCTTCGCCGCCAACGTATCGGATCGCCCCCGTGCGTAAATTCAAGACTGCGGCCCCGGCCGCGATGAACCAACTGGAACCGGCGCGATTGAAGCGGTGGCGGGTCGGCGGTCCCGACCGGACGATCGCCCGGTCTGAGCCTGAAACGGATCAGGCCGCGGACAAGCAGGCTTCCCGCCAGAAGGAGTGCGTCCAATGAGCGTTCTGTCACGCATGCGGGTTCTCGTCACCGGCGGTGCGGGGTTCATCGGGTCACACGCCTGCAAGGCCCTTGCCGATGCCGGGGCGCTTCCGGTCGTCTTTGACAACCTCAGCACCGGGAATGCCGATGCCGTTCGCTGGGGCCCCCTCGTCCGGGGGGACGTGCGCGACAGCGGTGCGCTGGTGTCCGCGATGCGGCAGTTCCGGATCAACAGCATCCTGCATTTCGCCGCCTCCGCTTATGTCGGCGAAAGCGTGGCCAACCCCGCCCTCTACTATGACAACAATGTCGGCGGCATGGGGGCGCTGCTGCGGGCCGCACGCGAGGCGAACATCACACGCATCGTCTTTTCGTCGAGCTGTGCCACCTATGGCGTGCCCGACCTGCTGCCGATCTACGAGACGACGCCGCAAACGCCGATCAATCCCTATGGCCGCACCAAGCTGATCTGCGAGCAGATGCTGCAGGACTATGACGTGGCCTATGGCCTGCGGCATGTGGCGCTGCGCTATTTCAACGCCGCCGGTGCCGACCCGTCGGGCCTGCTTGGCGAACGCCACGACCCCGAGACCCATCTTCTGCCGTTGGCCCTGCGCGCGGCGGCGGGGGCCGGCCCGCTCAGTGTCTTCGGCGATGACTATGACACGCCCGACGGCACCTGCATCCGGGACTACGTCCATGTCAGCGATCTGGCCCGCGGACATCTTCTGGCGCTTCTCTACCTTGAGAGCGGCCAGAAGAGCGTGGCGGTCAACCTTGGTTCGGGGCGTGGCCATTCGGTGCTGGAGGTCTGCGATGCCGTCGAACGGGTGACGGGCCGCAGGGTGCCCTTGCGCCTTGCCCCGCGCCGTGCCGGTGACCCGGCCGAACTGACCGCCGATCCGGCGCTGGCCGAACGGCTTTTGGGCTTTCGCACCGATCTGTCGGACCTCGACACGATCGTCGCCCATGCCGCCCCCTGGTTCGGCCTCAGCCTTATCCAGGGTCAGGCGCGGGTTGCCTGACCATGGTTGAGCGCGACAGATACCTGGCCCCGATCCTGACGGGGCGCACGCGTGAGAAATACATCGCCGCCTCGATCCTGTGGGCGGTCTCCGCCCTGTTCTTCTGGGGGTGGTGGCTGAAGCCGATCCACAATATCGACACTTTGCGCTATAGTATCGCCACCGCCTGCATGGCCTGGATCTATTTCCTGCAGACCTATTTCGTCCTGGTCTTCCTGAATGGCCGCCGGTCCTGCGCGCCCGACCCCCGGCCCGGCCAGTGGCGGGTGGCGATGGTGGTGACCAAGACCCCTGGCGAACCGCTGGCGCTGTTGCAGCGCACCCTGACGGCGATGCTGGCGCAGGACCACCCGCACGACACCTGGCTGGCGGACGAAGACCCGACGCCCGAAACCGTCGCCTGGTGCGCGGCGCGGGGCGTGCGCGTGTCCAGCCGCAAGGGCGTGGCCGACTATCACCGCGCCGCCTGGCCGCGCCGCACCCGCTGCAAGGAAGGCAACCTGGCCTATTTCTACGACCATCACGGTTATGACGCCTATGACATCGTCGTGCAGATGGACGCCGATCACGTGCCGCAGCCGGGCTATTTGCGGGAAATGCTGCGCCCCTTCGCCGACCCCGAGGTCGGCTATGTCAGCGCCCCCTCGATCTGCGCGGCCAATGCCGAAGGCAGCTGGGCGGCGCGCACCCGCCTGCATGCCGAGGCAGCCTTTCATGGCCTGCTGCAGACCGGCTACACGCGGCTGTTCACGCCGATCTGCATCGGCTCGCATTATGCGGTGCGCACCCGGGCGCTGAAGGCGGTCGGTGGGTTGGGGCCGGAACTGGCCGAGGATCATTCGACAACGCTGCTGATGGCCGCCGGCGGCTGGAAGGGCGTGCATGCGATCGACGCGATCGCCTATGGCGACGGGCCGGCCAATGTCGCCGATCTGGCGGTGCAGGAATTCCAGTGGGCGCGCAGCCTGGTGACGCTGCTTCTGTCCTACACCGGCGGCTATCTGGGCCGGCTTCCGGCACGGCTGAAATTCCTGTTCCTGTTCGGCCAGCTTTGGTATCCGGTCTTTTCGGCCACCATGGTCTTTCTCTATGTCGTGCCGATCTATGCGCTCTTGAACGATGCGCGGTTCGCCGACGTCACCTACCCCGCCTTCATCGGCCATACGGCCCCGACCATGGCCATCCTGATCTGGTATGCGTTCCAGATCCGCCGCGACGGGTTTTTCCGCCCCTTCGACGGCAAGGTGATGAGCTGGGAGAAGATCCTGTTCGTCTTCGTTCAATGGCCTTGGGCCCTGTGGGGCTGCGTGATGGCGCTGCGCGACCGGCTGACCGGCCGCTTCGTCGATTTCCGGGTGACGCCCAAGGGCGAGGCGGCGACGCGCCGCCTGCCGTCGCGGGTGGTGGCGGTCTATGCCGGGCTGGCGCTGGGGGCAATCCTGCCGGTGATCCTGGTTTCCGACGTGGGCGAGGCGCGGGGCTTTCATATCCTGTCGGGGATCAATGCGCTGATCTATGCCGGCATCACCCTGGCGATCGTCGCCCGCCATCTGCAAGACAATGCCGCCGATCTGAAACGGCGCTGGCATTCGGCAGCCTTCCAGCTGGGGTCGGCGGCATCGCTGTGCGTGCTGATCGCCGTGGCGGTCATGGCGCGCGGCACCGAAAGCCTTTATGCTCTCAGCGTCGGCCTGGAACCGTTCCGGATTGCGCGCGCGGAGTATTCCGCGTCCGGGGCGGGGATGAATGTCTACAAACGCGTGCATTACCGGTTCGATCCGGGCTGGAACTGAACCGGATTTCAAAGGAGCGTCGTCATGAGGTTTGCATCTGTCACCGAACTGGGGCGCGCGGCCCTGCTGGCTGCCAGCCTGCCGATCACCGCCGCACAGGCCGCGCCGCCCGGCACGGTGCCCTTTGGCGCTTACGATCCTGGCGGCGATTTCAGTGATGACCCCGCGCCGGTGATCGAACATCTGTTCCTGCCCTGGGAAGACGTCTATCTGCAGTCGCTCAATGACGCGGACGCCTATGCGCTGGAACGCAACCGCGCGCTTCTGGTGACGCTCGAGCCCTGGACCTGGTCGCGCAGCGAACGCAATACCGCGCAGTATCTGCGCGCGGGCATCGCCAAGGGCGAATATGACCAGAACATGCGCGACATCTGCACCGTGATCGGCGGGCTGCAAAGCCCGGTCACGCTCCGCTGGGCGCACGAGATGGATGACAAGTCAGGCCAGTTCATCTGGTCCGGCTGGCGACCGGAAGACTATATCACCGCCTTCCGCCGCATGATCACCCTTTGCCGCGAGTCGGCGCCGAACATCAACGTGATGTGGTCCCCCCTCGGCGATGAAGGCATGGAGGCCTATTATCCCGGTGACGATTATGTCGACATCGTCGGCATCACCGTGTTCGGCTTGCAGGAGTGGGACCAGAACAAGTTCGGGCGTGACCGGACCTATGCCGAAATCATGGAGCCGCGCTATCGCCGCGCCGCCGCCTTCGGCAAGCCGGTGGTGGTGGCCGAACTCGGCTATTCGGGCAGCGAGGCCTATGTGGCCGATTGGGAAAACACCGTCCGCGTCGCCCGGCCGGATCTGCCGAACCTGGCCGGTGTCGTCTATTTCGACCAGCGTGAGGTCTATCCCTGGCCGGAAAACTACGGCCTTCCCGACTGGCGGATCAACAATCGCACCATCCGCTGATCGCCGCGCCGACCTGTGAAGCAGCTATACGCCCGACGATGCGCCTTGTTCCCGTGAAGAGCGAAGCGACCCAGGGTGCGGCCATGGTCTTCCCCGTGCGCGAGCTTCTGGTCCGGCTGAGGACGCAGACCATCAATGCCCTGCGCGACGATCTGCGCGAGTTCGGACAGATCGTGCCGCAGGGTGTGGCCAACGCCGCGCGGCTGATCGCCACCGCGATTGCAGTTCTTGGCCCGCCACCGGATGCGTTCCGCACGGCGCAAGATTTTGCAGCCCGGTTTGGTCTTGCGCCCCGCCAACATTCGACCGGCGGCAAGCAGCGCCTTGGGCCCAAGACGAAGATGGGCGAACCGGTGGCCCCGTCTCAGTTGCGCGAGCGAAGCTTGCGCCCGCCGTATTGCAGCTCTGACGGCGAACGCGGTGGTGGCGCTTCCATGACCAACCTGTCCCGTAGGGCTTCCTTCCATGCCACGGAAAAGATCGCACCAGCAAACCGTGGGATCAAACACCTAGCCCTTGGCCAGAGTCGCGCGGTATTCCTCGACCGGCAGCCCGCCGACGCCCCAGTCCTCGATCGCCACCTCGTCGATGACGACGAAGGTGGCGCGGGATTCCTGTGCAGGACGTCGACCAGAAGGCCGGTCACACCGGCGATCAACTGCGCCTTCTGTCCGGCGGTCGCCCCTTCGCGAGTGATCTTGAGGTTCACGTAAGGCATCGCCTCACCCTTTCAGATCATAGTGGAAGACCTTGGAAATCACCTGCCATCGCCCGTCGAGCTTCAGGAACGTCAGGCAGTCGGTGAAATCCTTTTCGGCAATCGCGCAGGTGGCCAGAACCCGCGCCGTCACCGGACCCTGAAAGTCGATCGACAGGATCCTGTCGGTCCGCGCCTCGTTGCGCGAGGCGGGCGAGGGCCGCGCGTCGACGATGGGGAAATATTCCCCCATCGTCCGGTAGAGAAGCGTTCCATCGGTGGCGCAGGCATATTGCGCCTGCGGATGGAAGACGCGCGCCAGCCGCGTGGTGTCGCTGTGATGAAGACCATCGAAATAGTCCTGCATCACGGCGGAGATGGCAATGAATTCCCTGTCCATCCGAATGACCTCAGCCCAGAAGCCCTTCGGCTTTCATCGCCGCCTGCGCCGAGGGCCGCGCCGCAACCCGCTGGACGAAGGCATTGAGCTTCGGCCAGGCCGACAGCGAGATGCCGGTGAAGTTGGCCCAGTTCGACGCGACAAAGGCATAGGCGTCGGCGACGGTGAAAGTCGAACCGGTCAGATAATTGCGCCCGTCCGCCAGCTTGGCCTCCAGCCAGTCGAACTTCTTGCCGACCGTCTGGCGGGCAGCAGCCTTTGCCACATCGTCCGACGCGGGATTGAAAAGCGGGTGGAAGGCGATGTGCAGTTCGGTGCCGGTGAAGTTCAGCAGTTCGTTGACCCGGGCGCGGGCCATGGTTCCGGCGCGGGGAGCAAGGATTTCATCGCCCGCGCGGTCGGCGACGAACTGCAGGATCGACGGGCCTTCGGTCAGAACCTCGCCGTCGACCGCCAGGGCGGGCACCTTGCCCTTGGGATTGACCGACAGGAAGTCGGCGCCCTTTTCAGTGGTCCCGGTGGCCGTGTCGACCTTCTCGATCTCGAACGGCTGGCCGATTTCGCGCAAGACGATATGCGAGGCCATCGAACAGGCACCGGGTTTGTAATAGAGTTTCATCAGGGGTCTCCGTCTGGATGTTGCGATGCGGCAGCGTTAGATTGCACCGTTACAAAAGGAAACCACTGCACTTGTGGTAACGACCAGTTTGCGGTATCTGCCGGGTAACCTGAAACCGCGGATGAGTTTTGCCATGGCCTTGAAACTAAGAAAGAATCGTGCACCAAAACCGCTCTGCCCGATCGGTCAGTGCATGACATTCCTCGGCACGGCCTGGACGCCGAACATCATCTGGAACCTGTCGGCGGGGGCGCGGCGCTTTTCGGAACTGCGCCACGACATCCCGGCGGTTTCCGCAAAAGTGCTGACCCAGCGCCTGCGCGAGATGGAGGAAAAGGGCGTCCTGATCCGCCGGGTGATGCCGACTTCGCCCCCCTCGGTCGAATATGAGCTGACGGATCTGGGGCGCGAGTTCATGCCGGTGATCGAACGGATCATGGAGGTGGGCCATCGGCTGAAGGACCGCATGATGCAGGCCCAGGCCGCCGAGTGAGCGCTGCGGCGCTGTCAACCCGTCCGCGTGCAACGTCCGCGGAAACCGGTCGCGACCATCACGCGGCGCAGACAGGTTGATTGGCGGCCCCTGATCCTATTCGACCGTCACCTCCGGCCCGGCGATATGGACGGCCAGCAGGCAACCGTCCGGCGTGTAGGAACGATGCTCGCTGCCATCGCGGTAAAAGACCAGATCGCCCGCCCGCAGGATCGTGCCGTCGCTTTCATGCAGCTCGCCTTCGAGGATCAGGAACTGCTCGTGCCCGTTGTGGCGGTGGCCGCGCGTCGTCATGCCGGCGGGCATCTTGTAGATATGGAACCCTTCGCCCAATGGACGGCCCTCATCGAGCTGAAGCACCGTGTCCCCCAGCGCCAGTCCGTCCGGGTAGACAAAGGGCCGAAACTCCGCCTCGCGAATGTTGGCGATCCGGCGTTCTGCGTCTGAAATTTGTTTCATGCGGCCCTCCCTGAGTGTCAGGCCATCATATTGACTGCGCAGTCAACTGCCTAGCCCCCGCGCGCAGGATGGTTACATGCACGATGCAGCATCGCAAAGGCGGCAACCGCTGGACAGAATTTCGCGTTTCTTTCCTCCAGCGGTCGTCGCACGAAAGAAAAATAGCAAATATATCGCCACACGGACACTTTATTCCCGATTTTCGCGGTTGACGCCCCTACGCCGGGCACATAATGTCCGCCGCGAAGCAGCAAAGGAAGAAGCCGATGGAGGCGATCCTTGTACTTGGGGGGTGTTGGCGCATGGGCCGGTAACGGCAGACCATAATGGTTCCCATGCGCCCCCGATGACCCTCGGGGGCTTTTTGTTACTTGAGGCGGGTAAGAGACGGAGAGACG
The DNA here is from genome assembly GCA_964600685.1 of uncultured Frigidibacter sp. GTDB lineage: Bacteria > Pseudomonadota > Alphaproteobacteria > Rhodobacterales > Rhodobacteraceae > TMP-24. The sequence continues at coordinate 4,883 of CAZRKU010000038.1, read as the reverse complement.
GATGTCACGGCAGATGACTGGTGCGAAGATGGTGGTGCAGGCGCTGAAGGATCAGGGCGTCGAAGTGGTCTTCGGCTATCCGGGCGGTGCGGTCCTTCCGATCTATGACGAGATTTTCCAGCAAAACGACATTCGCCACATCCTCGTGCGCCACGAACAGGGCGCAGTGCATATGGCCGAAGGCTATGCCCGTTCGACCGGCAAGCCCGGCGTTGTCCTCGTGACCTCCGGCCCCGGCGCGACCAATGCCGTGACCGGCATGGTCGACGCGCTGATGGATTCCATTCCCATAGTGGTCCTGTCGGGACAGGTGCCGACCTTCATGATCGGCACCGATGGTTTTCAGGAGGCCGACACGGTCGGCATCACCCGCCCCTGCACCAAGCACAACTGGCTGGTGAAGGACACCGAGAAGCTGGCGGAAACGATCCATCAGGCCTTCCATGTCGCCAAGAGCGGCCGCCCCGGCCCGGTGCTTGTCGACATTCCCAAGGACGTGCAGTTCGCGACCGGCACCTATAGCGCGCCGCGCGAGGCGAAGGTGAGCCACTATGCCCCAAGGGTGAAGGGCGACCTTGCCGCCATCACCGCGCTGGTCGACCTGATCGAGAAGGCCGAGCGCCCGATCTTCTATACGGGCGGCGGCGTGATCAACTCCGGCCCCGGCGCCAGCCAGCTTCTGCGCGAACTGGCCGATGCGACGGGCTTTCCCGTCACCTCGACCCTGATGGGGCTTGGCGCCTATCCCGCCTCCGGCAAGGGTTGGGTCGGCATGCTGGGCATGCACGGGCTTTACGAGGCGAACCTTGCGATGCACGGCTGCGATCTGATGATCAACGTCGGCGCGCGGTTCGATGACCGGATCACCGGGCGGATCGCGGATTTCAGCCCGCATTCGAAAAAGGCCCATATCGACATCGACCCCTCCTCGATCAACAAGGTGATCCATGTCGATGTCGCCATCGTCGGCGACGTGGGCCACGTGCTGGAAGACCTTCTGAACATCTGGAAGGCGCGCGGGCGCAAGGTGAACAAGGACGGACTGGCGAAATGGTGGGGCCAGATCGAGCAGTGGAAGCTGAAGAAGTGCCTGACCTACAAAGGCTCCACCAGGACCATCAAGCCGCAATATGCGCTGGAACGGCTGGAGGCGCTGACCAGGGACCGCGACCGCTACATCACCACCGAGGTCGGCCAGCACCAGATGTGGGCCGCGCAATTCCTGCATTTCGATGCCCCGAACCGCTGGATGACCAGCGGCGGGCTGGGCACGATGGGTTATGGCCTGCCGGCATCGATCGGCGTGCAGATCGCGCACCCGGAAGCTTTGGTGATCAACGTAGCGGGCGAGGCATCGTGGCTGATGAACATGCAGGAAATGGGCACGGCCATGCAGTTCCGCGCCCCGGTCAAGCAGTTCATCCTGAACAACGAACGGATGGGCATGGTGCGCCAGTGGCAGCAGTTGCTGCATGGCGAGCGTTATTCGCACAGCTGGTCTGAGGCCCTGCCCGACTTCGTGAAACTGGCCGAGGCGTTCGGCTGCAAGGGCATCCGCTGTTCGGACCCGGCCAAGCTCGACGAGGCGATCCGGGAGATGCTCGACTATGACGGGCCGGTGATCTTCGATTGTATGGTCGAGAAGCATGAAAACTGCTTCCCGATGATCCCGAGCGGCAAGCCACACAACGAGATGCTTTTGGGCGATGCCTCGACCGAGGGGGCGATCCAGGCAGGCGGCGCCGTCCTGGTCTGAGGCGGAGGCCGGGGGTTTCACCCCCGGACCCCCAGGATATTTGGAGACAGAAAATGAAGGCAGAGGCGCGCACATGTCCGCACTGAACATCAAGAAGGGCGCATCCAGCCATTCCGCCTATGATCTGCGCGATCCGAATGCGCAGGCGATCGAAACCCATACGCTGGCCGTGCTGGTCGATAACGAGGCGGGTGTCCTGGCGCGGGTGATCGGGCTTTTCGCCGGGCGTGGCTACAACATCGAAAGCCTGACCGTGGCCGAGGTCGATCACAAGGGCCACCTGTCGCGCATCACCGTGGTCACGCGCGGCACGCCTTCGGTGATCGAGCAGATCAAGGCGCAGTTGGGCCGTCTGGTGCCGGTGCATGACGTGCATGACCTGACGGTCGAGGGGCCGTCGGTGGAGCGGGAGCTGGCGCTGTTCAAGGTGGCGGGCACCGGCGAGAAACGGATCGAGGCGCTGCGGCTGGCCGAGATCTTCCGCGCGAACGTGGTCGATTCCACGCTTGAAAGCTTTGTTTTCGAAATCACCGGGACGCCGGAAAAGATCGACGCCTTCGCCGATCTGATGCGGCCCCTGGGGCTGGCCGACGTGGCGCGCACCGGCGTCGCCGCCCTGTCACGCGGCGTCTGAACAGAATAGCCCCGCGCCTTTGCCGGGCGCGGGGCCAGGATTTCGTCCGGCGCTGCGGGTCAGCTGGCGATCAGCCCGCCTTCACGCGCAGCCTGCAATTCGTCGGCGTCAATCGCGCCCGACCCGTCCACGTCGATCTGGCCAAACAGGCCCGCATCCATGTCGGGGTAAGCGGCGGTCAGTTCCTCGATCGAGAAAACGCCGTTGCCGTCGGTATCGCTGACCGTGGTCTGGGCCTGAGCCGATACGGCCGAAAGGCCGAGGGTCAGGGCGAAGGCGATCAGGGTCTTCATCATTCACATCTCCATCAGTGGCGGGCGCGTCCCGATCCCGGGGGCCATCGCCACCCTTTCAATCTAGGGGCGGCGCGGCTTTGTGCAAGGGGGAAGCGTTGGGGGGAAAGTGGCGTATTTATTCCCCGTTAGGCAATAACAGTGCGGATCCTGCCTTGAAATCAAAGAAAAAGGGGCAGGTCGCCCTGCCCCCCTGAGTTTCGCCGTTCAGGCTCGGTGATTGTACCGCTCGGTGTTTTCTGCCTGCGGCCTGAACGTCGTCTGGGGCGAGCGCACCCGCCCCGGATGCCTCCCCCGGCCGGCGGGCCGGGGGCGGTGGTTCCTCAGCTGCACCCCGACGTACCGCCGCAGGTGTTGCACTTCATGCAGGTGCCATTGCGCACCAGAGTATAGTTGCCGCATTCGCCGCAGGGGTCGCCTTCGTAGCCCTGCATCCTGGCCTTGGTGCGCGCGTCCATCGTCACGGTGCCGCTGGCCAGCGCGGTCGCGCCGACCGTGCCGCCGCCCTGCATGGTCGTCTGCACCGTTGCCGGCACCAGCGTGTTCAGAACCACGAGCGGATCGCCTGGCAGCGCCGTCGCCGCGATGCCGCCCTGAAGCACGATCAGATCCTGCGGCAGGCGTTTGCGCAGATAGCCGGTCGAGGAGATCTGCCGCAGCACTTCCAGCGACTTGGAGGCCGATCTTTCATTCATCGGCGCCACGTTGGGCTGGCCTTCGTCGGTGCCGCCGCCGAGATCGTCGAACGACGCGCCCTGCGGTTTCACATGCGCGAGATCGGTGCGGTCAAGATAGCTCACCGCCAGTTCGCGGAAGATATAGTCGAGGATCGAGGTGGCGTTCTTGATCGAGTCGTTGCCCTGCACCATGCCCGCCGGTTCGAACTTGGTGAAAGTGAAGGCGTCGACGAACTCTTCCAGCGGGACGCCGTATTGCAGGCCCACCGACACCGCGATGGCGAAGTTGTTCATCATCGCCCGGAAGCCCGCGCCTTCCTTGTGCATGTCGATGAAGATCTCGCCGAGCTTGCCGTCGCCATATTCGCCGGTCCTGAGATAGACCTTGTGGCCGCCGACGATGGCCTTCTGCGTATAGCCCTTGCGGCGTTCCGGCAGCTTCTCGCGGTGATTGCGGACGATTTCCTTGACGATGATCTTCTCGACGATCTTTTCGGCGAGGACGGCGGCCTTTTCCTGCGCCGAGCCGTTCAGCAGGATTTCTTCGGCCTCCTCGTCATCCTCCACCAGCGCCGACGCCAGCGGCTGGCTGAGTTTGGACCCGTCGCGGTAAAGCGCGTTGGCCTTGATCCCGAGCGAGTGGGAAAGTTCGTAGGCCGCCAGCGTCTCGGTGATCGTCGCATTGTTCGGCATGTTGATCGTCTTGGAGATCGCGCCCGAGATGAACGACTGCGCCGCCGCCATCATGGTGATGTGGCTTTTCACCGACAGGAACCGCCTGCCGGTCTTGCCGCAGGGGTTGGCGCAGTCGAACACCGACAGATGTTCGGCCTTCAGGTGCGGCGCGCCCTCCAGGGTCATCGTCCCGCAGACATGATCGTTCGCCGCGTCGACCTGCGCCTTGGTGAAGCCCAGATGCTTCAGCATTTCAAAGGTCGGGTCGTTCAGCTTGTCCGCCGGAATGCCCAGCGTGCCGGTGCAGAACTGCTCGCCCAGGGTCCATTGGTTGAAGACGAACCGGATGTCGAACGCGGTGGGCAGCGCCGCCTCGATCTTTTCCAGTTCGCGCGGGCCGAAGCCGTGGCCGATCAGCGCCGTGTGGTTGATGCCGGGCGCGTTGCCGAGGCTCGCGTGGCCGACGGCATGGGCGATGATCTCCTCGATCTCGGCCGATCCGTAGCCCAGCGTTTCCAGCGCCGCGGGAACCGAGCGGTTGATGATCTTGAAGTAACCGCCGCCGGCGAGCTTCTTGAACTTCACCAGGGCGAAGTCGGGCTCGATCCCGGTCGTGTCGCAGTCCATGACCAGGCCGATGGTGCCGGTGGGCGCAATGACGGTGGATTGCGCATTGCGGTAACCGTGTTTCTCGCCAAGCTCGAGCGCCTCGTCCCAGGCGGTTTTGGCAAGCGCGCCAAGACCTTCGACGGGGATGTTCGCATGGTCAAGCGGCACCGGGGCGACGTTCACCTCCTCATAACCGACCGCCTTGCCATAGGCGGCGTTGCGGTGGTTGCGGATCACCC
>CAZRKU010000037.1:0-28038 GCA_964600685.1 uncultured Frigidibacter sp. | reverse complement strand
GCATCGCGAAGGGCTGGGCGAGGCGCGCCATGGCGTCGTAGAACGCCAAGTCGCCATGCGGGTGGTAATTGCCCATCACGTCGCCGGAAATCTTGGCCGATTTGCGAAAGCCGCCGGTCGGTGACAGTTTCAGTTCGCGCATCGCGTAAAGGATGCGGCGGTGGACGGGTTTCAGCCCGTCGCGCGCATCCGGCAGCGCCCGGTGCATGATCGTCGACAGTGCATAGGTCAGATAGCGCTCGCCGATGGCGCGCGACAGCGGTTCGGAGGTGGTCGAGGAGACCGGAAGATCGTCGCTGGCATCGGACATGGCTGCCATATATTGGCTGGCCGGGGCGCGGTCCAGCAACTAACTTCATCGACGGCGGCCCATAGTGTTTTCCGATAGAAAGAATCGGAATTGACTTCGCCAGGATTTGCAATCAGACATGGCGGGGCCAATTCCGGGGTTTCATCTTGATCGTCTGCAGCTGCCAGCGCATCAGCGATACCGACATTCACGCGGCGATCGACTGGATGCGCGCCAGCGACCGCGCGACGGTGATCACCCCCGGGAAAATCTATCACGCACTCGGGAAGTCGCCGGAATGCGGCGGCTGCCTGCGGTTGTTCGTTGCAACGATGCGGCAGAATGATAAGCTGCAGGTTCCGGCCATCCTGCGCGGCCTGCGCAGTCGCGCGCAAGAGGAGACGTGTGATGAAAGGCGACGCGAAAGTCATTGAATACCTGAACAAGGCCCTGCGCGTTGAATTGACCGCGGTCAGCCAGTTCTGGCTCCATTACCGGCTGCAGAAGAACTGGGGTTATGGTCGCCTTGCCAAGCGGATGCGCAAGGAAAGCATTGAGGAAATGGGCCATGCCGACAAGCTGATCGACCGCATCATCTTTCTCGAAGGCCATCCGAACCTGCAAACGCTCGACCCGCTGCGCATTGGGGAAAACGTGCTGGAGACCCTCAAGTGCGATCTCGAGGCAGAGATGGAAGCGGTCAAGCTTTACAGTGCGGCAAGGAAATACTGCGCCGAGGCGGGCGACTATGCCTCGATGCAATTGTTTGATGAATTGATTCTGGACGAACAGGCTCATGTCGACTTCCTGGAAACCCAGATCGGGCTGTACGGCGAGATCGGCGCGCAGAACTACGGCCAACTCAATGCCGAACCGGCGGACGACGCCGAGGGCTAGGCCGAAAAGCGGTTTGTCCTGACCCGGGCTTTGCCCTATCGCTGCGGAACGGGCAGCGGGCAGGACAAATGGCACACAGATCAATCCTTATCACCGGCTGCTCGTCCGGCATCGGCCATGACGCGGCGCACGGGCTGACGCGCGCCGGCTGGCGGGTCTTTGCCACCTGCCGGCAGGATGCCGATTGCGAACGGTTGCGGGGCGAGGGGCTGGAGAGCTTCCGGCTGGACTACGCCGATACCGCCAGCATCGCGGCGGCGCTGGAGGAGGCCCTTGGCCGTACCGGCGGCACCCTGGGCGCGATCTTCAACAATGGTGCCTTTGCCTGCCCCGGCGCTGTGGAGGATCTGCCCACCGACGCGCTGCGGGCGATTTTCGAGGTGAATCTTTTCGGCTATCACGAACTGGCGCGGCAGGTGATCCCGGTGATGCGGCGGCAGGGCTACGGGCGGATTGTCAACTGTTCGTCGGTCCTGGGGCTGGTCGGCATCCGCTGGCGCGGTGCCTATGTGGCGACGAAATTCGCCATGGAGGGTCTGACCGACGTGCTGCGTCTGGAAATGGCCGATACCCCGATCCGCGTGAGCCTGATCGAACCGGGGCCGGTGACGTCCAGGATCCGGGTCAATGCGATTCCGCATTTCGAACGCTGGATCGACTGGCGGAACAGTCCACGCCGCGCCCAGTATGAGGCGGGGTTGCTGAAGCGGCTTTATGAACATACGGGGCGGCCGGACCGGTTCGAACTGCCGGCGAGCGCGGTGACCGCCAAGCTGCTCAGCGCGCTGGAAAGTCCACGCCCGAAGGCCCGTTACTTCGTGACCACGCCCACCCATCTGATGGGCGCGGCGCGGCGGCTTCTGCCGGGGCGGCTGCTGGATCTGGTTTTGAGCAGGGGATGAGATGGCCGGCGACAGGATACTGACGATCTGCGGCGCCCTGCGCGCCGGGTCGACCAACCGGACGCTGCTGGCCGAGGCGCGGCGGCTTTTCGGCGCGGCGGAGTATGACGAGGCCAACCTGCGCCTGCCGCTCTACGACGGTGATCTTGAGGTGGCGGAGGGGATCCCGGCCGATGTTGCGCGGCTGGCCGGGCAGATCGCGGCGGCAGACGGGATCCTGATCTCGACGCCCGAGTATAACAAGATGATCCCCGGCGTGCTGAAGAACGCGCTTGACTGGGTAAGCCGGGTGAAGGGCAATCCCTGGGCCGACAAGCCGGTGGCGATCATGTCGGCGGCGGCAGGCCGGGGGGGTGGCGACCGGTCGCAATATTCGCTGCGTCTGGCGCTCGCGCCCTTTCAGGTGCGGATCGTGCCGGGGCCGGAAGTGCTGATCGCCGGTTCGCGCCAGGCCTTCGATGCGGAGGGACGGCTGATCGACGCGCGGTCGGTGAAGGCGGTTCAGGGTCTGATGGAGGGTTTCCGGCGCGAGATGGCACGGAGCGCGGCCTAACGGCCGTCCTCGACCCGGAAGCCCTGTGGGATCGCGTCACGGCCCGCAAGCAGGAGATCGGCCATCACTTCGGCCACTTTCGGCGCCATGCCGAAGCCGATCTTGAAGCCGCCGTTGGCGACGAAATGGCCGGGGCGGCCGGGCCAGGCACCCAGCATCGGCGCACGGCTGGCGGCCCGCGGGCGCAGGCCCGCCCAGCGGTCGATCACCGGGGCGGCGCGGAGCATCGGGCAGGTCGTGCGCGCCTGCTCGATCAGCGCGTCAAGCTGGGCATCGGTTTCCCGCGCATCGCTCCAGCTTCGCTCCGACGTTGACCCGATCGCGACTGTCCCGTCGGGATGGGCGACAATATGCAGCCCCTCCACGAAAAGCTGCGGCTTCCCTTGTGCGGCGCAGGCGAACAGCGCGGCCTGCCCCTTCACGCCGTCCCCGAGCGGGTGGCCGAGATCGGCAGACAGATCGGCGAGCCCCGGAACGCCGGTGGCCCAGATCACCGGCCCGGTCCATTTTCTGTCTGCAAACATCCCCGCCGGAGGCTTCCCCGGCGGATGCGGGGCGCCGTCGCTGCCCAGTTCGGTGATGGTGCCGCCACCGGCCCGGATCGCGGCGGCCAGCGCGCGGATCGCCTGCCGGGGATGCAGTTGCGCGGACAGCGTGTCACGGACCCATGATCCGGTCGGGCTTTCCCCGCGCCAGGGGTCGGTCCCGCGTTCGATGCGCCAGTCCGCCTGGCCAAGCCAGAGGTCTTTCGCCGCCACCGCCCGCCGTTCGGCCATCGCGATGGCGTGGCCATCGGCAAGCGGCTGGAGCCTGCCCGCGCGGACATAACCGGGATCAACACCCGATTGTCGCGCCGCGTCGGCCCAGAAGGCTTCGGCCATCAGCAGGCTTTCAAGCTGAAACTGCTTTTTCGGGTTCCAGTTTTCCGGCGTATGGGGGGCCAGCGCGCCGACCAGTCCGCCCGAGGATCCCGCGCCGATCCGCGCCGCCTCGATCACCTGCACGCGCGCGCCGCGCTTCAGGCAGGTCCAGGCGATCGACAGGCCGAAAATGCCGGCCCCCATCACGGTCACTTCTGTCATCGCACGGCCCTCATGGTGCCGCTCTTACCCTGTCAGGCGCCCCGCCGCAAACCGGGCCGCATTGTCATTGCCGCGTCCATCCGCCATGGTCCCCGCGTTCGGGTGCGGGGCTGGATCGTGGGCGAAGGGCAGGGGGAACAGGTCACATGGCGCGACGGGGTGCTGCCGGTGTCGTCCCTGTTCGACGACCCCTATTTCTCGCTGCACGACGGGCTGGAGGAGACGCGGCATGTGTTCCTGGCGGGCAACGGATTGCCGGAGCGGTTCGCCGACGGGTTCCACATTGCCGAACTGGGCTTCGGGACCGGACTGAACCTGCTGGCCACCGTTCTGGCCTGGCAGGCGTCTGGGCGGCAGGGGCAGTTCCGTTTCACTTCGTTCGAGGCTTTTCCCATGCCCGCCCCCGACATGGCGCGCGCGCTGTCGGCCTTTCCGGAGGTGCGGGCGATGGCCGGGCCGTTCCTGTCGGCCTGGCAGGCCGGGCAGCGCCGCTTTGGCCTTGGCCCCGCCCGGATCGAGGTGATTGTCGGTGATGCGCGCCTGATGCTTCCGCAGTGGGCCGAGCGGGCGGATGCCTGGTATCTGGACGGGTTTTCACCCGCGAAGAACCCCGAGCTTTGGGGCGAAGGTCTTTTGCAATCGGTCGCCAGCCATACGGCGCCGGGCGGCAGTTTCGCGACCTATACGGCGGCGGGGTTCGTCCGGCGGGGCTTGCAGGCGGCGGGCTTTCAGGTAGAGCGGCTTCCAGGATACGGGCGCAAGCGGCACATGAGCCGCGGGCGGTTGCCCGGCGGTCAGGACGGGATGACGTGAAGAGCCAGAACCTGCGCCAGGGCATCATCCTGATGACGTTGACGAGCCTGATCTTTTCATTCCAGGACGGGATTTCGCGGTATTTGGGCGGGCAATACAGCATCTACATGGTGGTGATGATCCGCTTCTGGTTCTTCGCGGCCTTCGTCATGGTGCTGGCGGCGCGCCAGCCGGGGGGGATCCGCGCGGCGGTGCATACCCATTTCCCGAAGCTGCAGATTTTCCGGGGAATCCTGCTCAGTGCGGAAATCTGCGTGATGGTGGTGGCCTTCGTGCGGTTGGGCCTGGTCGAAAGCCACGCTGTCTTCACCTTCTATCCGCTGCTGGTCGCCGCCCTGTCGGGGCCGGTTCTGGGCGAAAGCGTCGGCTGGCGGCGCTGGACGGCCATCGGCATCGGGTTTGCAGGGGTCCTGATCATCCTGCAGCCGGGGATCACGGTCTTTTCCCCCAACGCGCTCTTGCCGCTTCTGTCGGCCTTCATGTTCGCGCTTTACGGGCTTTTGACCCGATATGTGGCGCGCAAGGACGCGGCTTCGGTCACGTTCTTCTGGGCGGGGATCACCGGGGCGGTGGTGATGACGCCGCTCGGCCTGCTGAACTGGACGCCGATGAGCGGTCAGGACTGGATCTGGATGGGGGTTCTGTGCTGCACGGCGGCCAGCGCACATTTCATGATGATCAAGGCACTTGAGGTCGCGGAGGCGTCGGCCATCCAGCCCTTCGCCTATCTGCAACTGGTGTTCATCGCGATCCTCGGCGTCACCGTCTTTGACGAACGCCTGCGGCCCAATGTCATTGTCGGGGCGGGGCTCGTGGTTGCGGCCGGCCTGTTCACGCTCTGGCGTGTGCGAGTGACGGGCAAGGCTTCGGTGGGCTGAGGGAAGTTTCCGGGAAAATTCTTCTGCGCGGAAAGTCCTTCTGGAAGGATTTTCCGGGGCGGATGTCAGACCCTCAGGCTGAAAGTCAGGCTCGTCGGCCGGTCGAAGCCCGGATGGGCGGTGCGGGCGGTCTCGGCAAAGCCCATCGCTCGGAAGGTGGCGTGGTTTTCCGCAAGCTCGACCCGGGTTTCCAGCCGGAGTTCGGGCAGGGCGCGGGCATGGGTCTGTTTGACGGCACGGCCGACCAGTTGCGCCGCCAGACCCTGCCGGCGGAAGGACGGGTCGACCGCCAGTTTGCCGAGATACAGGTGATCAGGCTTTGGGGTCAGGACGACGCAGGCGATCAGCCGGCCCGGATCCTCGATCACCCAGACTTCGCCGGATTGCGCGGCGCGGGCCAGATCGCCGGTCGTCAGCCGATGGGCCGAGGAGGGCGGGTCGATGTGCCCGTCCATATAGCCGAAGCTGGCGCGGATCAGGGCAAGGACCGGGGCGAAATCCTCTTGCCCTGTCATGCGCCGTTCGGCGCGTTTCTTTGGCAGGTCGTCGGCCAGGGTCAGCCAGGGCAGCCGCTCGTTCCAATGGACATGGCACTCGGCGGCGAAAACGGCGGGGTCGTTCAGGGTGGCGGCGTAGAAGTCGATCTCGGTGGGCCGGTCGCTGCCCTGATAGGCCATCGGCGTGCCGCAGGCGGCGCAGAAGGAGCGTTTCACCCCCGGAGAGGAGGCATAGGTGGCAGGCGGAATGCCGGACCAGCGCCATTTGCCGTGGCTGACGCCGATGAAGCTGGTGAAGGGCGCGGCGGTGGCGCGCCGGCAGCTTTCGCAATGGCAATGCGCCTGCCAGTTGGGCGGCCCGTCAAAGCTGTAGGTGGCGGAGCCGCACAGGCACCGGCCCTGACCGCCTTGGGCAAGGCCGGACCCGCTCACAGCAGCTTTTCCATGAACAGGCTGGCGGGATGTTCGGGATAGTCGCCGAAGGGGCCGCGCACCCGGTAGCCGAGTGTGATGTAGAGCGCGACGGCAGGCTTGAGCGCGTCGCCGGTTTCGAGCCGCACCGCTTGCTTGCCCGCGCCTGCCGCCTGACGCTCCAGATCGGCCATCAGCAGGCGGGCGATGCCCCGCCCGCGCCCCTCGGGCGGCACGAACAGGCGCTTGACCTCGACGTAGCTGCCGCAATCGACCATCGCCACGCAGCCCAGCGCCAGGGCCCCGTCGCGCGCGACCAGAAAGGTGGTGTCCGGCCCGGCCAGCTCTTCGGGCGAGAAGGTGAAGATCTCGTCGGGGGCGAAGACCTCAAGCAAGGCGGCCTGCGATCCGTCGATCAGGCGGCGGCCTTCGTCGGAGAGCGGGGATTCAGGTTTGATTGTCAGGCTCATCGGTGTTCCTTTTTCCCTGATTTGGCGTGGCGCGCGGCGCTGGTCAAGATGGGGAAACGGCCGATGACGTTGGCCTGCGCCGGCCACGGGCGCCAGTGGAGTGGTTGTCTTGTGCCGGCCGCGGACTTGCCGCAGATTGCCTTTGACCTGTCTGCCTTGGCGGCGGGGCGTCAGGGAGCGACAGGATGGCGGGGGTGGACGGAACGGCCGTGACGGTGCGCCTGCTGGAAGAGGCGGATCTGGAGGAGGTGGTGGAGATGATCCGCGGCCTGTCCACCCATCATGGCGACGTGCCGCGGGTGACCGTGGAAACGCTTCGGCGCGATGCGCTGGGCGCTGCGCCCTGGGCGCAGGTTCATGTGGCAGAGGTGGACGGGCAGCTTGCCGGATACATGGCGCTGATACCGCTGGCCTGGCTGCATTATGGCGACCGGGGGATGGAGATCTACCACCTCTTCGTGCAGCCGGTATGGCGCAGGGTGGGGGTTGGCGCTGCGCTGATCGAAAGGGCGAAGGCCGTGGCGCGGACGGCAGGTTGCGTGGAACTGAAGGTCGGCACCCATCCCGCGAATGGCGCGGCAATGGGCTATTATCTGTCGCAGGGTTTCGTTGAGCAGCCGCAGATCGGCGCGCGCTTCCGATTCCCCCTGCAATCCGTCGACATCTTGGGGATAAGTCGCTCGTCTGGCCCAGATGATGTGGTTCGTCGTTGACATGCGCCAAGCCACGGCCAAGGATTCCGGAGCCACGGGAATCACATCAGGACAGGGAACTTGCGCTTCACCCGCCTGCGCCTCAACGGTTTCAAGAGTTTCGTCGACCCCACGGATATGATTATCCATGAGGGGCTGACCGGCGTGGTCGGACCGAACGGCTGCGGCAAGTCGAACCTGCTGGAGGCTTTGCGCTGGGTCATGGGCGAGAACCGCCCGAGCGCCATGCGCGGCGACGGGATGGAAGATGTGATCTTCGCCGGTGCCGCCACCCGGCCCGCCCGCAATTTCGCCGAGGTCGTCCTGACCATCGACAATAGCGAACGGCTGGCCCCCTCGGGGTTCAACGATCAGGACCAGCTTGAGATCGTGCGGCGGATCACCCGGGATGCGGGGTCGGCCTACAAGGCCAACACCAGGGAAATGCGGGCGCGCGACGTGCAGATGCTGTTCGCCGACGCCTCGACCGGGTCACATTCACCGGCGCTGGTCCGGCAGGGGCAGATTGCCGAACTGATCAATGCCAAGCCCAAGAACCGGCGGCGGATTCTGGAGGAAGCGGCGGGCATATCGGGCCTTTATCAGCGGCGCCACGAGGCGGAGCTGAAGCTGAACGGGGCCGAGCAGAACCTCTTGCGGGTCGATGATGTGATCGAGCAACTGGCCCAGCAACTGGCGCAACTGGCCCGGCAGGCCCGGCAGGCGGCGCGCTATCGCGAGATCGGCGAGGAGTTGCGCCGCGGCGAGGGCATGCTTCTCTATCGGCGCTGGCGCGAGGCGGATCAGGCGCGCCTTGCCGCTGATGCCGACCTGACGGGGCGGACCAGGGCCGCCGCGCAAGCCGAGGCGGCAGCGCGCAGCGCGGCGAAGGGGCGCGAGGCGGCGGAGGATGCGCTGCCGCCGCTGCGCGAGGAGGAGGCGGTGGCGGGTGCGATCCTGCAGCGCCTGATCGTGCAGCGCGATACCTTGAACGATCAAGAAGCCCGCGCGCTTCAGATGATCGCGACGCTGAAGGGCCGGATCGACCAGTTGTCCCGCGATCTGGAGCGGGAGGCGGGCCTCAATCGCGATGCGGGCGAGACGATCTCCCGGCTGGACTGGGAGCAGGGCCAGCTGACCAAGGCGGGCGAGGGGCACGAGGCGCGGCTGGAGGCAGCTGCGGCGGGGGCAGCGGAAGCGGCGCAGGTCTTGCAGGCGCGCGAAGCCGTGCTGAGCGAGCTGACCGAAGACGTGGCGCGCCTGTCGGCGCGGCATCAGTCGGCGCACCGGCTGTTGGCGGACAATCGGTCCACGCTTGAGAAGAACGAAGCGGAAGCGGCGCGGGCGGGCGGGCAGGCGGCTGACGCGGAGGCGGCGCTTGGCCGGGCCCAGGTCGATTTCGGGCAGGCGGCCATCGCGCAGGGCGCGGCGCAGCAGGCGGCGGAAGCGGCGGAGGCGGCGCTGGTGGCCGCAGATGACGCCCGCACCGAGGCGCAGGCGCGCGAGACCGAAGCGCGGGCGGCAAGGTCGGAAGCCGAGGGCGAAGCGGGGGCGCTGAGGGCGGAGGTCAATACGCTCGCGAAGCTCGTCGAGCGCGAGGCCCAGACCGGCAGGCAGCTTCTGGACCGGGTGCGGGTCGAGAGGGGCTATGAAAAGGCGCTGGGTGCGGCCTTGTCCGACGATCTGCGCGCGCCGGAGGTGGCGGGCGAGAAGGGGTCGGGCTGGGCGGTTCTGCCGGGCTATCGCGTGGCGCAGCCGTTGCCTGCGGGAGTGAGGGCCCTGTCCGATCTGGTGACGGTGCCAGAGGTTCTGGTGCGGCGGATCGGGCAGATCGGGCTGGTGGCGCGGGCAGATGGCGCGCGGTTGCAGGCCGACCTGAAGCCCGGCCAGCGGCTCGTCTCGGTCGAGGGCGATGTCTGGCGCTGGGACGGGTTCCGCGCGGCGGCGGAGGATGCGCCGCAGGCTTCCGCCCTCAGGTTGCAGCAGTTGAACCGGCTTGTCGAACTGAAACGCGATCTGGAGGAGGTCGCGGCGCGGGCTGAGGGGGCGCGGCAGGCGCATGAGCTGTTGACCCGTCGGCTGGCGGAGACATCGGCCGCGGATGCGGCGGCGCGTGAGGCGCGGCGGCAGGCCGACCGGCGCATGGCGGACGCCAGCCGGGCGCACAGCCGGGCGGAAGCGGACCGGTCGATCGCGGGCGGCAAGCTGGAAAGCGCGCGGCTTGCGCTGGCGCGGCACGAAGAGGAGGCGATGGGTGCGCGGGCGCGGCTGAAGGAAGCCGAGACCGGAGTGGCAGTGCTGCCCGATCTGGACGCCGCGCGGGCCGAGGTCGAGGATGTGAAGCTGACGGTCGAGGCAGCACGGGTGACCATGCTGTCGAAACGCTCGGTCCATGATGAACTCCGCCGCGAGGGCGAGGCGCGGTTGCGGAGGCGGCAGGAGATCATCAAGGAAATCTCCGGCTGGCGGCTCAGGCTCGAGACAGCTGAAAGGCGCACGGCGGAACTGTCCGAGCGGCGCGAGGAGAGCGAGGCGGAACTGAAGCTTGCGTCGAGCGCACCGGCCGAGATCGCGGCGAAGCGCGCGGAACTGGCGGATGCGATCGACAGGGCCGAAACCCGGCGCAAGACCGCCACCGACCGGCTGGCCGAGGGTGAAAGCGCGCTGCGTGCTTCCGGTGAAGCCGAGCGCGAGGCCGAACGCGGCGCATCGGAGGCGCGGGAGGCGCGGGCGCGGGCCGAGGCCAGGGCCGATGCGGCGCGCGAGACGGTCGATTATGCCGCCGAGCGTATCCGCGAGGAGACGGACAATACGCCCGGCACCCTGCTGCAAAGCCTGAACGCCGACCCCGAGCATATGCCCGACGCCGAGACGCTCGATGCCGATGTGAACCGGCTGAAACGCCAACGGGACGCGCTGGGCGCGGTGAACCTGCGCGCCGAGGAGGATGCGCAGGAGGTCCAGACCGAGCATGAAACGCTGGTGAAGGAAAAGGGTGATCTGGAGGCGGCGATCAAGAAGCTGCGCGCCGGGATTGCGGGTCTGAACCGCGAGGGGCGCGAGCGGCTGCTGACCGCGTTCGAGCAGGTGAACACGAACTTCCGCCTGCTCTTCACCCATCTCTTTGGCGGCGGCGAGGCCAATCTGGTGCTGGTCGAAAGCGATGATCCGCTGGAGGCGGGGCTTGAGATCATGTGCCAGCCGCCGGGCAAGAAGCTGGCGACGCTGTCGCTGCTGTCGGGGGGCGAGCAGACGCTGACGGCGCTGGCGCTGATCTTCGCGGTGTTCCTCGCGAACCCCGCGCCGATCTGCGTGCTGGATGAAGTGGATGCCCCTCTGGACGATGCGAACGTCACCCGCTTCTGTGATCTGCTCGACGAGATGACGCGGCGGACCGACACGCGGTTCCTGATCATCACCCACCATGCAGTAACGATGGCGAGGATGGACCGGCTTTTCGGTGTAACCATGCAGGAGCATGGCGTGAGCCAGCTGGTCAGCGTCGATCTGAAGCGGGCCGAGCAGCTGGTGGCCTGAGTTTCGCCGCTTTTCGCGGCGACCGGGCGGGAGGGTTCTGCCCTCCCACACCCTCCCGGGATATTTCTGGACAGAAAATGATGAGGCCGGGTGGTGCGTTAACTGTGCCGTAAGGTTCGGGTAACTGCGGATTAATGGTTAATCGTTAGAACAGGCCGTGAACATCTGCGACGGAGTCTGGCGATGAACGAACCTCTTCTTGTGGCGATGCTGTTTGCGATCCTCGCCTTTACCGGCGTGGAGCAGGGACATGCGCAGGTTGCCAAGATGTGCCGGGCCGACAATGTGGCGCAGTTCTGGGGTGGGTGCTGAGGGGCGCCTTCCCGACGCCCCGGCGGGTCGTCAGTTGATCAGGCCGGCATGGCGCATGGCGGCGTCGATCCGGGTCTTGGTCGTGTCGAGCAGGCCGGTCAGCGGGAGGCGCACCTCTTCCGAGCAGAGGCCGAGACGCGAAAGACCGTACTTCGCCCCCGCAAGGCCCGGTTCGATGAAGATCGCCTCGTGGAGCGGCATGAGCCGGTCCTGAAGGCCAAGCGCGGTGGCATAGTCGCCCCTGAGCGTCGCCTCCTGAAATTCCGCGCAGAGACGGGGCGCGACGTTCGCCGTGACCGAAATGCAGCCGATCCCGCCATGGGCGTTGAAGCCGAGGGCGGTCGCATCTTCGCCCGAAAGCTGGATGAAATCCGTCCCGCAGGCGGCGCGCTGCTGGCTGACGCGTTCGATCTTGCCGGTCGCGTCCTTCACCCCGACGATGCGCGGCAGTTTCGCCAGCTCACCCATGGTTTCGGGCGACATATCCACCACCGACCGGCCGGGGATGTTGTAGATGATGATCGGCAGGCTCGAAGCGTCATGCAGCGCCGTGAAATGGGCGATGAGGCCGCGCTGGGTGGGCTTGTTGTAATAGGGGGTCACGACCAGCGCGGCATCCGCGCCGACCTTTTCGGCATGGCGGATCAGGTCGATCCCTTCGGCGGTGTTGTTCGATCCCGCGCCGGCGATGACCGGAATCCGGCCTGCGGCGGCCTTGACCACTTCCTCGATCACGCGGCCATGTTCTTCGTGGCTGAGCGTCGGGCTTTCGCCGGTCGTGCCGACGGGAACAAGCCCGTGACTGCCCTCGGCCACATGCCAGTCGACAAGTTTCTTCAGCGTGTCCAGATCCAGTGCGCCGTTCCTGAACGGCGTGACCAGGGCAGGGATGGACCCTTTGAACATGACACGCTCCTATGATGCTGGTTGAGTAGCCTGTTGAATCGCGGCGGACCCTAGCCGCATCGCCCGGAATTGCCAAGTTTGTGTGTTGCGCCCAGGGGCAGACACGGTAGATTTGCCGCAAAACAACGAAGCAGTGACCCGACCATGATCCACAGACTGATTTCTGCCGCCTCAGCCGCGGTTTTTCTTCTGTACGCAGAGGCGCGGGCAGAGGAGGTGGCGGGGTTGCGGGCGGCGCTGGCGGCCGCCGATCGCGGGGAGTGGGACGCGGCGCTGGCCCAGGGGCAGGCGGCGGGTCCGCTGTCGGATGACATTGTCCTTTGGCGGCGCCTGCGCGAGCAGACGGGCAGTTTTGCCGATTATGCGGATTTTCTGGCCCGCCGCCCCGATTGGCCGGGTCTGAAGCTTTTGCGCAAGAAGGGCGAGGCGGCGATCGGAGCGGGGCTTGCGCCACAGCTTGTCATCGGCTTTTTCGCCGACGAGTTGCCGCAGACCGGCGCAGGGTCGCTGGCGCTGGCGCGGGCCTATGCGGCGCTTGGGCAATCGGACGCCGCAACCACGGAGGCGGTGCGCGGCTGGCGGAGCCTGTCGATGGGGTCGGAGGATCAGGCGGCATACCTCGGCGAGTTCGGCCCGGCGCTGGCGGAGCATCACGACGGGCGGATGGCGGCGATGCTCTGGGCAGGGCTTGTCGATGATGCCCGGCGCATGCTGCCGCTGGTCTCGGACAATACCCGCGCCGTGGCCGAAGCAAGGATCGCGCTGCAGGAGGGTGCCGACGGGATTGATGCGCAGATCAAGGCGGTGCCCGCCAAGATGGCCGGATCGGCGGGTCTGGCCTATGACCGTTTCCGCTGGCGGATCGGCAAGGACAAGTATGAGGAGGCGGGCACGCTGCTGCTGGAGCGCAGCGACAGTGCCGAGAGCCTGGGTGATCCCGGCGCCTGGGCCGACTGGCGCCGCAAGCTGGCGCGGAAGGAAATGCGCGAGGGCGATCCGCGCCGTGCCTACAAGATGGCGGCGCGGCATCAGCTGGAGTCCGCAGGCGCGACAGCAGAGGCTTATGCCGATCTGGAATGGCTTTCGGGGTACATTGCACTGCGCAAGCTGGACGATGCGGAAACGGCGCTGAAGCATTTCGGGCGGTTCGCAGGCGTGGCCAACGGGCCGATCAGTCGGGCGCGCGCCGCCTATTGGCAGGGCCGCGCCTATGAGGCGCTCGGCCAGCCCGACAAGGCGGGTGCGGCCTATGCGGAGGGCGCGCGTTTTCAGACGGCATTCTATGGGCTTTTGTCGGCGGAAAAGGCGGGGCTGCCATTGTCGCCCGCGCTCGCCGGGGGCGAGGCCTATCCGGGTTGGCAGGAGGCGTCTTTCTCCGGATCCAGCGTGTTTCAGGCCGGGCGGCTCTTGATGGCGGCGGGCGAGCGGCAGCTGGCGGCGCGGTTCTTTCTGCATCTGGCGGGGGGGCTTTCCGGCGACGAGATCGGGCGGATGGCCGGCATGGCGCTGGAAGCGGACCAGGCCTATGTCGGGCTGGTTCTGGCCAAGGAGGCCGCCGACAAGGGCGTGATCTGGCCTTCGGCCTATTTCCCGCTGGTGGGGCTTGAACATCTCGGCCTGCCGGTGCCGACCGAGCTGACGCTTGCCATCGCGCGGCGGGAAAGCGAGTTCAACCCGGAAGCGGTGTCGGCGGCGGGTGCGCTCGGCCTGATGCAGGTCATGCCCGAGACGGGCAAGATGATGGCGGCCAAGGTGGGGGTGGGGTTTGACCGGGGCAAGCTCGGCTCCGACTTCGATTATAACGCGCGGCTCGGGTCGGCCTACTTGCGCGGGCTGGTGGATGAGTTCGGCACCTCGCCTCTGCTCGTGGCCACGGGTTACAATGCCGGGCCGGGCCGGTCGCGCAAATGGATCGACCTTCTGGGCGATCCGCGCAGCGACAGCGTGGACCCGGTGGACTGGATCGAGGCGATCCCTTTCCGCGAAACCCAGACCTATGTGATGCGGGTGGCCGAAAGCCTGCCCATCTACCGCGCGCGGCTGGGCAACGCCGGCGCGGCGATGGGCTTCACCGATCTTCTCCGGGGGCGCTAGGCTTTCCCCGGCAAAGCGCCTAGAAAGATGGTGCAGCGCCAGGAGGCATGAAATGACCAGAGACCCGCTTTTCCTGATCGCGGCACTTGCCTGCCTCGTTGTGCTGGCGGTTCTGATGACCGGCATCGGCGGGTTTGCCAAGGGTGGCGATTTCAACCGCAAGCACGCCAACCGGATCATGCGCTACCGGATCATCGCGCAGGCGGTGGCGATTGCGCTGATCCTTCTGTTCGTTGCGCTGCGCGGGGGCGCGGGTAACTGATGGTCGTTCTGAACAAGATTTACACGCGCACGGGCGACAAGGGCGACACGGCCTTGGGCAATGGGGTGCGGGTGGCGAAGTTTTCGCCGCGCGTGGCCGCTTATGGCACGGTGGATGAGACGAACGCCACGGTGGGGTTGGCGCGGCTTCATGCGACGGGAGAGATGGATGCGGCCTTGGCGCGCATCCAGAACGATCTGTTCGATCTGGGCGCCGATCTTTGCCGCCCTGAAATGGCCAGGGATGCCGAAGCGGGATACCCCGTGTTGCGCATGGTGTCGTCGCAGGTCGACCGGCTTGAGGCAGAGATCGACGCGATGAACGCGCCCCTGGCCCCGTTGCGCAGTTTCATCCTGCCCGGCGGCACCGCGCTCGCCGCGCATCTGCATCTCTGCCGCACCGTGTCGCGCCGGGCCGAACGGCTGACGGTCGAGCTTTCGTCGGTTGAGGAGGTCAACGAGGCGGCGGTGAAATACCTCAACCGCCTGTCGGACTGGTTCTTCGTGGCCGCGCGGGTGGCAAATCAGGGCGATGACGTCCTGTGGGTGCCGGGCGCAAACCGCTGAGCAGGTCTCAGACAGGTTGCCAGAGTTCGATCGGATTGCCCTCGGGATCGGAGAGGCGCGCGAAACGGCCGTAGGGATAGGGTTGGGGATCAACCTTCACCTTCGTCCCGCTCGTCTCGATCTGCGCTACCATGGCATCAAGATCGCGCACGCGGAAATTCAGCATGAACTGGCGGGCCGGGTCGCCGAAATAGTCGGTCGCGGCATCGAACGGGGCAAAGGCGGTATCGCCGGCCTCCTGCCTCCAGGGCAGTGTCTTGGCATCGTGCGGCACCGGGCTTACGCCCAGAACCCGGTCATACCAGTCGGCGAGTGCCGCCGGATCGGCCGCGCGAAAGAAGAAGCCACCGATGCCCGTAACCTTTTCCATGGCTGCAGAGTGAGGCCGCCCGGACATCCGGTCAAGCCTCGGTGCAGCGGCTCCTCAAAGGGCTGTCCGGCGCTAACGGGGTAAAACGTGGCGTCCACGCGACACTCCCGGTCGATTTTGCTCTGTCCTAGGGCGGAGGGAATCGCTAGGAAGCGGCGGGAGCTTTCGCTGCCGCCCTTCGGGGTGGCCTATGTCTTGAGGAGAACCACGCTGATGAAGGTGCTCGTGCCTGTGAAGCGCGTGATCGACTATAACGTGAAGGTCCGCGTGAAGGCGGATGGCACGGGCGTCGATCTGGCGAACGTGAAGATGTCGATGAACCCCTTCGACGAGATTGCCGTCGAAGAGGCGATCCGCCTCAAGGAAAAGGGCGTCGCGACCGAGATCGTCGTCGTGTCGATCGGCGTCAAGCAGGCGCAGGAAACCCTGCGCACCGCGCTGGCGATGGGTGCGGACCGTGCGATCCTGATCGAGGCCACGGCTGACGTGCATACGGATATCGAGCCGCTCGCGGTGGCCAAGCTGTTGGCGGCAGTGGTGAAGGAGGAGGCCCCTGGCCTTGTCCTCTGCGGCAAGCAGGCCATCGACAATGACATGAACGCCACCGGCCAGATGCTGTCCGCGCTTCTGGGCTGGTCGCAGGCCACCTTCATCTCCGACCTGAAGGTCGAGGGCGACAAGGCCGTGGTGACGCGCGAAGTGGATGGCGGTCTTCAGTCGATCGCCGTCAAGATGCCCGCGATTGTCACCGTCGACCTGCGCCTGAACGAGCCGCGTTATGCCTCGCTTCCCAATATCATGAAGGCCAAGGCCAAACCGCTCGCGGTCAAGACGCCTGCCGACTATGGCGTGGACGTGAACCCGCGCCTGACCGTGGTGAGGACGACCGAACCGGCGGGCCGCAAGGCGGGCGTGAAAGTCGGCTCGGTTGCCGAGCTGATCGCGAAACTCAAAGACGAAGCGGGGGTGATCTGAGATGGCCGTTCTTCTGATTGCCGATGTGAATGAGGGGCACCTGGCGACCGACGCGGTTGCCAAGACCCTGACCGCCGTGAAGGTGCTGGGCGACGTGCATGTGCTGGTCGCCGGCACGGGCGGCGATGCGGCCGCGGCCGAGGCCGCGACGCTGGCCGGTGTGTCGAAAGTGCTGTTTGCTGACGATCATTCCTATTGCCACGGCATGGCCGAACCGACGGCGGCGCTGATCGCGGGTCTTGCGGGCGGCTACAGCCATATCGTCGGCGCTTCGACCGCGTTCAACAAGAACGTGCTGCCACGCGTGGCGGCCCTTCTTGACGTGATGGTGATCTCGGATGTGACCGCCGTGGTCGATGCCGACACGTTCGAACGGCCGATCTATGCAGGCAACGCCATTCAGACGGTGAAGTCGGCTGACAAGGTCAAGGTCGCCACGATCCGCACCGCTTCGTTCGAGGCAGCGGGCAAGGGCGGTTCGGCTTCGGTCGAGAAAGTGGCCGCCGGTGCCAATCCGGGCCTGTCGGACTGGGTCGAGGATCGCGTCGCGACCAGCGACCGGCCCGAACTGACCTCGGCGGGCATCGTCGTGTCGGGCGGGCGTGGTGTCGGTTCGCAGGCCGATTTCGCGCTGATCGAGAAACTCGCCGACAAACTCGGTGCCGCCGTGGGTGCAAGCCGCGCCGCCGTCGACAGCGGTTACGCGCCAAACGACTGGCAAGTCGGCCAGACCGGCAAGGTCGTGGCGCCGCAGCTTTATGTCGCCGTGGGTATCTCGGGCGCCATCCAGCATCTGGCGGGCATGAAGGACTCGAAAGTCATCGTCGCGATCAACAAGGACGAGGAGGCACCGATCTTCCAGGTGGCCGATTATGGCCTGGTTGCGGATCTCTTCACCGCCTTGCCGGAACTGATCGAAAAGCTCTGATCACTTCGACAGTCTGAAAAGGCCCGCCCATCGGCGGGCCTTTTTGTTTTACAGATAGCGCTGGAGCACGGGCGCAAGGGCGCTTGCCACCTCCTCATGCACCGCAGGGCCGGGCATCTGCGCGGCGGCAAGTGCGTCCAGCGGCGCGAATTCCATGCCCGCCGTTCCCGCAAGACAGGCAGTCATCGAAGGGCCAACCTGCACGGAGTCGGTGGCGAAGGGGCGGATCGCGTCGACCATGTCAGCGTCGATCAGCAGCGGATCAAGACCAAGTTCGTCGCGCGGAACGCCCCCCGGATGATGGTCACCCACCCACAGAAGCACACTCTGCCCGACGATCTTCTGCAGGAGATGCCGCATCCGCGCCACCCAGGCGCTTTTCAGTTCACTTTCCACCAGCGCATATTTTTCCGGCGCGCGCCGCTTCAGCGACAACAGCATGTGGCGCGTGAAGTGAAACTCGGTGAAATCGACCTCGCGGAAGATGGTCTTCATCAGGGTCGAGGCGCGCAGGAATCGGTCGTTGCGGCGGGGATGGACGGCATAGAACCGGTTCGACATGTTGTGCGCGCCCAGAAGCTGCACCACCGTCACCCGCGCCTTGTTGCAGGCATCGACGATCACCGGTTCGTTCAGAAAGACGTCCGCGCCTGCGTTCATGTAGCCGAAGTTCACCATCGTGGTCCCCAGCCGTTCTTCCAGCAGCGCGGGATAGGGGATGCGGACATACTTCCCATAGGTTTCCGAGCCGCCGAGCAGCGCGCAATAGGCCCCCTCCAGCCGCCGACGCGGCCCGCGAAACAGGAGTTTCGACGTGCCATAGCGGCACGGCAAATAGTCCAGCGACCCGTCGCCGGGATGTTCAAAAGCCATGTTCCCACCTTCATCAGTTAGACTCACCCGGGGTCAGACTTGCACGGCGCTCATTGCCAAATGCCTAATGGGAAACAATCGGCCACCCCAAGCGGGCTTGCGCCCGACGGACGCTGGCGCATAAGGTCGCGCAGAGTTTGCGAAAGGGCGGAATATGGCGATCCAGTCAGTGGGCATCGTGGGCGCGGGCCAGATGGGCAACGGGATCGCCCATGTCTTTGCCGTGGCGGGCTTCGATGTGCTGATGACGGACATTTCGCAAGACTCGCTCGACAAGGCGGTTGCGCTGATCGCGCGCAACCTCGACCGGCAGGTGACGAAGGGCAAGATCACCTCCGCCGACCGGGACGCGGCGCTGGCGCGGATCCGGACCACGATGAAACTGGCCGATCTGGGGCAGACCGATCTGGTGATCGAGGCGGCGACCGAGCGGGAGACGGTGAAACAGGCGATCTTCGAAGATCTGCTGCCGCATCTGAAACCGACGACGATCCTGACGTCGAACACCTCCTCGATCTCGATCACGCGGCTGGCGAGCCGCACCGATCGGCCGGAAAAATTCATGGGGTTCCATTTCATGAACCCCGTTCCGGTGATGGAACTGGTGGAGTTGATCCGGGGCATCGCCACGGATGACGCGACCTATCAGGCGATGCTGGAAGTCGTTAGGAAGCTTGGCAAGACGGCGGCGAGCGCCGAGGATTTCCCGGCGTTCATCGTCAACCGCATCCTGATGCCGATGATCAACGAAGCGGTCTATACGCTTTACGAAGGCGTGGGGTCGGTGAAGTCGATCGATGAGAGCCTGAAGCTTGGCGCGCACCACCCGATGGGGCCATTGGAACTGGCGGATTTCATCGGGCTGGATACCTGTCTTGCGATCATGAACGTGCTGCACGAGGGGTTGGGTGACACCAAATACCGGCCCTGCCCGCTGCTGGCGAAATATGTCGAAGCCGGTTGGCTGGGCCGCAAGACCCAGCGCGGCTTTTATGACTATCGGGGTGAAGTGCCGGTGCCGACGCGGTGACCCGGCGGGCGGAGGTCGGCTCCCGACAATCTAGCGCCCAAGCGCGAGCGTATGATCCCTGAGCCAGGCGAGGAAACCGCGCGGGTTGCCTTCCCAGCCTTGCAGCACGGTTGCCGGGATCGGCTCGCCGATATGCGGGCGCTGGGGTTTGAAGAGCGATCGTCTGATTTCATGCAGGAGCAGGCTTTGCCTGAGCGTCGCCGACAGCTTGTTGGCAATCTGATAGGCGCGGCTGTTCTGGCCGGTGAAATGCATCGGCAGGATCGTCGCGCCGCTTTTATGGATCATCTTGTGGGTGAAGAGGTTCCATTCCGCCTCGACCGCCGGGCCGAACCAGCTTTCCGAGCAAGCCACCCTGCCCGCCGGGAAAAGTATGATCGCGCCGCCGTTCGCCAGATGCGTCATCGTCAGTTCGCGCATTTCCAGGCCAAGCTCGCGCGAGTTTTCCTCGTGCGGGAAGGGCACGGGGATCATGAATTCCTCGACCTCGGGGATACCGGTCAACAGGGAACGGGTGAGGATCTTGAAATCGCTCCGCACCCGGCAGACGACTTCCGCCATCACCATCCCGTCCACCAGCCCATGGGGATGGTTCGCGACAACGACCAGCGGACCTTTTGCCGGGATCCGGGCAATCTCTTCCTCCGGCGTCCGGATGTCGATGCCCATGTGGCGGATCGCCTTGGGCCAGAAGGGCGCACCAATGGGCGCGCCGGAGCGTTCGAACGAACGAATGAGAAGCAGGAGGGTGAGCTTCCCGGTCAGCCATTCGATGGTGCGGATGGTTCCGGCCTTGAACGGGTTGGTGAAGGTGCCGGCATAGGACAGCCGCCGCATCTCGTAGGTGCGGTCCGCCGGTATGGGGCGGGCGCTTTCTGCAAGGGGCGCCTGTGGTGCGCGGGCCGTCTGTCGCATGTCGTCTTCGTTCAGCACTCTTCGCCAAACCGGTCGCTGACCAGCGTGCGAAGCGCGGCCATGAGTTCGCGCGCCTGCGCCCCGCCGGTCGTCACCACAATCTGGGTGCCTTTCGAGGCCGCGAGCATCAGAAGGCCCATGATCGAGTCACCGGAAACGCTCATCCCGTCCTTCTCGACGGTGGCGGAGGCGTTGTGCGCCTCGACGACTTCGACGAACCGGGCGGAGGCCCGCGCATGCAGTCCCTTTTCGTTGACGATGTCCAGAACCACTGCGGTCATTGGCTGCCCTGCCCCGATCCGACGTAGCTGTTGATATACTTGCGTCCCGCTTCAAGGGCCGAGGCGACGGCATCCGGCACCGGAAGGCCGCGCGACTTGGCCAGCTTGATCAGCATCGGCAGATTGGCCCCGTAGACGATCTGCCGGTCGCCCGCCACACAGGCCTTGAGCGAGAGGTTCGAGGGCGAGCCGCCGAACATGTCGGTGACGACGACCACGCCGTTGCCTTCGTCGACCGCATCGGCCGCTGCCATGATCTCGGTCTGCTTGGCTGCGCGGTCATGGTCTTCTTCGATCGCAATGGCGCGAATGCCCTTCTGGGGTCCCACGACATGTTCGACCGCCGAAAGATATTCTTTCGCCAACCCGCCATGCGCGACAATCACGATACCGATCAAGCCTCGCCACCCTGCACGTTCTTGGACGCCCCGGACATCCGTCTTTCCAGTTCCCGATGCCTTATAGACACCTGCCAGCCAGCCGCCGCAAGCGTCTTGGCCATGTTTTCCGCCATCATCACCGACCGGTGCTGCCCCCCGGTGCAGCCGAATCCGATAGCGACGTGGCTCTTGCCTTCAACGACCTGCGCTGGCAACAGAAAAAGCAGAAGGTCGCGGGTCTTTTCGAAGAACGTAGGGTAAAGCGGGTCGCTTTCGACATGCGCGGCGACAGAAGCGTCGCGCCCGTCGAACGCCCTGAGCGCGGGATTCCAGTGCGGATTGCGCAGGAACCGGCAATCGAACATCAGGTCCAGTCCGCGCGGCACGCCGCGTTTGTAGGAAAAGGAATGGACCGACACCGCCAGCCGCTCGGTCGTGCCCGGATCGAGCCAGCGGGCGATCTCGGCCTTCAGGTCATGGGGCGACAGATCGGTGGTGTCGATCAGGATGTCGGCGCGGTCGCGGATCGGGATGAGCAGTTCGATCTCGCTTCCGACGGCCTCTTCGGGAGTGGGGGCGGCGGAGAAAGGATGACGGCGACGGGTTTCGCCGTAGCGGCGCAGGAGTTCGGCCGGCTGGCAATCGAGAAACAGCAGATCGGCGGAAATTTCCGGTCGCCGGGTCATATCGTCGATCAACCAGATCAGGCTCGCGACCGAAAAGTCGCGGTTGCGCACGTCGATGCCCAGGGCGACCGGTCGTCCGAGCGGCGGGCCGTCAAAGAGGCGCGGCACGAGGCTGAGTGGCAGGTTGTCGATCGGCTCATACCCCAGATCTTCGAGCGCGCGGATGGCCGTGCCCCGGCCCGCACCCGAGGGGCCGGTGACCAGCACGATCCGGTGCTGCTGCGGGTCGAAAGGTTCAGTTCCGGAGTTCATGGAAGGGAGGTCGTTGTCATGCAATGCGTCCGGCTTTCATATATTGCCAGATCGCCAGATGGAAATGGGGGCCATCGCATTTGTGAAGGCAGGGCAGGTCTAGGCCCATGAGCCGCGTTTGCCGAAAAGGGGGCAGCCGGTCGACTTCGGCGTGCCCCATGTCGACGATCAGCCGCAGGGGTGCCGCTGGGCAGGTTTCGGCCGCGAGCAGGCCGACCCCGCGGGCTTCGATCCGGCCAAGGATGGCTGCCGGTGCGCTGGCCCACAAGATTTCGCCGTCTTTCCGAAGGATCGTGCAGTCATCGGCGATCAGGCGCGCCCCGAGCGACATGAGCGCCAGCGCCAATGATGATTTTCCCGATCCTGACGGTCCGGTGATCAGCACCCCCGCGGTGTCGATGGCAATGCTGGTGGCATGCGCCATCGCTTCGGTCGAGGTGGGGTGGGTCACACCGGCAGGCCGACAACGAACCGCGCGCCGAGCGGGTCCGAGGTGATGTCGGCGTCGGTCGGGCGGATGTTCTCGGCCCAGATCACACCGCCATGCGCTTCGACGATTTGCTTGGAGATTGCCAGACCGAGGCCGGAATGTTCACCGAACTGGCCCGGCGGGCGTTCGGAATAGAAGCGGTTGAACACCTTGGTCAGCGCCTGGTCGGGAATGCCGGGGCCAGTGTCCTCGATGACGACCAGCACGCGGCCGTCCCGCTGGCGCGCCCAGACGCGAACGGCGTCGCCTTCGGCGCAAAAGGAAATCGCGTTGGTGATCAGATTGACGAACACCTGCGCCAGACGGGCCTCCAGCCCGATGATGGTGATCGGTTCGGGCGGGAGGTCGGTGATGAAGTCGATGCCCTTGGTGCCGGCATCCTGGCCCAGATACTCCGTCAGATTTCCAAGCGTCTTGAGAAGGTTGAAACTTTCCGCCTCTTCCTTCACCAGTTCGCTGTCAAGCCGAGAGGCATTCGAGATATCGCTGAGCAGCCGGTCGAGACGGCGCACATCATGGTCAATCACGTCGAGCAGTTTTTCGCGCTGATCGTCGCGCTTGGCCACCCGCAATGTGCCGACCGCCGACCGCAGCGAGGCGAGCGGGTTCTTGATCTCATGCGCCACATCGGCGGCAAACTGCTCGTTCGACTCGATCCGCTCATAAAGTGCCGCGACCATGCCGCGCATGGCGCCGGACAGGCGGCCGATTTCGTCCGGGCGCGCCGTCAGATCGGGGATGCGGACGCGGGAAGGCGACATCTTGCGGGCGTTCTTGTCGCGGCCAAGTTCGGCGGCGGCGGCAAGATCGGAGAGCGGGTTGGCGATGGTCGAGGCCAGGACCAGGCTGAGGCCGATCGAAACGATGATCGCCACAACGAACATCTGCAAAACCTGTTCGCGTTCGACCCGCACCAGCTGATTGATCTCGCCCGCATAGGAGGTGACGGCGGCAACTCCCACGACCTTGCCGTCCCGCTGGATCGGCGTCGCCACGGTGAAGGTCGCTTCGCCATGGTCATCGCGCCCGGTCTTGACTTGGGTTTCGCCTTTCAGGGCACCATCGACCAAGGTGCGGGCCAGATCCTCGGGGCGGACCGTGTTGCCGTTCGTATTGGCCGGGGCCAGCAGGGCGGCGATCCCTTCCCAGACGACGTTCAGCATGTCGGTCAGCATCGTGGAGCGTTCGTCGCGCTGAAGCCCCTGGACTACCTCCGCGGGCGGGCGCGGCTTGCCCACGCTTGACGTGACGATCTGGCCGACGCTGTCATAGATCAGCAGTTCGACCCCTTCGGGCAGCTCGATCCCCTGCGCGGTTTCGGCAAAGGTCGCGCCCGGCTGGTTCGCCGCATCGGTGCCCGAAAGGCGTGCCTCGAAGACGTCGGCGATGAGTTGCGCTTCCGCGACGAGCCCGCTTTCCCGCTGCAGGACAAGGCTGTTGCGGAACGGGTTGAGGTAGAGAACCCCGGCCACCAGCACGATCATTGCCAGGAGATTGAAGGTGATGATCTTGCGGGCCAGCGGCGAGCGGTTGAGGGAAATGATGCCGTGGCGCTCGCGCCCGGCCTTCAGTTCGAAGTCGACGATGCCGTCAGGGGAAATCCAGTCTTCACCCAGAACGACATCTGCCCTGTCTGTCGATTTGCCGCGCACTGCCGTCCCCGACACCCGGGTCACTCTTCGTTGTAGCGATAGCCGATTCCATAAAGCGTCTCAATCGCGCTGAAATCGTCGTCGACCATGCGCATCTTCTTGCGCAGGCGTTTGATGTGGCTGTCGATGGTGCGGTCGTCGACGTAGACCTGATCGTCATAGGCCACGTCCATCAGCTGGTCGCGGCTTTTGACGAAGCC
Organism: uncultured Frigidibacter sp.; assembly: GCA_964600685.1. Classification (GTDB taxonomy): domain Bacteria; phylum Pseudomonadota; class Alphaproteobacteria; order Rhodobacterales; family Rhodobacteraceae; genus TMP-24. Next base: position 3,845 of record CAZRKU010000037.1, on the reverse strand, counting down.
TGGCCGCTGGGCGAGCGCCTGAAGCAGCAGGAATTCGGTGACGGTCAGCGCGACATCGCGGCCCTTCCAGCTGACCGAATGGCGCAGCGGGTCCATCGTCAGATGGCCGCGCTGCATGATCTTGGTTTCTTCGGTTGTCGCGACCTCGCCCGTGGCGATCGCGTCCTGGCGGCGCAGAAGCGCGCGGATCCGCTCGACCAGCAGGCGCTGCGAGAAGGGCTTTTTCACATAATCGTCGGCGCCCATGCGCAGGCCGAGCACCTCGTCGATCTCGTCATCCTTCGAGGTCAGGAAGATCACCGGCATCGAGGTTTTCTGGCGGAGTCGCTGCAGCAGGTCCATCCCGTCCATGCGCGGCATCTTGATATCGAGCACCGCCATGTCGGGCATGCGCTTGTTGAATGCATCCAGCGCCGACTGGCCGTCGTTGTAGGTCTCAACCTCGAACCCTTCGGCCTCTAGGGTCATCGACACCGAAGTGAGGATGTTCCGATCGTCATCGACAAGCGCGATCCGCGACATCTTTTGCTTCCCTGTTCCTGCTCATGCCTTGTTTTCATGGCAGTTTCCATGTTCCGGCAGGCGGAATCAACTGGTAACTGCGAATCACCCCTGCCAGCGGTTCAGGCTGGCTTCGAAACTTTGAAAGTTCGACTAATTTGTCTCAGTGGCGGCGTCTTTGTTTCCGATGCGGATCCTTACGCAGCCATGATTGCGCTAAAGCGCGGATGGTGGCGCTAACGGCGATAAAGCCTTCTGGTTCAACGTGATAGGCTGGTCTATAGGCGGCTCAGGACCATTCTCGAGCGAGGTCCGGCATCCCATGGCCCGGGGTGCAGCCAAACGAAGGCGAAACCTTTTTGGCCGCCATGCGGCCCCAGGAGCGAACGGATGACCATCGGACGTGTAAATCCCGCCAACCGACTTGACGAACAGGGGATCACGGGGCTGGGGCATGTCTATTACAACTTTCGCGAACCCGCGCTGATCGAAGCGGCCCTGAAAAATGGCGAGGGCACGCTGGGCAAGGGCGGGTCGTTCCTTGTGACCACCGGCAAGCACACCGGCCGCTCGCCCAAGGACAAGTTCGTGGTTCGCACGCCTTCGGTGGAAGACACGATCTGGTGGGAAAACAACAGGCCGATGGCGCCCGAGGCGTTCGACCGGCTGTACGCCGACATGCTGGCCCATATGCAGGGGCGCGACTATTTCGTCCAGGATCTCTTTGGCGGTGCCGATGCCGAACACCGGCTGGATGTGCGCGTGGTCACGGAACTGGCGTGGCATGGCCTTTTCATCCGCCACCTGCTGCGCCGCCCGTCGGCGGACGAGCTGGATGAATTCGCGCCGGAGTTCACCATCATCAACTGCCCGTCCTTCAAGGCGGATCCCGAACGCCACGGCTGCCGGTCGGAAACCGTGATCGCGCTGAACTTTGACAAGAAGCTGATCCTGATCGCCAACACCGCCTACGCGGGCGAAAACAAGAAGTCGGTCTTCACGCTTCTGAACTACATCCTGCCCGGCAAGGGCGTGATGGCCATGCATTGTTCGGCCAACCATGCCATTGGCAATGCGGACGACGCCGCCGTGTTCTTCGGCCTCTCGGGCACCGGCAAGACCACCCTTTCCGCCGATCCGTCGCGCATCCTGATCGGCGATGACGAACACGGCTGGTCGGAAAAGGGCACCTTCAACTTCGAAGGCGGCTGCTACGCCAAGACCATCAACCTGTCGCGCGAGGCGGAGCCGGAGATCTACGCGACGACCGAGAAGTTCGGAACCGTGATCGAAAACATGGTCTTCGACCCAGAGACCTTCGACCTGGATTTCGCGGACAACTCCATCACCGACAACATGCGCTGCGCCTATCCGCTGGACTATATCTCCAACGCCTCGCCCTCGTCGCTGGGCGGGCATCCGCAGAACGTCATCATGTTGACCTGCGATGCCTACGGTGTTCTGCCGCCCATCGCGCGGCTGACGCCGGCGCAGGCGATGTATCACTTCCTGTCGGGTTTCACCTCGAAAACGCCGGGCACCGAAGTGGGCGTGACCGAGCCGATCCCGACCTTCTCGACCTGCTTCGGTGCCCCCTTCATGCCGCGCCGGCCCGAGGTTTACGGCAAGCTGTTGCAGGAAAAGATCGCGCGGCATGGCGCGGAATGCTGGCTGGTGAACACCGGCTGGACCGGTGGGGCCTATGGCACCGGCCGCCGCATGCCGATCAGGGCCACGCGGGCACTTCTGACGGCGGCGCTCGACGGGTCGCTCAACAAGGTGAAGTTCCGCAAGGATCCGAACTTCGGCTTCGAGGTGCCGGTTTCGGTGCCGGGCGTGGATGACGTGCTGCTCGATCCGCGCCAGACCTGGGCCGACAAAGGGGCCCATGATGCGCAGGCCAAGAAACTGGTGAACATGTTCGCCGACAATTTCGCCCAATACGTGCCGTTCATCGACGCGGACGTGAAGGCGGCGGCGATCGGTTGATTCTTCGGTCTCGGACTGGGGGTTTCACACGCCCAGCCCCCCGTGGGATATTTGGGCCATAGTGAAAGGCAGGGCGCAGGCTCTGCTTTTTTCTTTTGCGTTGGTTATATTAGAACTTTTGCTGCGTGTTTGGTGAATTATTATTGCGCTGCGACTGCAGGGTGGTTACGACCGTGCAGATGCAGAAACGGAGCCAGGTCATGCCGCGCGATGGGGTCGAGATGGAAAAAGACGGGGTGATTGCTGATCTTCTTTCGCTGACCGGGGCCGCACTCGGGCCGGTCGAGGCGCTTTTTGCCGAGGCGCGGACGCGGGTGAAGGCGCTTGTCAGCCGTGACGGCAAGGTGTCGGCGGGACTGCTGGAGGAGCATCAGTTCGCGGCCCATTGCTTGTCCTGGCTCGCAACCTATGTCGAGGCGCTGCGGCAGATGCGGGCCTGGGCCGGGCGGCTGAGTGATGCGGGTCAGTTCGGCGCGATGGAAACGCTTCTCTTGCAGATCGCGTTCGGCGAATATCTGGCGCAGATCGCGGGCGGCATTCCGATGAGCCAGGGCGAGATGGCGCGGCTATCGGACATGGGCGTCGAATGGCGGCCCGAAGGCGCGGCCGCCCGGCTGATCGCCGGGGGCAATACCCCGGCGGCGCGCGCGGCGCTGGTCGCCCTCATGCGCGACTACCACGGCCGCGCGACCTTTGGTGCATCGGGGCTTGCGGACGAGCTGGAAATGATCCGCGACCAGTTCCGCCGCTTCGCCGACGAGCGCGTGATCCCCAATGCCCACGGCTGGCATCTGAAGGATCAGCTGATCCCGATGGAGATCATCCGCGATCTGGCCGATCTGGGCGTCTTCGGCCTGACTATCCCCGAGGAGTTTGGCGGGCTTGGCCTGTCCAAAGCGTCGATGGTGGTCGTGTCGGAGGAACTGTCGCGCGGCTATATCGGCGTGGGTTCGCTCGGAACCCGCAGCGAGATCGCGGCCGAACTTATCCTCTGCGGCGGCACGCCCGAGCAGAAGGCGCAGTGGCTGCCGAAGCTGGCGAGCGGAGAGATCCTGCCGACGGCGGTTTTCACCGAACCGAACACCGGATCGGATCTTGGCAGCTTGCGCACCCGTGCGGTGCAAGTGGGCGCGGACTGGGAAGTGACCGGCAACAAGACCTGGATCACCCATGCGGCGCGCACCCATGTGATGACCCTGCTGGCGCGCACCGATCCGGCGACGACCGACTATCGCGGCCTGTCGATGTTTCTGGCCGAAAAGACCCCCGGCACGGATGAGACACCTTTCCCGACCCCCGGCATGAGCGGCGGCGAGATCGCGGTGCTGGGCTATCGCGGCATGAAGGAATACGAG
>CAZRKU010000036.1:0-30664 GCA_964600685.1 uncultured Frigidibacter sp. | reverse complement strand
ATCCACCGCCTCGCGCAGTTCGGAGACGGCGTCGCCGAGGGTCTTTCCGGCTTCGCGCGCCAGCAGCGCGAAGATCGGACCGAAGTGGTCCTCGTAAAGATCGGCGGCGCGGTTGAGGATGCGGGCGCGGTCGGCGACGGGCGCGGCCCAGGGCCGGGCGGCGGCGAGGGCGGTTTCCACATCTTCGGGCGAAGCGTCGGTCACGCGCCCGATCTGGGCGCCGGTCGCCGGGCTGTGGACGGCGCGCGGCTTTTGGCCGGCGACCTTGCCGGCGATGGCCGGACTGGCGGCGAATTCGTCCGACGCATGGGTGCCGCGGGCCGCGTCGATGCGCGCCAGCGTTGGGGTGTCGGTCAGGTCGAAGCCCCTGGAGTTCGGGCGCTCGGGGGCGAAAAGCTCCGGCCCCTTGCGGATCGCCCGGTTGGCCACGTTCGGCAAAAGCGCCTCGACATGGGTGATCGGGCATTGGGCGACGATTTCGGGCGCGACGTCGAGGTCCACGATCTTGTGGACGAAGGAGGAGTTGGCGCCGTTTTCCAGGAGGCGGCGCACGAGATAGGCGAGAAGGTCGCGGTGCGCACCCACCGGCGCATAGATGCGGCAGCGGGTGTTGTGGGCCTTGTGGACGATGTCATGCAGCCGTTCGCCCATCCCGTGCAGGCGCTGGAACTCGTAGGCCTGGCCGGGGCGGGCCATGTCGAGGATCGCGGCGACGGTATGGGCATTGTGGGTGGCGAACTGCGGGTAGATCCGGTCGGTCATGCCCAGAAGCTTGCGGGCATTGGCGATGTAGGAAACGTCGGTCGATTCCTTGCGGGTGAAGACCGGGAAGTCGGTCAGGCCCAGCACCTGCGCGCGTTTCACTTCCGCGTCCCAGTAGGCGCCTTTCACCAGGCGGATCATGATCTTGCGGTCGAGGCGCGTGGCCAGATCGTGAAGCCAGTCGAGCGTCGCACCGGCGCGGCGGCCATAGGCCTGCACCACGATGCCGAACCCGTCCCAGGCCTTCAGCTCGGGGTCCGACAGCACGGCCTCGATCACGGCGAGCGACAGGGTCAGGCGGTCGGCCTCCTCGGCGTCGATGTTGAAGCCCATCTTGGCGCGGGCAGCCTTGCGGGCCAGGTCGCGGACCACGGGGACAAGTTCGGCCATCACGCGGGCTTCGTGCGCGACCTCGTAACGGGGATGCAGGGCGGAGAGTTTCACCGAGATGCCGGGGTTGGTGCCGATGTCTTCGCGGTCGCAGGCGGCGGCGATGGCGTCGATCGCCAAGCCGTAGGCGCGGGCGTAACGCCTTGCATCTTCGCCGGTCTTCGCGGCTTCGCCCAGCATGTCGTAGGAATAGGTGTAACCTTGCGTCTCCATCTCCTGGGCGCGGATCATCGCGGACTGGATGGTTTCGCCCAGGACGAACTGCTTGCCCATCTCCTTCATCGCCCGCTGCACCGCCCTGCGGATCACCGGCTCGCCCAGACGGCGGATCGCGGCGCGCAGATGGCCGACGACGCCGGGGGAAGTGTCGTCCAGCACCTTGCCGGTCAGCAGGAGCGCCCAGGTGGAGGCGTTGACGAGCGGCGAGGCCGACTGGCCGAGGTGGCGGCCCCAGTCGGACGGCGCGATCTTGTCCTCGATCAGCGCATCCATGGTTTCGGCATCCGGCACGCGCAGAAGCGCTTCGGCCAGACACATGAGCGCGATGCCCTCTTCGGTCGACAGGCCATATTCGGCCAGGAAGACCTCCATCAGGCCGGGGCGGATGTCGGCGCGGATCTTGCGCACCAGGTCGGCGCCGGAACCGGCGATGCGGGCGCGGTCTTCGGACGAAAGGCTGGCGCTGGCAATCAGGTGCCTGAGGAGGGCAGCTTCGTTCTGAAGCGTCCCCGCCTCGATGGCGGTCCAGAGGGCGTCGGTCTTGTCGGAAGCGGTGGCGGTCATGGGGAAATCTCCTGATTTGGCCCATGATACCGTTTGTTTTGCAGGCTGTTTGCCTGTATTTCTGTTCTGTGAGGGTAATTTGACCAATTCTGAGGCCATGAGCAGTTCTGATCCACACCCTGGCCTTGACCGGTTCGACCATGCGATCATCCGCGAGCTGGCGGGCGACGGGCGCATGGCCGTGACCGAGCTTGCCCGGCGCATCGGGCTGACCAAGACGCCAACGCAGGCGCGGGTCAAGCGGTTGGAGGATACCGGGGTAATCGCGGGCTATCGCGCCATGCTGAACCCGATCCGCATGGGGCTGGCGCATGTGGCCTTTGTCGAGGTGAAGCTGAGCGATACGCGGGAGGCGGCACTTCAGGCCTTCAACCGCGCGGTGCGCGCGGTGCCGGAGATCGAGGAATGCCACATGATGGCATCCTCCTTCGATTATCTGCTGAAGGTCAGGACCGGCGATATCATGGCCTATCGCCGGGTGCTGGGCGAACGGATCTCGACGCTGCCGCATGTCGCGGCCACGTCGACCTTCGTGGCGATGGAGACGGTGAAGGAAACCGGGCTCTAGCCGGGCTTTCCCCTACCTTCCGGCGCGGGTGATCAGAACCGGCGTCTCGCCGGCGAAGAACTGCACCTGCCCGTCGTCGGTGACATCGAAGCGGGTGATGCTGTCCAGAACCACGGTCATCGCGGCTTCCGTCGCCGATTGCGCCGCCGGGCAGGCCATGCGCGTACCGGCGAGCGGACCGAAGCGCAGCCCTTCGCCCGACAGGGCATAACTGCCGACGAAGCGGTTGCAGCCGGTCGTGCCGAAGACCCGGCCGTCGGGCGCGAAGGTCAGGTTGGGGATGGGGTTGGTCATCTGGCTGACTCCCTCGATCGCGCTGGCGGTCAGCATCGGGCCGACGAGGAGGTCACGCGGGTCGCCGCCGCAGCCTTGCAGCGTCTCGGCCCCGGCCGTCACGCTGACGGCAAAGGGAAAGGGCATCCCGGTGGCATTGTCGCGGCAGATACGGTCTTCGATCAGCGCCGTCGTCTCGCCGAACGTCACGCTGCGTCCGGTCTGTGTGCCGCTGATGGCGCCGGGCATGGCGGTGATTTCCGCACCCTCCATCCGCTTGAGATTTGCGCCGCCGCGGTCCAGCCGCAGGGACCAGCCGGGTTCGTTGCCGCGCGCCACGAAGGGAGAACCGTCGGGCAGAACCAGCCGGCACCCGGCCAGATCGACGCCATTGAGCCGAACCGACACATCCGTGCCCTTGGTCCAGACCCAGCCATCCGACCCGTCGGTCGCGCCATATTTCGCGCCCGACGCCGATACGGTCGGGGTGAAGGTCCGCCACAGGGGGCCGGACCGCAGGCGCGCGCCGGCTTCATCGGCCGCAAGGGCAAAACGCTGCGCCCCGCAGACAAGGGTGACGGGCAGGCCGAAATCCGGAACCGGGGCGAGCGCGAACGTCCCGAGTTCGGTGGCGGTGCCGTCGTTGGCGAAGGCCTGCGGTTCCGACAGAAGCGCGACGGTCAGGCCGCTGACCAGGGCAGCCGTGACCGTGAGCGCCCCGTCATCAGGCACGGTCAGCGTGAAGGGCTGGTCGGCCGTGCCGCGCGCCTCGCCCGCGATGGCGCCGAGACGGTCGCGCGCCTGCACGATCAGTTCACCCCCCGGCGGCAGCGCGACGTCCTGCGGCAGGGCCACGGTGCCGGACAGTTCCCTTGCCCCGGCGGGGAGGGTGGAGAGCGCCAGAAGTGTGGCAGAGAAAAGTCCGGTGAAACGCATGGCAAGCCCCTGAGGAAAACGGATGTGGGTCATGGTTGCGATGTTAGGCGAGCAACCTCTGCCCGTCCAGTGACGCGCTATGCGGTTGTGGCACCCCGCGCGACCGGGTTAAGAGGGGGCGCGTGGCCGCTTGCTGGAACCGGTAGACAGACCGGACTTAAAATCCGAGGCCTTCGGGCGTGTGGGTTCAAGTCCCACAGCGGCCACCATATTTCACAGCAGTTCGGGCAGGGGCAGGATCCGATGCCCCGCTTGCTCCAGCGTCGAACGGATCAGGCGCGCGGCGGCCACGGCCGCCGCCCCGTCGCCATGGACGCAGACCGAATGGAAGGACGTCGGCAGCACCTCACCCTTCCGGGTGACGATCCCGCCCGCCGCCACCATGGCCAGGACATGATCGCGCGCCTCCGCGGCCCCATGCAGCACCGACCCGGCGATGGAGCGCGGGGTGAGCTGGCCGTCGCTCTCATAGGTCCGGTCGGCGAAAATCTCGAGCGCGACCGGCAGGCCGGCGGCGGTGCCCGCTGCCGCAAGCTCGGACAGGACCGGGGCCAGCAAGATCAGGCCGGGATCGAAGCGGTGGATGGCGCGGACCACGACATCGGCAAGGTGCCGGTCGGCACAGGCCTGATTGTTGAGCGCACCATGCGGCTTCACATGGGTCATCGGATGGCCAAGGGCGCGGGCCATGCCCGCTACCGCGCCCAGCTGATAGAGGATCAGCGCCTCGGTTTCACTGTCCGGCAAGGTCATGGCGCGGCGCCCGAAACCGTGGAGGTCGGCGTAGCCAGGATGGGCACCGATGCTGACGCCCCTGGCCTTTGCCAGCCGGATCGTATCGGCGATCACCCTGGGGTCGCCGCCATGCAGGCCGCAGGCGACATTGGCGCTGGCGACGGTGTCCAGAAGCCCCGCATCGTCGCCCATCACGAAGGCGCCCCAGCTTTCGCCCATGTCGGCGTTGATGTTGATCTTCATGTATCGTCTGCCTTTCCGTTCGCCGCAAAGAGGTGCCCGTCGAAGTGGTCCGGGCGGCGCATGTCGACGACCCCGCCGATCAGATTGGCCGCAGTGAGGCTGTGCAGCCCGCCCACCATCTCAATCCGGGCGATGGCGGCGTCGAGCGCCAGTTGCGCCGCGCGGGCGAGGGCCTCGGCCTCGGCCACCGTCACGATGGCAAAGCGGACCGGATCGCCGGGGGCAAGGCGCGACAGGCGCGGCAGGTCGGCGCCGATCACCGTGGCGATCTTGGCATAGCCCCCGGTGGTTTGCGCATCGGCCAGAAGGATGATCGGCTGGCCGTTTCCGGGCACCTGAATGGCGCCGGGAACGATCCCGTCCGACAGGATGTCGGTCCTGTAGCCCGACGCGAAGGGCAGCGCCGCGCCGTCAAGACGCATTCCCATCCGGTCGCAGTCCGCGGTCACGCGCCAGGGTGCGGCGCAAAGGGCGCGCAGGCCCGCGGCGGCGAACCATTCGGTCTGGGGGCCGGGGACGGCGCGGATGGGGCCGTCAGGGTCGGCCGGCGGGGTGATCCGCCGGTCGGGTTGGCCTTCGCGCGCCGTGGCCACCGCCAGCCGGTCGCCGGCGATCAGTGCCCTGCCCTGCAAGCCGCCAAATCCGGCACGCAGGCAGGTGGAGCGGCTGTCCAGAAGGCGCGGCACCTCGATGCCGCCCGATAGGCCGACCAGCCCGTAGGGACCGGGCGCGGGGGCAGCGATCTCGACCCGGTGGCCTTCGGGCAGGGTGGTCGCGGTCCAGGGCGGCAAGGGGCGGGTGGTGCCGTCCGGCGCGCGGACCCGTCCGGAGAGCGTGCCGGAGAGGGCGAAACCCACCGGCCCGCCTTCGGCCAGAAGGGTGGGGGCGGTCAGGGTGACCTCCAGCGCCTCGGTTCCTGGCGGATTGCCGAGGAGGGCGTTCAGGAGAGTGAGTGCCGTGCGGTCCATCACCCCGCCGGGTGGGACGCCCTGCGCGCGGCCGCCGTGAAAGCCGCGATCTTGCAACAGCGTGCGCGCGCCGGGGGCAATGATCCTGAGCCAGGCCATCAGACCGGCCCCTGCAGGAAGGTTGAAACATCGCCGGTCCCTTCGGCAAATCCCTGGGCGATCCGGTCGGCTTCCTGGACGGTCACCGGTCTGAACCGCACCCTGTCGCCGACCGCCAGAAGCGCGGGATGCGCGGTGCGGACCGGGTCGAACAGTGGCACCGGGCAGCGCCCGACGATATGCCAGCCGCCGGGGCTGTCCCACGGGTAGATCACGCACATCCGGTTGGCGATGGCGACCGATCCGGCAGGCACCAGCGTGCGCGGACTGCCGCGACGGGGAAGGGCCAAGGCTTCGGGCAGGTCGCCCAGAAAGGGCAGGCCGGGAAGGAAACCGAGCGCATAGGTCTGAAAATCGGTGGCCGCATGGCGGGCGATGATCTCTGCCACGGGCAGCGCCAGGGTTTCGGACAGGGAGGCGAGGTCGATGCCCAGTTCCGGCGCGTAACAGCAGGGCAGACGCCAGAGGCGACCGCTCTGTCCCGCCGTTCCCTCGGGCAGATCGGCCAGAAGCCTGCCGAGCCGCGCCACGAGATCGGCCTGGGAGGTGCGCAGGCAATCGTAATGCAGGGTCAGCGAGCTGAAGGAGGCGGCGGTTTCCTCCACCCCCGGCAGGTCGCCTTGCGCGATGGCAGCCTCGATCCGGGCCAGGGCGCTGGCGATGCGGCCTGCGGCCTCCGGCCCGGCGCGGTCGGCCAGATCGACCGTGATCGCCCGGTCGGCCAGCGGGCGGAAAGCGAGAATCCTCATCCTTTCGGCCCGTCTGCGGCAGGTCGGCAAGGTCGGGGCACATCCGCCATGGCATTCCCGGTCGACAGAATCATCCGGTCCCAGTCTGCCTGATCGGATGCGTCCGGTCGATGAGGTGCGACGACCTGCCAGCCTGGCCATCCCGCTTTACCCAGCATTTGCAAGGTGGAAACCCGTTCTTTACAAATCCGACTTTTTAAGTCAGCTATTATATGCCAGCAAGAACGAGGACCGAAATTATGTCTGCGCAAACCGACCCGACCCCCTGCCATGATGCGCGCGCACTGACCGAAGGCGGCGTGCAGGCCCGCATCATCCTTGACGGCCAGACCTATGCCCTGCGCATCACGCGGGCCGGCAAACTCATCTTGACGAAATGACCAACGAACAGGACCGCCGATGACCCGCCTTTCCCTGATGTATCTTTCCGCTGCGCTGATCACCGGCGCGACCGCCTTTTCGAGCCAGACCACATGGGCCGCCGATCCGGTCGGTCCCGCGCAGGTCGTGACGACCTATGCCGATATCGGCGCGGCCACCTTTGGCGATGCGCTGATCTCGGCAAGGGCGCTTCAGGCGGCGGTCGATCGTCTGATCGCCACGCCATCGCAAGCCGCGCTGGCCGAGGCGCGCGAGGCCTGGATCGCGGCACGCGCCCCCTATCTGCAATCGGAAGTGTTCCGCTTCGGCAATCCGATCGTCGATGATTGGGAGGGCCGGGTGAATTCCTGGCCGCTGGACGAAGGGCTGATCGACTATGTCGATGCGTCCTATGCGGAATCGGGGGAAAACCCGCTGGCGACACTGAACATCATCGCCAACCCGACTGTCGAAATCGGCGGTGAGATGGTCGATGCCACCACGATCTCGCCCGAGCTGATCGCGACCAGACTGCAGGGCGCCGATGGGCTGGATGCGAATGTGGCATCGGGCTATCACGCGATCGAATTCCTGCTGTGGGGGCAGGATCTGAACGGGACCGAAGCGGGCGCGGGCAACCGCCCCTTCACCGATTTCGTCACCGGCGCGGACTGCACCGGCGGCAACTGCGACCGGCGCGCGGCCTATCTTCAGGCGGCGACCGATCTCCTGGTCAGCGATCTGCAGGAGATGGCGACGGCCTGGGAGGCCGGGGGCGCCGCCCGCGCTGCGGTCGAGGCCGACCCGAATGCCGGGCTCCTGGCCATGCTGACCGGCATGGGCAGCCTGTCCTACGGCGAGCTGGCCGGCGAGCGGATGAAGCTCGGCCTTTTGCTGAACGATCCAGAGGAGGAGCAGGACTGTTTCTCTGACAATACCCACAACAGCCATTATTATGACGGCATCGGGATCCAGAACGTCTATCTCGGGCGGTATCAGCGGCTGGACGGCAGCACCGTCGCCGGCCCGGCGCTGGCCGATCTGGTCGCGGCCGGCGATGCGGCGGTGGATACGGATCTTCGGGCGAAACTTGACGCGACCGTCGTGGCCCTTGGTGCGATCAAGGCGGCGGCCGAAGGCGGGATGGCCTATGATCAGATGTTGGCCCCCGGCAATGCCGAGGGCGAGAAGCTGATCACCGCCGGTGTCGATGCGCTGGTGACGCAGACGAGGGCGATCGAGCGGGCGGTAACGACGCTGGGCCTGTCGAAAATCGCGATCGAAGGGTCCGACAGTCTGGATAATCCCGGTGCGGTGTTCCAGTAAACGCTGAGAAGAAGGCGGGGACCGGCGATGGGCAGGCAGGTGTGGGCGGGAGGGTGGATTTGGCCCATGCTTCTTGCCCTGTCGTCCTGGGTGGGGGCGGGCGAGGCACAGTCCCCCGCCGCCCCCGATCCGCACCTGACCGCCGTGCCGCTGAGCGCCGAAGAAGCGGCACGCGCAGCGGCGGCGCTTGAAATCCCAGGGGATTTTGCAAAGGTCCAGCCGTTCGAGACCCTGTCCGGCGGCGCGGCGTCATGGCTTGGCGTCGCGGACGAAAATGCCTTCACCCATCCGTCCGCGAACATGCCGGCCGACCGCAGGCTGGATTTCGAGTTGGGCAAGGCGCTTTTCGACAAGCTGTGGGTGGCGGCGCCGGCCTCCACCCGGGCGTCGGACGGGCTGGGGCCGCTCTACAATGCCCGCGCCTGTCGGGATTGCCACCTGCGCGCCGGGCGCGGCCGGCTGCCGGGGGCGAAGGGTGAAAGGCTGCCGGGGCTGGTGCTGCGCCTGTCGCTGCCCGGCCCGGCAGCCAGCGAAGATGCGGCAGCGATGATCGAGGGGTATCTGGCGGGTCTGCCCGATCCGGCCTATGGGCGCCAGTTGCAAGACCTTGCTGCGCCGGGGCAGAGGGCCGAAGGTCGTATTGCCCTGGGCTACACCGAGACGCAGGTCGTGCTGGCCGATGGCACGACGGTCAGCCTGCGCGCGCCGTCCTACGGCGTGGGCGATCCGGCGCAGGGCCCGCCGGCGCGCGATCTGCGGCTGTCGGCACGCCTGGCGCCGCCGATGATCGGTCTTGGCCTGCTGGAAGCGATCCCGTCTGCCGACATTCTGGCGGGCGCAGACCCCGATGACCGCGATGGCGACGGCATTTCAGGACGGGCGAACGTGGTTCCCTCTCTCGAATACGGCGTGCCGATGCTGGGGCGCTTCGGGCTGAAGGCCGGGGTTGCAACCGTGCGCGAACAGGTCGCGCGTGCGCTGTCGGCCGATATGGGCCTGTCCTCGCCGCTTCTGCCCGACGCCTGGGGCGACTGCACGCAGGCCCAGTCCGACTGCCGCGCCGCCCCGGATGGCGAGGAGGCGGGGCGGCGTGACGGGCGTGAACTGGATGGCCAGAGCCTCGACCTTCTCACCTTCCATGCGCGAAACCTGGCGGTGCTCGCGCGGCGGGACGCGGGCAGCCCGGAGGTTCTGGACGGCAAGGCGGTGTTCAATCAGGCAGGATGCGCGGCCTGTCACCGACCGAACTATGTGACGGCCCGCCTGTCGGACCGGAGCGAGCAGAGCTTCCAGCTCATCTGGCCCTACAGCGATCTTCTTCTTCATGATATGGGGGCGGGGCTGGCGGACGGTTTCGCCGAAGGCCGCGCCTCCGGCCGTGAATGGCGCACGGCCCCGCTCTGGGGGATCGGCCTTGCGGCCAGGGTCGGCGGGCAGGCCCTCTACCTGCATGATGGCCGGGCGCGGTCCCTGCTGGAGGCGGTGCTCTGGCATGGCGGCGAGGCGCGGCCAAGCCGCGACCGGGTGGTGGCCCTGCCGAAGGAGGACCGCGAAGCCTTGATCCTTTACCTTGAAAGCCTGTGAGCCATGACCCTTCCAAGCCATTCCGGTTTCCTGCGCTGCCTCGCCCTCGGTGTCGGGCTGTGCCTCGCCCCGCAGGCGCGGGCCGACGTGGCCGAAGCCGTAAGTGAGCATATCCTGCCCGGCTATGCCGCTTTCCGTGACCGGACGGCGGTGCTGGCGGCCGAAGCTTCCTGCGATCCGGCGCTCCTGCGCCCGGCGTTCAACGCGGCGTTCGATGCCTGGATGGCGGTCGGCCATCTGCGTCTGGGACCGGCAGAGGAGGAGGGGCGGGCGCTCGCCATCGCCTTCTGGCCCGATCCCAAAGGCATGGGGCAGAAGGCGCAGAAACGCCTGCTGGCCGACGATCCCGCCGCCCTGACGCCTGAGCGTTTTGCCGAACAGTCGGTGGCCGCGCGCGGGCTGTTCGCGCTGGAGCGGCTGCTGTATCCCGAGGCCCCGCCCGTGACCGACACCTGCCCGCTGATCCGCGCGACGGTGGCGGACCTGGCCCGGATGGCGGCCGAGATCGACGCGGGCTGGACCGGCGGATATGCCGACAGGCTGCTGACGGCGGGCACGGCGGGCAATGACACCTTTCTGAGCCAGGCCGAAGCGCGCCAGGCGCTTTTCACCCAGCTTGCAACGGGGCTGGAGTTCGTGGCCGACCAAAGGCTGGGCCGCCCGCTTGGCACCTTCGACCGGCCCCGCCCGGAGCGGGCCGAGGCCCGACCCTCGGGGCGCAGCCAGCGCAATATCGCCCTGTCGCTGGCGGCACTGCGCGATCTCGCGGTGCGGCTGGAACCGCAAAGCCCACTGACGCAGGCGGCCTTCGACCGGGCAATCGCGCGGGTCGACGCACTGGATGACCCGGCATTGCGGGGCGTCGGCGATCCGCAAGAACGGTTGAAGATCGAGATATTGCAGCAGGCGGTTCAGTCCGTGCGCGAGGCCGCGATTGCCGAGATCGCCCCGGCGCTGGGCGTCGATCTGGGCTTCAATTCGCAGGACGGGGACTGAGAAATGGCCACGAGACGGGCCTTTCTGGCTGGTGCGGGGGCGGTGGCTGCGGGAAGTCTGCCGCGTCTGGGCTGGGCTGCCGTCGGCAGTCCCGCGCTGATCGCCGCCGGCAGGGAAGGGGAGGACACGTATGTCCTTCAGGGGCTGGATGAGGCGGGCGAAAGCCTTTTTCAATTGCCACTGCCCGCGCGCGGCCATGCGGCTTGCGCCCATCCGACAAGGGCCGAGGCCGTGGGCTTCGCCCGCCGTCCGGGCACTTTCGCGCTGGTCATCGACTGCAGCAATGGTGGCGTCGTCCAGCGGCTTTCGCCGCCTGAGGGCAACCAGTTCAACGGCCACGGCACCTTTTCCGCCGATGGGGCGGTCCTGATGACGTCCGAAGTGGTCGCTGAAACTTCCGAGGGGCGCGTGGGCTTGTGGGACACGCAGGGTTATCGCCGGATCGGCGAATGGGCGTCGGGCGGGATCGGGCCGCATGACATGAAGCTCTTGGCTGACGGGCGGCTGGCGGTCGCGAATGGCGGGATCAGGACCGACCCGAAGGACCGCACGAAACTGAACATCGGGCAGATGCGACCGAACCTTGCGGTTCTTGGCGCTGATGGCCTGTTGGTCGATCTGATGGAGCTTTCGCCCGAACTTTGGTCGAACTCGATCCGGCATCTGGCGCTGGCGGCGGACGGAACCCTGGCTTTTGCGATGCAGTGGGAGGGCGACCCGGCAGAGGTCGTGCCGCTTCTTGGCCTGTGGCGACCCGGTGCCGCGTCACGCCTCTGCGCCGCGCGACCCGAGGAAGCGGCGCTGATGCGGGGCTATGTTGGGTCGGTCGCTTTCAGCGGCGATGAGACGCGCGTGGCGATCACCTCGCCCAAGGGCGGGGCGGTGATGGTCTTCGATGCGGCAGGGGAGCCGGTTGTCACCCATCGCCGCGCCGATCTGTGCGGATTGGCGGCGGCCAGGGACGCGGACTTCATCGTGACCGACGGGCAGGGGGCGGTGTGGTCCTGCACCGATGCGGGGCTTGGGCTTGCCGCGCGGCACGAGACGCAGTGGGACAATCATCTGATCCGCATCAGGTAAGGCGGACCGGGCGAAATCAGTTGCGGTCCCGGTCATCTTTGGCGATGGAGGACGCAAGAGGAGCCGCCATGAGCCAGTATCTCGCCACCCCCGAGAGGCGTCGCATTGCCTATGACCGGACCGAGGGCCTCGGCCCCGGCATCGTCTTTCTGGGCGGCTTCAAATCCGACAGGGAAGGCACCAAGGCACTGGCGCTGGAAGCCTGGGCCAGGGCGCAGGGTCGCGCCTTCCTGCGGTTCGACTATTCGGGGCACGGGTCATCCTCAGGAAATTTCCTTGAGGGTGCGATCGGAGACTGGTTCGAGGATGCACGCGCCGCGATCCTGACCCTGACCGACGGGCCGCAGGTGCTGGTCGGGTCCAGCATGGGCGGCTGGATTTCGCTCCTGATCGCGCGGGCGTTTCCCGAAAGGCTTGCCGGCCTTGTGACCATCGCCGCCGCGCCGGATTTCACCGAGGACAGCATGTGGGCCGCCTTTTCCGAGGCGCAGCGGCGCGAGCTGGCGGCGCAAGGCCGGATCGAACTGCCGTCGGACTATTCCGACGAACCCTACGTCATCACCCGACGGCTGATCGAGGACGGGCGGACCCATCTGGTGCTGCGCACGCCGCTGGATCTGCCCTTTCCGGTGCGCTTTCTGCAAGGCACGGCCGACAGGGACGTGCCGGTGGCGGTCGCGCTGAGGCTGATGGAGCATGTCAGCGGGCCGGACATCCGCCTGACCCTGGTCAAGGGCGCCGATCACCGCTTTTCGACGCCCGATTGCCTGCGGCTGATCGAGGCGACGGTGGGGAAAGTCCTGAGACCGGATTGACGCCGGTCAGACGGCCCGGATTGCCCGGCGACCGGCCTTTGCGGCGCCGCCGCCGGCATTGCGGTCGATGAAGTCGAGCACCAGCGGGCGGATGTTGTCGCGCCAGCTCTTGCCGGCGAAGATGCCGTAGTGGCCGGCTTCCGGCTCCAGATGGCTGGCCTTCCTGGCGTCCGGCAGGCCGGTCAGCAGGTCAAGCGCGGCGAGGCACTGGCCGGGGGCGGAAATATCGTCCTTCTCCCCCTCCACGACATTCACGGCGACCTGGGTGATCTTGCCGATGTCGACAAGCTTGCCGGCGACGGTGAAGGTGTTGGTGGCAATCTCGCGTTTCTTGAAGATCCGCTCGACGGTGGACAGGTAGAATTCCGCCGTCATGTCCATGACCGCGAGATATTCGTCATAGAAACGGTTGTGCTTGTCACGCTCGGACGCTTCGCCGCGCGCGGCGCGGGTGATCTGGTCCTGGAACGCCTTGGCATGGGTTTCGGCGTTCATCGAGATGAAGGAGGCCAGTTGCAGCAGACCGGGATAGACTTGGCGGCCAACGCCCGCATATTTGAATCCGACCCGCTGGATCGCCAGATGCTCGAGCTGACCCATCGTCAGGCGGCTGCCGAAGTCGGTCACCTCGGTCGGCGCGGCGTCGGGGTCGACCGGGCCGCCGATCAGGGTCAGGGTCCGGGGCTGGGCGCTGGGGTCCTCCGCCGCCAGATAGGCGGTGGCAGCGAGCGTCAGGGGCGCGGGCTGGCAGACCGCCACCACGTTGATGTCAGGGCCGAGCAGACGCATGAAGTCGACGAGATAGAGCGTGTAGTCTTCCACGTCGAACTTGCCCTCGCTCACCGGAATGTCGCGGGCATTCTTCCAGTCGGTCACGTAGACATCGCAATCGGGCAGAAGGCTGGCCACGGTGGAGCGCAGGAGCGTCGCGTAATGGCCCGACATGGGGGCCACGAGGAGGACGCGGCGCGCCATGGGCTTGCGACCGGCGACGCGGAAGTGGATCAGGTCGCCGAAGGGGCGGGTCAGGATCGTGTCGACGTGAACCGTCAGGTCGCGGCCGTCGTCGCCGACGATGGTGCGGATGCCCCAGTCGGGCTTGATCACCATGCGGGCGAAACTGCGTTCGGTGACCCGGCCCCAGGCAGACATGACCTTGAACATCGGATGGGGCACCAGACCCCAGACCGGGTAGGACGACATGGCCCGCGCCGACGCGCCCAGCCATTCGTTGGTGTTGCGGACACTCTCCATCCAATCGTAGGTCAACATGCCCTTCATACTGTATCCTTGCCCCATACTCGTCAGAATCGCCGCTTTCCCGGAGCGGGCAGCGCGTTTATGCTGCAGTGCAGGAGAGTAGGGGGGAATTGTTAATATGACAACAAAAGTTACTGACTCTCCTGCAGATATGGAAAAGCTGAATGCCAATCTGGCCCGATTGGAGGATTTGTCGCAACGTCTGGTTGCTGCGATTGCACAAAAGCGCCCGGCCAATCCGGCGCTGGAAGGGCCGGGGCCGGAACTGATGGCCAGGACGATGGGTGCCTTCTGGACGGAGGCGCTGCAGAACCCCGCGAAGCTGATCGAGCAGCAGGCGACCTACTGGGGCAAGGCGCTTCAGCATTACATCGACGCCCAGCAGGCGCTGGCGCAGGGCAAGTTCGAAGCGCCCGGCGATCCCACACCCAAGGACCGGCGCTTCGCCAACCCGCTCTGGCAGACCCATCCCTATTTCAACTTCGTCAAGCAGCAGTATCTGCGCAATGTCGAGGCGATGGATCAGGCGGTGAAGGGACTGGAAGGTCTTGCCCCGCAGGACCGGCGGCGTGTCGAGTATTTCTCGCGCCAGCTGATCGACATGATGGCGCCGACGAATTTCCTGCCCACCAACCCCGACGCGCTGGAAAAGGCGGTCGAGACGGACGGCCAAAGCCTGGTGCAGGGGCTGGAGAACCTGGTTCGCGACATCGAGGCCAATCGCGGCGATCTTCTGGTCACGCTGGCCGACCGCGAAGCGTTCCGGGTGGGCGGCAATATCGCGGTCAGCGAAGGGTCGGTCGTCTATCGCAACAAGATGTTCGAGCTGATCCAATACAAGCCCACCACCGAAAAGGTGCATGAACTGCCAGTGGTGATCTTCCCGCCGTGGATCAACAAGTTCTACATCATGGACCTGAAGCCCGCCAATTCGCTGATCAAGTGGATCGTCGACCAGGGCTTCACGCTTTTCGTGGTCAGCTGGAAGAACCCGGACGCCACCTATGCCGACGTGGGTATGGATGACTATGTGGAGGACGGGTTCCTGACCGCGTTCCGCGAGGTCAAGGCGATCACCGGACAGGACAAGGTGAATGCCGTCGGTTACTGCATCGCGGGCACCACCCTGTCGCTGACGCTTGCCCTGATGCGCCAGCGCGGCGACAAGTCGGTCAATTCCGCCACCTTCTTCACCACGCTGACCGATTTTTCCGAACCGGGCGAGGTTGGGGTATTCCTTGACAATGATTTCGTCGACGGGATCGAGGCGCAGTGCCGCCAGGACGGCATTCTGGACAAATACTATATGTCGCGGACCTTTTCCTACCTGCGCGCGAATGACCTGATCTATGGCCCGGCAATCCGCAGCTACATGCTCGGCGAGGCGCCGCCGGCCTTTGATCTGCTCTACTGGAACGGTGATGGGACGAACCTGCCCGCGCGCATGGCGATCGAGTATCTGCGCGGCCTGTGCCAGCAGGACGGATTGGCGAAGGGAACCTTCGAGATCTGCGGAGAAAGGGTTTCGCTGAAGGATGTGAAGGTGCCGCTTTGCGCCATCGCCTGCGAAACCGATCATATCGCGCCGTGGCGGGCCTCTTTCGCCGGGGTGCGCAAGATGGGGTCGAAGGACAAGACCTTCATCCTGGCCGAGTCGGGCCATATCGCCGGGATCATCAGCCCGCCCAGCAAGGACAAGTACGGCCATTATACAAACCACGGCCCGATGGAAAGTTCCGGCGCCTGGAAGGACGGTGCCGGCTTCCACAAGGGCAGCTGGTGGCCGCGCTGGGGCAAATGGCTGGCCGAGCGGTCCGGCAAGAAGGTCACGGCGCGCCAACCCGGCGAGGCGGGACGCAAGGTTCTGGCGCCGGCACCCGGCGCCTATGTCACGGAAGTGCCAAACGGCTGATAGGTTCCTCGGGCAGTATTTTGCTGCATCGCGGCAAAAAGACTTGAATTGCTGCGGTGCAGCATGTATATGGGCTGCAGATGCGAAACGCGCTCTGCCGCTACCTCAGGAGAAATTGAAATGGCCAAGACCCAGGACTTCACCAAAGTTATGCAAGACATGATGCAGGCTTTCCCGTTCGACGCGACCGCTGCCCAGGGCGCGTTCAAGACCACCGCCGCCTACAGCGAAAAGCTGACCAAAGTGGCGCTGGAAGCCGCCGAAAAGTCGAACGAGATCTCGTCCAAGTGGGCGAAGGACACGCTGACCAAGGTCGGCTCGCTCGCCAAGGTCAAGGAAGAACCGGCCGACTACACCAAGGCGTTCAGCGACTTCGCCTCGGCGGCTGCTGAAATGGCTGCGGAAAACCTGGCGGCCTTCGCCGAAGTGGCGAAGAAAGTCCAGATGGACACCGTCGAGCTGATGCTTGCCGCCGGCAAGACCGCGTCGGAAGATGCTGCCGCCGCCGTGCAGAAAGCGACCTCCGAAGTGACCAACGTTGCCAAGAAGGCAGCGGCTGCGGCCAAGTAACCCGCTCTCCGACCTCCTCCCTGTCGGATGAGAGAGAAGGGCGAAACCCGAAAACCGGGTTTCGCCTTTTTCTTTTGTTGTGTTTTCGCGCCCGCAGCTTAATCTCGCCGCAGTGCCAAAAGACGATCCCGGGGAGGAAGCGATGGCTGACGACAAGAAGGCCTTGCTGATCAAGCGTTACGCCAGCCGGCGGCTCTACAACACCGAAACCAGCGACTATGTGACGCTGGAAGACATCGCCGCCTTCATCCGCGAAGGGCGCGAGGTGCAGATCGTCGACCTGAAGACCGGGGACGACCTGACGCGCCAATATCTGCTGCAGATCATCGCCGAGCATGAAAGCCGCGGCGAAAGCGTGCTGCCGGTCGATGTGCTCACCGATCTGGTGCGCAGCTACACCACCAGCGCGCAAAGCGTGGTGCCGCAGTTTCTGGCGGCGAGTTTCGAGATGTTGCGCGACGGTCAGTCCAAGCTGATGGAGCAATGGTCGCATCTGCCGAATCCGATGGCCTCCATGCCCGGTTTCGACACGCTCCAGCGCCAGCAGCAGGCGTTTTTGAAGTCGATCATGGTTGGCTTTCCCGGCACGACCGGTCCGGCCGATGACGAAGCGGACAAGGCCGCCCCGGCCCCAAAGGCCAGGGCGCGCGACGAGGATGATATTGCCGCGATCAAGAAGCAGTTGGCGGAGCTTCAGGCGAAGCTCGCCAAACTCTGATCGGGGCCCCCCGGGGGAACGTCCATGCCAGACGCGCCGGGCCGCATCACGCTATGGGCGATCGAATCCTTTCTCGCCGTCGCTGGCGAGGGGACGGTGCAGGGGGCGGCGAGGCGCCTTTCCGCTTCAAATGCCGCGGTAAGCCAACAGATCGCCGCGCTGGAAGCGGCGCTTGGTGCGGTTCTCCTGGACCGGGCGCAAAGGCCGCTGCGGCTGACCCCCGCAGGCGAAACCTTTCGCCGCCATGCACAGGCCATCGTCAATGAACTGGCCGCCGCGCGCGCGGCCATCGGCCTGTCGGGCCTCTCCGGGCTGGCCAGCTTCCGGCTGGGCTTCATCGAGGATTTCGAGGCCGAAGTCACGCCACGGCTTCTGTCCGACCTCGGACGGCAGTGGCCCGGCTGTCAGTTCCTGCTGGAAACCGGGCCAAGCCACCGCCTGCACGAGGGCCTTGATGCGCGCACGCTTGACCTGATCGTAGCTGCCGATCTGGGCCTTGCGACCGAGACGCTTGAGGTTCACACGATCCTTGAGGAGCCTTTTGTCGCTGTGCTGCCGAAGGGGCGGGATGTGCAGCCGTTCAGCCCCGATCTGCCGCTGATCCTCTACACAGCGCGGCACCATATGGGCCGCCAGATTGCCGATGCGCTGGCCCACCACAGCCAGCGCCCGGTGCATAGGTTCGAACTCGACAGCTACAATTCGATCATGGCGATGGTGGCGGCCGGGTCGGGCTGGACGATCCTGACCCCGCTTGCCGTCCTGCACGCGGCGCGGTTCCGCGACAAGGTGACGTTGCAGCCGCTGCCAATGCCCGCCCTGTCGCGCCGCATCGCACTCAGCGCGCGCCGGGATGTGCTGGGGCAGATGCCCGCGGATATTGCTGCCCGCCTGCGCGTGCTGCTGCGGGAGATGATCGTGGCGCCCGTTGTGGCCGACCACCCATGGCTGGCGGACGGTCTGAAGATCATCGGACCCTGACCGCTCAGGCGGCGTTGGTCCGTCTGGATTTGACCGCCGCGACCGCGCCCAGAAGCGCGTCGGCGATGAAATCCAGATCGGGCTTTTTCAGCCGGGCGGGCAGGCGCAGGTCGCAGGCCCGCATCAGCATCGCCCGGGTCCTGGGCATGTCGGGCACATCACCGATGAATTTCCAGTTCCAGAAGGCGCGGGCATTGTCGTCCGACAGGCCGAAGATCTGGACCGAAATGCCGCTTGCCTTGGCCGCATCCTGAAAGGCGCGGGCCTCGGCATCGGACCACTGGCCCATCAGGCTGAACTGAAGGCTGTCGGGCGCGCGCTGCTCCTGCGGCAGGGCCGGTGGCACTTCCAGCCAGGCGGACAGGTTCAGTTTCGCCGCCACGTAATCATGGTTCGAACGCCCGGCCTGAACCCGGCCCTTCACCAGCGGAAGTTGCGGGCGGATCACGGCCGCCGACAGGTTCTGCATCCGCATGTTGTATAGCGGCAGGCGGTTCTGCCAGTGCATGTAGCTGTTCTGCAGGCCGGGATGTTTCTTCCAGTTATGCTCATAGGCGCCCGACATGATCACCGCGCGGGCGGCAATCTCGGGGTCATCCGTGACCAGAATCCCGCCCTCGCCCGCGTTCACCAGCTTGTAGGACTGGAAGGAGAAACAGCCGACCTTGCCCAGGGTGCCGATTTCCCGACCATTCCAGAGCGTGCCGAGCGAATGGGCGGCATCTTCGATGACCGGGATGCCCTTCGCATCGCACAGCGCCATGATCCGGTCCATGTCGGACGTATGGCCGCGCATGTGGCTGATCAGGACGGCGCCGATGTCATCTTCAAGCCGGGCGGCGAAATCGTCCATGTCGATGCGGAAGTTCTGGCCGACCTCGCACAGGACCGGCACACAGTCGGCGTGGAGGACCGCCGAGGGAACGGCAGCGAAGGTGAAGGCCGGGATCAGCACCCGCGCGCCGCGCGGCAGGTCGAGCGCCTTCAGCGCCAGAAAGAGTGCGGCCGAGCAGGACGACACGGCGAGCGCGTAGCGGCTGCCCAGCAGGTCGGCGAATTCCTGTTCCAGAAGGGCGACCGGCGCACCCTCGGGCGCGGTGTAGCGGAACAGATCACCCGAGGTCAGAAGACGTTCGATCTCGGCCCGGGCCGATTCCGGGATCGGTTCGGCGTCATAGACGTTCGGGGCCTGGCCGCGTTGCAGCGTATTGGGGGCCATGCGTCACCTTTTCTGAAAGTCTCATTCAGCTTTCCTGTAGCTGATGTTAAAGGCGACTTCCAATGAATTTGTGACGGCAGGGTTTAAAACCCCAACCTGTCGCGCATGGAATACCAGGTCATCGCAAGCGCTAGCAGCGGCCAGCGCATGGCCGGGCCGCCGGGGAAGCGCGGGGTGGGCACACGCGCCATCACGTCGAACCGGCCCGCTTGCCCGGCGGTTGCCTCGGCGAGCAGCCGACCGGCGAGGGTGGCCATGGCGACACCATGCCCCGAATAACCCGACGCCGACAGGATGTTCGGCGCGACCCGCGCGAAGCAGGGCATCCGGTTCATGGTGATGGCGAGCGTGCCGCCCCAGGCATAGTCGATGCGCACTTCCCTCAGGCCCGGATAGACCTCGAGCATCGGTTTGCGCACGGTCTTGATGATGTCGGGGAAGCGGTAGCCGTAACTTTCGCCGCCGCCGAACAGCAAACGGTTGTCGTCCGACAGCCGCCAGTAGTTCACGACGAATTTCGTATCGGCCACAGCGACGTTTTCGCGCAGCACCTCGGCCACGCGGTCGCCCAAAGGCTCGGTCGCCACGATGAAATTGTTGATCGGCATCACCCGTGCGGCGACATGATTGTCGAGCCCGCCCAGATAGCCATTGCCGGCAAGGATCACGTGACCGCATTCCACCCGGCCATGACCGGTCTGCACCACCGGCCTTGCCCCATGCTGGATGTGATGAACGAGCGAGTTTTCGTGAATGCGCGCGCCCGTCTGCGCTGCGGCCCGTGCGAGGCCAACGGCATAGTTCAACGGATGCACATGGCCTGCACCCCGGTCGATGTCGCCGCCCTTGTAGGCGGGAGAGGGCAGGATCGCCTGCAGCCCGGCATGGTCGAGGGGGGTTATCTGGTCATAGCCATAGTCGCGCGCCATCTTCTCGGCATGGTCCCGCGCGTGGTTCACCTCGCCTTGGTTCAGGCAGGCATGGACGATGCCGGGGTGGAAGGCGCAGGGCATGTCATGGTCGCGGATCAGCGACTTGACCATGCCGACCGCTTCAACCGAAAGATCCCACAACTGGCGGGCGTGTTCCCTGCCCAACGTTTTTTCCAGCCAGTCCTGATCCTGCCTTTGTCCCGATCCGACCTGCCCGCCGTTGCGGCCCGAGGCGCCGAAACCCACGCGGTGCGCTTCGAGCAGCACCACTTCCATCCCCCGGCTCGCCAGATGAAGCGCCGCCGAAAGGCCGGTGTAACCGCCGCCGACGATGCAGACGTCGGCACGGGTTGCCCCCTTCAGCTCGGGGAAGGGGGCAAGGTCGGCCTTGGTCGCGGCATAGTAGCTGGCGGGATAGTGCCCCGCCTTGTCATTGGCAAAAAGCAGGTTCATCGGTCGCCTCAGACGTTCAGGAGCAGGTGTTCCCGCTCCCACGGGCTGATGACTTGCTGAAACTCCTTGAACTCGTTCCGCTTGACCGACTCATAGACAAGGCAGAACTGATCGCTCAGCACCGCGCGGATCGGCTGGCAATCGGCCAGAAGGTCGAGCGCATCGCCAAGGTTCAGCGGAATCTCGTCATCCGACGCGGTGAATTCGATCGTGCGTTCCTCGCGCGGATCGATCTTTTCCTTCAGCCCGAGATAACCGCAGGCGAGCGAGGCCGCGATGCCGAGGTAGGGGTTGCAGTCCATCCCCGCAAGCCGGTTTTCCACCCGACGCGCGGCAGGCGGCGACACCGGAACGCGCAGACCGGTGGTGCGGTTGTCGCGGCCCCATTCGACGTTGATCGGCGCGGCGAAGCCCGGCACATAGCGACGATAACTGTTCACATAGGGTGCCAGCAGCGCGATCACGGCGGGCAGGTATTTCTGCATCCCGCCGATGAAATGCATGAATTCCGGCGTTTCCTTCTTGCCGTCCGAGAAGATGTTCTTGCCGGTCTCCTTCGAGACGACCGAATGGTGGATGTGCATGGCCGACCCCGGCTCGCCCTCGATCGGCTTGGCCATGAAGGTGGCGTAACAGTCGTGACGAAGGGCCGCCTCGCGGATCAGGCGCTTGAAGAAGAAAATCTCATCCGCCAGCTTGATCGGGTCGCCGTGGGCCAGGTTGATCTCGATCTGGCCCGATCCGCCTTCCTGCAGGATGCCGTCGATCTCGAACCCCTGCGCCTCGGCGAAGTCATAGATGTCGTCGATGACGCGGCCGTATTCGTCGACCGCCGACAGTGAGTAGGCCTGCTTGGCAGCGGCACGGCGGCCCGAGCGGCCCATCGGCGGGATGACCGGCAGGTTCGGGTCGATGTTGCGCGCGACCAGAAAGAACTCCATCTCGGGCGCGACGACCGGGACCAGCCCCGCATCGTCGAAAAGCTTGACCACGCGCCTGAGCACATTGCGCGGCGCGGTCTGCACCATTTCACCTTCCGCGTCGATCACGTCATGGATGACCTGCAGGGTCGGGTCCTGCGCCCAGGGCGAGGCGACGGTGGTTGAATAGTCGGGAACCAGCGTCATGTCCGGTTCTGTAAAGTCGCCCAAGGGATTGTCGGCCCATTCGCCGGTAATCGTCTGCAGGAAGATCGAATTCGGCAAGAAGAACGATTTTTGCTTGGCGAACTTCGAGGCAGGCATGGCCTTGCCCCGCGCCACACCGGCAATGTCGCTGACGATGCACTCCACTTCGTCGACACGACGCCCGGCGATATAGTCACGGGCTGCTTGCGGCAGTTTCTGGGTCCAGTCGGACATGATTCACACTGTTATTGTTTGCGGGGTTTCTTGAAGAATTCGGCAATCTTCTCGGCGATGGTGGTCGCGTCATTGTCCTGGCCCAGCCGGGCGGCGGCGTCCGCCATCACGTCCGGCGGCACCAGACCAGGTGCGCGGGTGCGCAGAAGGCCGTCGATGAAGTCGTCCTTGAATTCCGGATGCGCCTGAATGGTAAAGGCCCGATCACCGTAGACCAGCGCGGCATTCTGGCAAAATTCGTTGCTGGCGCAAACCTCGGCCCCTTCGGGAACCTCCGTCACCTGGTCGCGGTGCCAGGCGTTCATGCGGATGGTCTGGCCGTCGAAATCATATTCCTGCGGGCCGACCGCCCAGCCCCCGTCATAGCGTTCGACCTTGCCGCCCATCGCCTGGGCGATGATCTGGTGGCCGAAGCAGATGCCGACGATCGGCACATTCTCGGTCATCGTCTTGCGGATGAACGTCTCCAGCGGCTTGACGAAGGGGTGATCCTCGTAGGCGCCATGGCGGGAGCCGGTGATCAGCCAGCCGTCGCAGTCATGGACCGAGACGGGGAACTGCATGTTCTCCACATGGTAGGTGCGGAACTGCAGGCCCTGGTTGGCCAGAAGCTCGCGAAAGAAATCGGGATAGTCGCCCATGTCGTCCCGAAGCGCATCGGGCGACTGGCCGGTCTGAAGAATGCCGATCAGCATAACATACTCTTGGTTGGGTTTCGGCCTAGCTAAGCCTGCCCCCCGGCACAAAGCAAGGGGGCAGGGAAGCGGCCCTAGACGGTATCGAGGTAGATTTCGGTCTGCTCTGCCGGGGTCAGTTCGCCCATGTAGTGCAGTTCCTGACGTTTGGTCATCACCAGGTTGGTGATCAGTTCCTTCGGGAAGATCCGCGCCATCTTCTCGCTTTTCTCGAAGACATTGATCGCTTCCTCCCAGGTGTCGGGGATGAGCGGCAGGTCAAGCGCATAGGCGTTGCCGGTGATCGGCGGCGGCGGGGCCATCTTTTCCTCGATCCCGACCAATGCCGCGCCCAGGATGCCCGCAAGCATCAGATAGGGGTTCACGTCGCCGCCGGCGGTGCGATGTTCGATCCGGCGCGCGGCGGCGCTGCCTGACGGGACGCGAATGGCCGAGGTGCGGTTTTCATAGGCCCAGCAGACTGCGTTCGGGGCATGCGCCTCGGGGATCAGCCGCTCGTAGCTGTTGGAATGCGGCGCGAAGAGGAGCGTGGAGTCGTTCATCGCCCAAAGGCAGCCGGCGATGGCGTTCATCAGCAGTTCGGATCCTTCCGGGCCGCCGTTCGAAAAGACGTTCTTGCCGTCCTTGTCGATGACCGAGAAATGGGTATGCAGGCCGTTGCCGGAATATTCCGGGTAGGGTTTGGCCATGAAGCTCGCGGCAAAGCCGTGGCGGCGGGCCAGACCCTTGACCAGCATCTTGAAAAACCAGGCATCGTCGGCGGCGCGCAGCGCGTCGTCGCAATGCATCAGGTTGATCTCAAACTGGCCAAGGCCCGATTCAGAAATGGCGGTGTCGGCGGGAATGTCCATCGCCTCGCAGGCGTCGTAAAGATCGGTGAAGAACGTGTCGAACGCATCGAGGGCGCGGATCGACAGGATTTCCGCCGCCTTGCGCCGCTTGCCCGACCGGGGCGAGGGCGGAACCTGCAAGGTCTTGCCGCTGTCGTCGATCAGGAAGAATTCCAGCTCCATCGCGCAGACAGGCGTCAGGCCCAGCGCCCTGTAGCGGTCGACAACCGCGCGCAGTGCATGACGGGGATCGCCTTCATAGGGCTGACCATTTTCGCGGAACATCCAGATCGGCAGGAGCGCCGTGGGCGCTTCAAGCCAGGGCATGGGCATGAAGCCACGCTCGGTCGGCTTCAGAATGCCGTCCGCATCACCGCTTTCGAACAGGAGCGGGCTGTCTTCGACATCCTCGCCCCAGATATCAAGGTTGAGGACAGACATCGGGAACCGCGTTCCCTCGATCGCTACCTTGTCGGCAAATCGTGCCGGCACGCGCTTGCCGCGCGCCTGTCCGTTCAGATCCGCCGCCGCTACGCGGATCGTGCGCACCTGAGGGTGCTTTCTGAGCCAGTCTTTCATCATCTGTCAAACGCCAGGGCCGCCGGTCCGCCGCCCAAGCCGCTGGCCGGGCGAAGCTGCCCGGTGCGGGGGTGGGGACCATGCCCTTGGTCCTTTCTCCCGTTATGACCAATCCCATCCGTCCCGGAAGTCAGGTGCCGAACGCCGCATCAACGCGGTCCGGGCAGGTGCCCGGTGAATTTGATCAAAAACAGAATACTATCGGACCAGCTGCGGACGCAAGCGAATTTTAGCTTTCAGGTTCTGGGGCAGGTGCCGGTTCAGCCGGTTGTTCACCTGGCCAAAGACGAAAATCACCAGTAAAGTCAGGCCGATGAAGTAACCGGCGATGACCGGATAGGCGATGAACGGGTTGAAGGTTTTCGATGCGAAATAGGTCGCATAATAGAGCGAATCCCCCATCTGGCCGAAGATCGGAAAGCCGGCAAAGAACACAAGTGTCGTCGCGTGAAACAGGAAGATCGCCTCGTTGGTATAGGAGGGCCAGGCAAGCCGCATCATCGTCGGCCAGACGATCTTGCGAAACTTGCTCCAGCCGTGCATGCCATAGGCGTCCGCCGCTTCAAGATCGCCCTTGGGCACGGAGCGCAGCGCGCCATAGAAAATCTCGCCTGTATAGGCCGCCGTGTTCAGGAACAGAACGATCAGCGCCCCCGCCCAGGCTTTCGTCAGCCAGCTGGTCGCGATGGTGATCGTGGCAAAGCCCAAGGGAATTTCGATCCCCGTGCGGGGAAGCAGCACGAAGGTTTCATAGAAGAGGAAAAACTGGATGAAGAGCGGCGAGCCGCGGAAGATGAAGATGAACCATTCGGCCGGCTTGCGGATCAGCGGGTTGGCGTTGGCTTTGGCAAGCGCGATGGCATTGGCCAGGAAGAAGCCGAAGAACAACGCCAAGGCGCCGAAATAGA
The DNA here is from genome assembly GCA_964600685.1 of uncultured Frigidibacter sp. Classification (GTDB taxonomy): domain Bacteria; phylum Pseudomonadota; class Alphaproteobacteria; order Rhodobacterales; family Rhodobacteraceae; genus TMP-24. Next base: position 5,579 of record CAZRKU010000036.1, on the reverse strand, counting down.
TGTTCCAGACCAGGCCGGAGCCGATCAGCACGACATGCTGGCACAGGGTGAAATCGGTGGTGGGCAGAAGGTTCTCGCCGATACCGACCGAACGCAGGCCATAGTCCAGGAATGTGTCCCAGCAGCTCATGCGGCGGCCTTTCTTTGCTGTTCACCGGCAAAAGTCGCCTGACCTCGGCTGAATTTGCTCGAAAGCCGACCCAGTACTATCTCGGACAGTTTGGTCATGGTGAGGTAGTAGACGAGCAACCCCAGGAAGTAGAAGACCCGCCAGTCGGCGTGGGGATAGGCGGACGCCCCGCTGGTCTTTGATCCGCCCAGTTCCTTGGCCCAGTAAACGATGTCTTCGACGCCCAGCAGGAACAGCAGCGGCGTGGCCTTGATCAGGATCATCCACAGGTTCGACAGTCCGGGCAGGGCATAGACCCACATCTGCGGCACCAGCACCCGGCGGAAGGCCTGACGCGGGGTCATGCCATAGGATTCGGCGGTTTCGATCTGGGCGCGCGGGACGGCCTGCATTGCGCCGTACAGCACATTCGCGGCGAAGGCGCCGAAAACGATGGAAAAGGCCAGGACGGCAAGTGAAAAGCCGTAGATTTCATGAATGATCTGCGGGCTGGTCGACAGCGGCAGTTTTGCCGCGGGGCAGACGATGAAGTCCGCGCCCTGGCGGATCGGGGCGGTCCATTCGGGGCACTTGATCTTGTGGCGCACAAGCTCGAACAACTGGTCCAGCGCGATCGGCACGAACATGAAGAAGATGATGTCGGGGATGCCGCGCACCATCGCCGTGTAGGCCTTGCCGAACAGCCGGAGTGGCATCACATGCGACCGCGCCGCCACCGCGCCACCGAAGCCGAAAAGCATGGCCACGGGCGCGACAATCGCCATCAGCAGAAGAACGGTGCCAAGTGACGCATAGAGCAACTGGTGCTTTTCATTGGTCAGATAGCAGGAAAGCCAGACGAGGCCGTCCAGCACCTTCGGATCAGCGCAATATTGAAACATCCTGCGGACGGCCCCCATGGTCGCGCTGGATTCTTGCCAGTCGCGACGCGCGTCTCGGAAGTCCCCCGCCCGTCAGGGGCGGGGGAACGGTTCAGTCAGGTCAGAATACCAGTGCGGCGTCGCCGAACCATTTCTTGATCATGGCATTCAGCGAACCGTCGTCCTTCATCGCCTGGATGGCCGCATCGAGTTTGCCCTTCAGCTCGGTGTCGCTTTCGCGGATGCCGAGGCCGACGCCGCCGTCGAGCGACGGCTCGTCGCCGGTGAAGACCAGCTCGCCGTTCGATTCAGCCTGGATCGGCACGAGGAAACCCTTGTCGGCGAACACGGCGACGGCTTCGCCGTTGCGCACGGCGGCGATGGTTTCGTCCGGCGTTGCATATTCGGCCAGTGTCATGCCCTGTTCGGCGATATAGCCCGCCTGGATCGTCGAGGTCTGCGCGGCAACCGGGCCGGATTTCAGATCGGTGTCAGCCGCCAGCGCCAGATAGGCGGAGGTCGCCGGGGGCACGTAGTTCTGCGAGAAGTCGATGACCTTGTCACGCTCGTCGATGATCGACATGCCGGCGATGATCACGTCATAATTGCCGGAAACGAGGTTCGGGATGATCGTGTCCCATTCGTTCGTGACCCATTCGCAGGTCAGTTCGGCGCGCTTGCACAGTTCGTCGCCCAGTTCACGCTCGAACCCGTCCACTTCGCCCGCGTCATTGATGAAGTTGTAGGGAGGGTAGGCGCCCTCGGTGCCGAGCCGCACGGTCTGTGCCATCGCGAGCCCGGCCGTCAGGGCCAGGGCTGCGGCGGAAAGAAAGAGTTTTTTCATTGGTTTGCTCCCAGGTTGGTCGTTTGGCGCTTAGGTTTTCAGGCTGAGACAGTCGCGCTCAGGAACTGTTGCAGTCGTTCGGTCTTCGGAGAGCCGAAAACCTGATCCGGTGGACCCTCTTCCTCGATCTTGCCCTTGTGCAGGAACACCACATGGTCCGAGACGTCGGCCGCAAGCCGCATGTCGTGGGTCACGAGAAGCATGGTCCGGCCTTCCTCGGCCAGCGCCTTGATCACCCGGACCACTTCCTGTTCCAGTTCGGGGTCGAGCGCGGAGGTCGGCTCATCGAACAGAAGGGCCTTGGGTTCCATGCAGAGCGCGCGCGCAATGGCGGCGCGCTGTTGCTGGCCACCGGACAGCATCGCCGGGTAGACATCGCATTTCTCGCCGATGCCGACCTTGTCCAGATATTTGCGCGCCGAGCCCTCGACGTCGGCCCGGTCGCGGTTCAGGACGGTCAGCGGTGCTTCCATGACATTCTGGAGAATCGTCATGTGCGACCAGAGATTGAACTGCTGGAACACCATCGACAGGTTCGTGCGCACCCGGATGACCTGCGCCTTGTCGGCGGGGTGGCGGTTCAGCCCTTCGCCCCGCCATTTGATCGGTTCGCCGTCGAACAGGACTTCGCCCTGCTGGCTCTCCTCAAGCAGGTTGCAACAGCGCAAAAGCGTGGATTTGCCGGAACCCGACGAGCCGATCAGCGAGATCACTTCGCCTTTGCGGGCCGTGATCGAGACGCCCTTGAGCACCTCAAGGTTTCCGTAAGCCTTGTGCAGGTCACGGATTTCGATGACAGGCGTATCTTGTTGAGACACTTGCGAGCGTTCCTTCCCCCGTTTCTTCGAATAGGGCGGAAACCCGGTCGGTTTGCAACGCAAAATCTGCCAGGATTGGCGGTCACTTTTGCATTTTGGTCGGTCTTTGCATCCAAAATGACGGATCAGACGACGCAGGTCGGCGGCGTGCGGACCGCCAGATATTGTTCGGCGGCGATATGCACCAGACCGCGCAGGCCCAGCACCTGGCGATCCTGCTCCGCCAATGAGGCGATTGCGGCACCCACGTCAGCGGCCAGGGCCTCCGGGTCGTCGGACGGTGCCGAGATCAGCGGCAGGCCCGGCGTGGGTTCGGTGCGAGCGATCACGCTCAGCCGTTGCGCCAGGTCTGACCGATAGCGCACGAGCAGTCGCCAGGTGACGGCGTCGATGGCCGCGATGTCCGCCATGCCCTCGGCCACGGCTGCGGCGGACGCCACGTGCGCGCCGGTGACCAGCTGCCGGGCAAAGGACCGCCCCTCGGACGCGGCATGGTTCTGCGGCGCGGCCCAGCCCGACTGGCTGTCAGGGCCATTGATGGCAAGCACGCCGTCCAGATGGTCGCGCCAGTCGGAGCCTTCGCCGGGACGCACGATCAGTTGCGAATAGTAATGTCCCGGGGGCGCATCGGGCAGTCCGTAGTCGGGCGTCCCGACCAGCGCCACATGACCATGCAGCGCCGTCCGATAGGGATAGCCGCAGGTCTGGCTCAGAAGCAGATCGGATGCCCGCCAGTCGTTCCACCGCTCGCCGCGATGCAACATGTTCGGCGCGTCAATGCCCCGCGCACGCAGCCGGTCGCGGATCAGCGCCCAGAAACGATCGGTCGCCGGGCGCGTTTCCGCCCAGTCATACATCGGCAGGCTGGCGATCATGGTCTGTCCATCCTTTGTCGGGCCAGCGCGCTGTCGCGGTCGTTGACGCCAAGAAGGTTCGCCACCAGCCGGAGCGTGGCATCCTCGTCCGAGTTCCGTGTGCCATCCGAAAGGGCAACCGACCAGAGAGCCTCAAGAATGCCGATCCGATCCTCGTGGGGGACGGCCTGCTTGAGGGCGCGGGTGAAGCGCACGGTATCGGGGGCCGCGGCTTCGAGCCTTTCTGCTTCCTGGCGCAAGGCAACGGCAGCAAAGGCGCCGATTGAGAAATGGTCGGACAGGAATCTGCCGATCTCTGCGGCTTCCGCCTCGTGATAGTCGTCGTCGGCCCGCGCGACACGCACCAGAAGCGCCGCAAACGCAAGCTGGCCGGCCGGTGTCGCCGAGGCGTCGGGTTCCGAACGCGCCAGCCCGGACAATATTTTTCGGAACATCGCCCTCCACCCGCCCTCTGAATCGCCGCGCGTGCGCGCGCTTAAGGTGAAACTATTTTGCAGACCCGCGTTGCGAATGCCACCGCGCGTCATTACCTAGTGCCAAAATGTCGGAACTGGCCGAAGTTGGGGGACAAACATGCTGGAAATTTTCACGCCCGAGGGGCTGACCGCGCTGATGCAGGTCATCGCGATCGACCTGGTGCTGGCGGGTGACAACGCCATCGTGATCGGTCTGGCCGCCGCGGGCCTTCCCAAGGAGCAGCGGGCAAGGGCGATCCTCATGGGCATCATTGCCGCGACGGTGATGCGTATCGGGTTCGCCGCGATTACCACCCAGCTTCTGGCGATCACCGGTCTCCTGCTGGCGGGGGGCATCCTGCTGCTTTGGGTCTGCTGGAAGATGTGGCGCGAACTGCGGGAAGGCCATGCCGACGAGGCGCGCGCCGAAGAGGCGCTGACCGGGGAGGATGTGAACCGCGACGGTCTGATCGCGGAAGGCGGGCCGAGGAAGACCTTCGCCCAGGCGGCCACGCAGATCGTGATCGCGGACGTTTCCATGTCGCTCGACAACGTCCTGGCGGTCGCCGGCGCGGCGCGGGACCATTTCTCGGTGCTGGTCATCGGTCTGGTTCTGTCCATCGCGCTGATGGGATTGGCCGCGACCTTCATCGCCCGGTTGCTGAACCGTCACCGCTGGATTGCCTATGTCGGTCTGGCCATCATCCTTTACGTCGCGCTCAAGATGATCTGGGAAGGCTGGAACGAGGTTGGTCCGGCGGTCGCCCAGGTGATCGGATGACCGCTCGGTTTTCCGCGCTCTTGTTCACCGAGAAAGGCTTGTGATGATCCTTTACGGAATTCCAACCTGCGACACCTGCAAGAAGGCCCTGAAAGCCATCGAGGCGGCAGGAAAGACCGTGAGCTTCCGCGATGTGCGCGCGGAGCCTTTGTCGGACGCCGAGATAGCCGAGCTCGTCAGGGAATTCGGGGATCTGGTGATCAACAAACAGTCGACCACCTATCGCGGGTTCACGGCTTATCTGAAGCTGTCGGAGCCAGAGGCCCAGATTGCCGCCCAGCCCGCGGTGATGAAGCGCCCGGTGATCCGGACAGGCGATGGATGGTATCTGGGTTGGGATGACGCGGTTCAGGCCCGCGTTCTGGCATGACCCGCAGACAAGAACGGCCCCGCCCGGGGCCGTTTGGGAACCTGTCCGGTCGTTGGCAGATGCCGGTTCAGAGCAACTTCAAATCGCTTGCCGAAGAACGGCCGTCGCGGCCGGACTGAAGCTCATAGGCGATCTTCTGGTTGTCGTTCAGGCTTTTCAGCCCGGCGCGCTCGACCGCCGAAATATGGACGAAGATATCGTTCCCGCCGTCATCGGGTGCGATGAAGCCGTAGCCCTTCGTCGTGTTGAACCATTTCACGGTGCCGGTGGCCATCCCGTCTACTCCCTTGTTGGTCTCCCCCGGCGCGATTGCCGGGGCCGTGCAGCCAGGTCTTTCAGGTCTTCCGGCTGCCCCATGAACAGGGAGGCGGTAGGAAAGTCTGCGTCCGCGCGGGAAATGATCGGTGATTCCCGGCAAAAATCAAGGATTTTGAACATGCGCCGGT
>CAZRKU010000035.1:0-31178 GCA_964600685.1 uncultured Frigidibacter sp. | reverse complement strand
CCTTTCATTCTGGTTCAAATATCCCGGTGGGGTGCGGGGAGGCAGCGCCTCCCCGCCCCTAGCCTTCGATCCTCGTCAGGTCCGCGACCGACAGGCAGATGCCACGGATGCGGCTGAGCAGGTTCAGCCGGTTGCGGCGCACGACGGGGTTGTCGCTGTTGACCTGCACTGCGGTGAAGAAGGCGTCGATGGGGGCGCGGAGCACGGCCATGGCACCCATCGCCGCGCCGAAATCCTCGGCTTTCATCGCCGGGCCGATGGCGGCGTCGGCACGGTCGAGCGCGGCGAAGAGGGCGCGTTCTTCCTCCGTCTCGGCAAACTTCACATCGGCGCCGTAGGAATATTCGACCCCGTCCTTCGCCTCGGCCTGGGTCAGGATGTTGTTGGCGCGCTTGAAACCCTGCAGGAGGTTGGTGCCGTCGTCGGTTTTGAGGAAGGCGGCGAGGGCTTCGGCGCGTTTGACGAGGAGCGTGAGGTCATCGTTGCCCGGCATGGCGAGGCAGGCGTCGATCGCGTCGTGGCGGATGCCCTGATCCTTGAGGAAGACCTTCAGACGGTCGTGTAAGAAGGAGAGGAGGTCGTCGCGGGCAGGCACAAAAACGGTGCGCCAATCAATGCCGGAGCGTTGGCTTCGATAAAGTTCTGCTATTATTTCCGCAGCTTCACGAACGTGACGTTCCTCTATTGATGGCTGCAAGGGTATGGCTGAGTTAATGGACGAAACGCTCTCTGACGCATCTGCACCCACGAACTCCGCGATCTCGGCTGCAACTTCTTGGCCACGATCAAAGTCCGTTAGTATGTTCGAGAGAATGCTCTGCCGTAGCCTTTCAAGTTCCGGTTGGCGAAGATGTTCAAAGCTGCTCTCGATCACATCGCCGAGTTTGAACGTTAGTCCATTCCCCAACACCAACCGTATCACCCCCAGCGCCGCCCTGCGGAGCGCGAACGGATCCTTGCTCCCCGTGGGTTTCTCATCAATCGCCCAGAACCCGGTCAGCGTGTCGATCTTGTCGGCCAGCGCCACGGCCACGCTCACCGGCTCGGTCGGCACCGCGTCGCCTTCGCCTTTCGGGCGCCAGTGGTCGCGGGCGGCGTTGGCGATGTCTGTGGGCTCGCCCGCCTCCAGCGCGTAATAGCGGCCCATGGTGCCTTGCAGTTCGGGGAATTCCCCCACCATGCCGGAGCGCAGGTCCGCCTTGGCGATCCGCGCCGCGCGGTCGGCGCGGTCCGCATCCGCGCCCACCAAGGGCGCGATCTCGCGGGCGAGCGCCGCCATCCGCTCGATCCGGTCGGCCTGCGACCCGAGTTTGTTGTGGAACGTGACCGCCTTCAGCCCGTCGAGCCACTTGCCCATGCCCGCCTTCGCTTCGCGCAGGTCGTTTTCCCAGAAGAATTTCGCGTCGGAAAGGCGCGCAGACAGAACCTTCTGGTTGCCCTTCAGGATCGTGGCGCCCTGGTCCTTCGCCTCGGTGTTGGCGACGGTCACGAAGCCCTCGATCCGCCCGCTCTTCGGATTGCGCACCGAGAAGAACTTCTGATGTTCCTTCATGCTGGTTTGCAGAACCTCGGGCGGCAGGCCGAGGAAATCCTCGCCGATCCGGCCCATCAGCACCACCGGCCATTCCACCAGCCCCGCAACCTCGGCCAAAAGCCCCTTGTCCTCCACCGCCTCCAGCCCCGCCGCGAAGGCCGCGTTGCCGGCGTCGGCCCAGATGTGCGCCTCCCGCTCCGCGCTGTCGAGGATCACATGGGCGCGTTTCAGCTTCATCGCATAATCGTCGAAGGACGAGACGGTGATCACGCCTTTGGACAGGAAGCGATGGCCCCGGGTCCGGTTGCCCGCGCGGATGCCGTCAACCTCCATCGTCACCACCTCCGCCCCGGCTTCCGAGCTCAGAAGGCACAGGATCGAATGGAGCGGCCGGACCCAGCGCAGATTGCCCGTCCCCCAGCGCATCGACTTCGGCCAGGGGAAGGTGCGGATCGCGCCTTCCAGCACCTCGGCGATGATCGCGGGCGCGGTGCGCCCCGGTTTGGTCATCACCGCGAAATAGGCCTGGCCCTTCTTGTCGTCCCGCACCTCAAGCTGGTCGCGGGACAGCCCGGTCGACCGCAGGAACCCTTCGATGGCCGCCGCGGGCGCAGTGGTGGCCGGCCCCTTGCGTTCCTCGCGCCCCGCAGCACTTTCCGCGCTCAGCCCCTCGATCGCCAGCGTCAGGCGGCGGGGGGTGGAGAAGGCGGCGGCCCCGGCATAGGTCAGACCGCCTTCCACCAGACCATCGGTCACGAGTTTCTTCAGATCCTCCCGCGCGCGGGCCTGCATCCGCGCCGGGATTTCTTCGGAAAAGAGTTCGATGAGCAGATCGGGCATTATTGCTCCGCGCTTTCGTTCAGCTGGTGCCAGGCATAGGCCCGGCCATCGGGATAGACGGCAACCACGCGGTCGACCCCGGGATGGATGTTTTCCTCCGACAGAAAGGCCATTGCCTTGCCGCTTTCCAGATCCTCGTCGATTTCACCGGCATCGAAGCAGGAAAACCATGACGGCGCGTTCAGCGGCGTCGGGTCCTCGTAGACGCGGTAGCTTTCGGTCAGCATCGGCAGGGTCATCGGCGTCAGGAAACAGCCGCGGAACCGCAGGGGGGAACTCTCGGCGTCGATCCCCTCGAACTCCGATGTCGTCAGAATCGGCTCGGCCAGCGTCCCGTCCAGCGGCTGAAGCCGGATCTGCGCCGCGGGCGCGCTGGCCTCCACCGGCTGGTAATAGGCATATTCCTGCAGATAATAGATGGTCGCGCCGACGACCAAGGCCGTCACCACGATGAACCCCACGATCAGTTTGCCCAACATCCGCGCCCCCCGCCCTATGGCCAGTAAAGATTGAGATAGGGCGTCTGCAAGGCGCGCGCCGCCCGACGCATTGCCACCACCTGAGCGTAACGCGCCGGCTCGAGCTTTTCATGGGTCTCGACGAAAAGCGCGTCGAAGGCAAGGGGCATGCGACCGGCAAAGATCGCCTCCAATATGCCCCATTCGCCGCCTTCGATGTCCATCTTGATCAGGGCGACCCTGCGGAAGCTTTGAACGAGATCGGCAAAGTCCAGAACCTCGACCACGCAGCCCTCGACCGGCTGCATCCGGCCCGACTTGTAATGCAGCGAGGTCGCCTGCGAGGCCTTGTCGAAATCGCTGGCAAAGTCGCTGGCGCGATAGAGCTGCAACTGGCCGCTCGCCACACCGACCGCCTTTTGATGCAGCGTCACGTTCGGCAGATGGCCGACGCGTTCCTTCAGCCGCTCGAACGTTGCGGGGTCGGGCTCGAACGAATGGACCCGCGCTCCGCTTTTCGCCATGATTTCGGTGAAGGTGCCGACATTGGCGCCCAGATCGAAGCACACGTCATCCGGCGTCATCGCCGCCAACCGGTGGTCCATCTCGCTGAGCGCGACGGGGAACATGCGGCGGCGATACTTGCGCGCAGCGCTGCGGCCGATGAAGCCGGGCACATCCTGCAGGCGGTCCAGAAGCCTCATCACCCGGCCCTGGTGCAGATCGGAGTTCGGATCCCCTGTCATCACGCGCACCTCAAGGCCAGAACAGGTTGATGATCGGTCCGTTCAGGGCGCGCGCCTGGCGGCGCATCCGATCGACCTCGGGCAGTTCGTGCGGGGCGTAGGTTTCGTGCGTTTCCGCATAGAGCCGCTGGAAACGAAAGGTCTGGGGGGCGGCGAGGATCGCGCGCAGGATGTCGAACTCGGCCCCTTCAATGTCCATCTTGATCAGGCTCACCGGCCGGTCGAACCCGTTGAGGACATCGGCAAAGGCCCGCTGTTCCACCTCGACCGATTCCGGGTCGTAGTGGCGCGATGACCGGAACACGACCGACGACATTTCCGAATAGTCCGCGTGGCGATGCTCGGGGGCGCGGTGCAGGATCACCGTGCCGTTCGCCACTCCGACGGCGGCCTGATGCAGATGCACGTTCGGCAGGTGGGCCACGGCGGCCATGAGGCGCACGAAGGTTGCAGGGTCGGGTTCATAGGCGTGAACCTCAGCCCCGGTTGCCGCCAGCTTGCGGGTGAAAAGCCCGACGTTCGCGCCAAGGTCGACCGCGATGTCGCCCGGACCCAGCCGCGCCACATCGGCGTCGAACGCGGCCAGCGTGCGCGGCGCCCAGGCGCGGCGCAGCTTGCGGCGGGCCGAAAGTCCGATCCCCCAGGGCCAGCTCTGCAACTGCAGCAACGCGCGTTCGTAAAACGAAGACGGCTCGTAGTTCATGCTCATGCGTCGGCACCGGCCTCGGTCAGGCGGAAGGCATCGGCGCATTGCCGGGCCAGCGCCCGGACCCGCCCGATATAGGCCTGCCGTTCCGTCACCGAAATCACGCCCCGCGCGTCGAGAAGATTGAAGAGGTGGCTCGCCTTGATGCATTGGTCATAGGCGGGATGGGCCATGATGATGCGGCGTCCCGCCCTGTCCACCTCGTCCGCCGCCAAGATCCGCCCGCACTCCGCCTCGGCATCCTTGAAATGCTGGAACAGCATCTCCGTGTCCGCCTGATCGAAGTTATGGCGGCTGTATTCCTGTTCGGTCTGGCGGAAGATGTCGCCATAGGTCAGCGGGATCATTGACTGCGGATCGTTGAAGGGCATGTCCATCACATGATCGACGCCCAGGACATACATGGCCAGCCGCTCCAACCCATAGGTCAGTTCGCCCGAAACCGGTCGGCAGTCATGCCCGCCGACCTGCTGGAAGTAGGTGAACTGGCTCACCTCCATGCCGTCGCACCAGACCTCCCAGCCAAGGCCCCAGGCGCCCAGCGTCGGGCTTTCCCAGTCATCCTCGACAAAGCGGATGTCATGCAGGCTGGTGTCGATTCCGATGGCGGCCAGCGAGCCAAGGTAAAGCTCCTGCAGGTCGGGCGGCGAGGGTTTGATCAGCACCTGATACTGATAATAATGCTGCAGGCGGTTGGGGTTTTCGCCATAGCGCCCGTCGGTCGGCCGCCGCGACGGCTGCACATAGGCCGCAGCCCAGGGCCTGGTCCCGAGCGAGCGCAGCGTCGTTGCCGGATGGAACGTGCCCGCCCCCACCTCCATGTCATAGGGTTGCAGGATCGCGCAGCCCTTCGCCGCCCAATAGGCCTGAAGTCTCAGGATGATCTCCTGGAACGAACGCGGAAGGGTCGTGGTCATCGCACCGCCTGACAATGGAAGCCCGTTCTCATTAGGCAACAGGGGCCCTGCGGTCAATCACGCCCACGGCTTTTTGAGGTGACGCCGCCGCGCAGGCTGCTAGGTTCTGCAGCGGACTCGCTGGCGCAAGACCAGCCCAAAGGGCATTCGAGCATGAAACACATCTTCTGGACCGTTGCGGTTTTAACCGGCCTCTTCGCGGCGCGGCTGGCCGCCGCCCAGGACGCCTGGGTGCAGATCGAGGCGCAACCCTCGCTTCCTGAGGCCGAAGGCCGTGCCCGCGCCTACGCCGGCACCTTCGCCAACGTGCAGGGCTACAAGCTGGGGACCGGCTGGTATGGCATCCTCCTTGGTCCCTTCACGCCCGGGGAAGCCCAGCGCCAGCTTGACCTTCTGAAACGCGAACGGATGATCCCGTCGGACAGTTTCATCGCCGAAGGCGCGGCGCTCGGCCGCCGCTTCTGGCCGGCGGGGGTGACGGCGGCGGCGCCCGCAACCGAACCGGTCCCCCCCGCCCCCCCGGTGGCTGAAGCCGCGCCCGCCGAGCCCGTGGTGACGCTCCCGGCCGACGACAACGAAAGCATGGATCAGGCGCTGTCGGGCGAAAGCGCGCTTGAAAAGCAAGACCGGCTCGACCTCCAGCGCGCCATGCGGTACTTCGGCACCTATGCCGGAAAGATCGACGGCGCCTTCGGCAAGGGCACCCGCGCCGCCATGGCCGCCTGGCAGGCCACGCGCGGTTTTGCCGAGACCGGCGTCCTGACCACGTTCCAGCGCGCCACGCTTCTGAGTGACTGGAAGGCGGAAACGGCCGCCCTCGGCCTGGAAACCGTGACCGAGGAGGAGGCCGGCATCGTGATCGACCTGCCGATGGGCCTGATCACCTTCGACCGCTATTCGCCGCCCTTCGTCGCCTATGGGGAAAAGGACGGGTCAGGCTATCAGATCCTTCTCATTTCCCGCCAGGGCGACGCCCGCGCGCTGGTGGCGCTTTACGAGCAGGTCCAGGCCCTCGCGCTCGTGCCGATGGACGGTCCGCGCGACCTCAAGGCTTCCTCCTTCACCATCGAAGGGCAGAATGCCGATCGCATCGCCCATGTCGAGGCGCGGCTTGAAGGTGGTCTGATCAAGGGCTTCGCGCTCATCGCCCCCACGGCGGACATGAGCCGCAGCGCGCGGGTGCTGGCCGCGATGCAGGCCAGCTTCGCGCCGAAAGGCAACCGCGCGCTGGACGAGAACCTGGGCGACCCCTCCTCCACGCCCGCCTCCGACCTCGCCAAGGGTCTGGAAGTCCGCCACCCGGCCCTGTCGCGCAGCGGCGCCTACATAGATGCGACCGGAACCGTCCTGACCACGGTCGAGGTGTTGAACGCCTGCACCCGTCTTACGCTCGACGGGCGGCAAACGGCCACCGTCGCCTTCCAGGACGATGTGCTGGGGATCGCGCTCCTCAAGCCCGACCGGCCGCTCGCCCCCCGCGCCTTCGCCGAACTTGCGCCCGCGCTGCCGCGTCTGGACAGCGACGTGGCGATGGCCGGTTACTCCTACGAGGACCAGCTCGACGCCCCCGTCATCTCCTCTGGCACCTTCTCGGAAGCCACCGGGCTGAACGGCGAGCCGGAGCTTGCCCGCCTGACCCTGCAGACCCTGCCCGGCGACGTGGGCGGGGCGGTCCTTGACGGATCGGGCGCGATGATCGGCATGCTGGCGCCGAGGAAGGACGAGGCGGGCCGCGAATTGCCGAAGGACGTGAGCTTCATCCTGCAAGGCGCCGCCATCGCAGCGGCGCTGCAGGACAAGGGCCTCGGCCCCGCGCCATCCACCCGCACCGGGACGCTGGCGGCCGAAGACCTCGCCAAACGCGCGCGGGACATGACGGTGCTGGTGAGTTGCTGGAAGTGAGGGGCGTCCCACGGTGGGACGCTTTGCGGGTTGAATGATTTCAATGGCTTGGATGGGCGCTTTAGAGGTTTCTTAACTTCTGCCCGTCCTCAGCCCCTGCACCATCCTTGCCGAAGGACCGCCCTTCGATTCATCGTGTCCTCTTTCGGTCTCGGCTATACCCTGCCCGCTCTTTGCGGTGCTGGATAGGCGCGGCCGCCATCACCGGGATCATCCAGCGCGGGCGGGAGTGAGCGCACGCCACCGCCCGACATCTGTCGGGACGGATGCCATACGCTTGCGGGACGGATAACCGACGCGGGCTGGCCGCCTCAGGCGCTGCGATGCAGGCTCGCGAACAACCTCGGCTCCAGGCTCTCCGCCGCGAAGGTCGGCCCCTCGGTCAGGACCGACACGGCGTCGTGGCTGTGCAGGCTTTCCTGATGGACCGCGACAATGCGGAAGTCGCCGACGCGGGGTTCGGCCAGCAGGCGTTCGGCAAAGGACCGGGCCGCATCCTCGACAAAGATCGGGTTGGCGGCGTTGAGTTCGGCGAAGGCCTGTTCATCCTCGCGCTTGACCATCACCTGCGTCTCGGTCGGCACGGCAAGGCGGGCGATGTCGATCAGATCCTCATACCAGAGCCGCTTGGTGCCTGATTCAACAGCAGAAATCCGCGCGATGGAGCGTTGCGAATGCGGCGTCGCCAACTGGCCGCGCGCCTGACGGGCATGTTCGGAAAGCTCAAGCGAGCAGGGGCAGGTCGACGAATAGACATAATCCAGATGGATGATGCGTTTCCTGACCCCCGCCGTTTCTGCCAGTTCCAGCGCGATGTCGTAATATTGCCAGCCCGACAGGCCCGAACGCAGGCTTTCCACCCGCGCCGGGAAGGAAAAGCGCATCTGCAGGCGGGCATCCAGACTGTCATGGTCGGCCTTGTAGTCGTCCAGCGCCTTGGCCATCACGTCGAAGGAGAACGTGCGTTCCGCATGGGCATAGAAGGACCGCATGATGCGGCTCATGTTGATGCCCTTCCGCTCCTCGTTCAGGGAAACCGTTCCGGTGACCGACGTTTCCAGCGTCAGATCGCCGCCGTCGCGGGTGTGATAGCGGATCGGCAGGCGGAAGTTCGAAATCCCCACATGCTGGATCGGCGCCCTGGCCCCGACGATCAGGCTCGACGGGCCGTTCTGCAGATCAGGCATCGAGGCGCGATAGGCCGGATCGGGGCGGAAATCTTCGGGATAAGTCCGCGACAGATCGGGATAATTCCCGACCTCCCGCCCCGGCAGCAGCCGGGCGATGGCGGGGTCGAGCCGCGCGACTTCGGACGGGTCGGCCTGGGCCGCCCATCTGCGCAGCACGGCGAGCGCCTCGGCCGCCTCGTCGCGGTTCGGGTTACGGTCGACCTCGCCGATGAAATTCATCACCTTCCCCTTCGCGCGCCGGATCAGCCCATTATCTGGGAACGCGACCCTTCGCATTCAACATAACCCGAACGGCGGGCAACCGAAAGCGACGTTGCGGGGCGCTGGCCGCAAAGACCTCACACCTGCGCCAGCGCCTGGGTCAGGTCGGCGAGGATATCGTCGGCATCCTCGATCCCGAGCGACAGGCGCACGAGACCGGGCGTGATCCCCAGAAGCACCTTCTGATCGGGGGACAGCCGCTGATGGGTGGTGGTGGCCGGGTGGGTGATGATCGACTTCGCGTCGCCCAGGTTGTTGGAGATCTTGACGATTCCCAGCGCATTGAGGAAGCGGAAGGCCGCCGCCTGCCCGCCCTTCACCTCCAGCGTCACCACGGTGCCGCCCGCGCCCATCTGGTCCATCGCTATCGCGTGATGCGGGTGATCCCCCAGGCCGGGATAGATCACCGAGGCCAGCTTCGCATGGCCCTGCAGCGCCTCGGCAATCCTTTGCGCCGATCCGGCCTGCTGGCGGACGCGCAGGTCGAGCGTCTCAAGACCTTTCAGCATCACCCAGGCGTTGAAGGGGCTCATCGCCGCGCCGGTGTGTTTCAGGTAAGGCTCCAGCACCTTGCGGATATAGTCCCTGGTGCCGCAGACAACCCCGCCAAGGCAACGGCCCGACCCGTCGATATGTTTGGTCGCGGAATAGACGACCACATCGGCGCCAAGCGCCACGGCTTGCGAGAAGGTGGGCGTGGCAAAGACATTGTCGACGACCACCGTCGCGCCGACCGCGTGCGCAATTTGCGCCACCGTGCGCACGTCGATCACCTCAAGCGTCGGGTTCGACACGGATTCGAGGAAGACCGCCCTGGTATCGGCGCGCATCGCCGCGCGCCACTGCGCAAGGTCGGTCCCGTCGACCAGCGTGACCTCCACGCCGAAGCGACCCAGAACCTCAAGCACATAGAGGCAGGAGCCGAAGAGCGCGCGCGCCGCGACCACGTGATCACCGGCCTTCAGGAGCGCGGTCAGCGCCCCGTTCACCGCCGCCATGCCGGAAGCGGTGGCAAAGGCATCCTCCGTCCCCTCGATCGCAGCCATGCGTTCCTCGAACATGCGCACGGTCGGGTTGCCGTAGCGGGCATAGATGAATTCATCCGGCCCGGTTTCGATGAACCGCGCCTCGGCCTGTTCGGCGCTGTCATAGACGAAGCCCTGGGTCAGGAAGATCGCCTCGGACATTTCGCCATACTGGCTGCGCCTTGTGCCCGCATGCACCAGTTTCGTCCGTGTCTTCCAGTCTGCCATGATCGCCTCCGGCAACAAAAAACCCCCGACCGTTCGGCGGGGGCCAAATGCCTCCAACCCTTTTAGCGGAATGTTTAACGTGGCCCGCAATCCGGTCATCAAATCGCCACGGCCACTGCGATAACCGAAAGGCGGTGCAGGGTCAACCGGCGACGACCTTGCGGAAGCGGCGGATTCGGGGTGAAGTCGGGACGGAGACGAAAGGACAGATGATGCGCCGTTTGCTGCCCGCGTTGCTTTGCACCGCCTGTGTCGCTCAACCCCCGGCGTCGGACACGGCTGCCGCGATCAGCTTTGGCGGCATCTCCTATCCGATCGAACGCCTGGAATCCTTCCCCGAACAATGGCGCGTGGTCACGCCGGATGGACGGGTATCCTGCCGCGCACCCACCGAACAGGACTGCTACTGGTCACTGCGCGCCCACCTGCAGGCGCAGGCCAACCTGGACGCCTTGGGCTGAACCTCAGACCTGATCGTCGGTGCCGTGTTTCTTCAGAAGCCCGGACTGGGCCATGAAAAACAGGAACAGCGCGGCAGGCAGGCCGAAGGTCTTGAAGTTGACCCAGGCCTGATCGGAAAAGAGGCGCCAGATCACCTCGTTCGCAACCGCAAGGCCGGCGAAGAACATCATCAGACGCCGGGTCAGGATCAACCAGCCTTCAGCGCTGAGCGGCATTGCCCCTTCGAGGACCAGCGCCAGATAGGATCGGCCCCGCAGAAGGCCGAAGCCGAGAATCCCCGCGAACAGCGCATAGATGATCGAGGGCTTCATCTTGAAGAAACGTTCGTCGTTGAACCAGACCGAAAGACCGCCGAAGACCACGACCAGAACCAGCGTCGCGATCTGCATGGGCGACAGGCGGCCGGTCAGCCGCCACAGGATCAGCGTGCACAGCACGAGAAGCGGCACGAAAGCCGCAGTGGCCAGGATGAAGCCGCCATATTCGGTTCCACCGATGGTCACGGTCATCGCCTTGAGACGTCCGAAGGCGAGAAAGAAGGCGATCACCGGCCCGAATTCGAGCGCGAACTTGACCCAGGGGTTGATCAGGCGGGGTTCATTCATGGTGTGGATCCTTTGGCGAAAAAGGCCGGCGCTCCGCCCGTTGCCAGTTGGCTCTCGAACCAATGGCGCACCAACTTGGCGACCCCGGGATATCTTGGGACAGAAAATGGGGGGTGCTCATTTCTCGAAACCGACAAGCGCACGGGCGAATTCTTCGGGATCGAAGGGTGACAGGTCGTCGATCTGTTCGCCGACGCCGATGGCGTGGATCGGCAGGCCGAACTTGTCGGCGAGCGCAACGAGGACGCCGCCCTTGGCCGTGCCGTCGAGTTTGGTCATGATCAGGCCCGACACGTCGGCGAGCTTGCGGAAGGTCTCGACCTGATTGAGCGCATTCTGGCCGGTCGTCGCGTCGAGGACCAGAAGAGTGTTGTGAGGTGCTGACGGGTCTTTCTTGCGGATCACGCGGACGATCTTCGCGAGTTCCTCCATCAGATCCTGCCGGTTCTGCAACCGCCCGGCGGTGTCGATCATCAGAAGATCGGCGCCGTCCGCCTCGGCCCTTGTCATCGCGTCGTAGGCGAGGGAGGCGGGGTCGGACCCTTCGGGCGCGGTCAGGACGGGAACGCCCGCGCGCCGGCCCCAGACCTGCAATTGTTCGACGGCGGCGGCGCGGAATGTATCGCCTGCCGCGATCACCACCGACTTGCCCGCCGCGCGGAACTGGCTGGCAAGCTTGCCGATGGTCGTGGTCTTGCCGGACCCGTTGACGCCGACGACCAGCACCACCTGCGGGCGTTTGGCATAAATCGGCATCGGGCGGGCGACCGGGGTCATGATGCGGGTCACTTCGTCAGCAAGGATCGCCTTGATTTCCGTGGCCGACAGGCGGCGGCCCATGCGCCCTTCGGCAAGGTTCGCGGTGACGCGCAGCGCCGTGTCCACCCCCATGTCGGAGCGGATCAGAAGTTCTTCAAGGCTTTCGAGCATGTGGTCATCAAGCACCCGGCGCGGCTCCGCCTCGGCCTTCGCGGCCCCGAACAGGCGGCCGATCAGGCCGGGTCTTGCCGGTGTTTCCGGCGCGGATGGCGGGGGCGCGGGGTCAGAGACAACCGCGGCGGCCGCGGCGGCACCGGGGGGCGGGACCAGTTCGGCAGCCGGTTCGGCCTCCGGCTCCGGCACCCCGCTGACGATCGCTTCCAGCCCCTCGTCGAGTTTCGAGGAGCTTTTGAAAAGCCGGTCCTTCAGCTTGTTGAAAAATGACATTGCAGCGGCCCCTTGCCCGTTTGGCACATCTCCCACCTAATCCTAACGGGGCGCGAGGAAAAGGGGCGGCTCATGCCATGTTCGGCGGGGCCATGCCCAAGAGGATAAGCGCCTGTCCGCCCCAATAAGCGACCCAGAGCGTTCGGCGGAGCGCGGCGCGTGCGGCTTGCGGCGGCAGGAGGAAGAGGTCGAGCGCCAGGAGGAGGTCGGAGAGGAGGAACAGGAACGCACCCGCAGCGGCCAGCGTCAGCCCGAGCGTCGATGCGGCCAGCGCCATGAGCGCGATGATCGCCGCATAGGCACGCACCGGCCAGCGTAGCGCCCCGGTGCGCGGGGCAAGCCAAAATTCCGTCGAAAGGGCGAGCGCACCAAGACCGGCAAGCCAGTAGGGCGAAAGCGGACCGCCCGCCCCCAAGAAGACGGCCGCATAGGCCAAATGGCCCAGCCCGAATGCCCCCATGCCCGCCAGAAAGGCCCCCTGCCCCGGTCGCGACAGGCAAAAATCGCCCCAGGCGCCAAGCGCAAGCCCGGCGACGATCAGATCAGGCGCATCCATCACCGCTGCGGCCAGCGCCAGAAGGGCGACTGACAAGGTCTTGCACAGGCTTTTCGGCCGGGACGGCGGCGCATCCACCCATAGCGTGCCATAGGCGAGTGCCACTATCAGGGCCGCCGTCAAAACCGGACATGCCGCCATCTCGCGCCCTTTTTTATCTTGCGTCATCTTGAGTAAAGCCCGCGCCTCGGGCAAGGATCACGCAAGGTAACGGGCATGACCTGGCCAGGCGGAGTTCAGACCATGGCACTGCAGCTCTCCACCTTTCTCACGCGGCCGGAAGTGCGGTTTGGCGTGGCCAGCCTGTCACCCGCGTTCCTGCTGGCGCTGGGGGCGGTCCTTGGCGGGATGTGGGCGCTTCTGGCCTTTCTCTGGATCACGCTTTTTCTGGCGGCGGCCGACCG
The DNA here is from genome assembly GCA_964600685.1 of uncultured Frigidibacter sp. Lineage (GTDB taxonomy): Bacteria > Pseudomonadota > Alphaproteobacteria > Rhodobacterales > Rhodobacteraceae > TMP-24. Next base: position 18,138 of record CAZRKU010000035.1, on the reverse strand, counting down.
GATCGCCCGGCGTCTGGGGGCCATACAGCCCTTGACCGCGGCGGGACCGGACAACGAAAGGCTCGCGCTGCTGGTGGGGGCCGTCCATTTCCCGATGCTGGCGCTGGCGCTTTTTGCACTGTCCGGGGCGACGGGGCTTGGGTTCTTCGGCTGGATCTTCACGTTTCTCGGTTTTGGCCTGTGGTTCGGGCAGGTGTCGAACGCGACGGCGCACGAATTGATCCATCGCAGCACCCGGCTGCCCTTCCGCCTGGGGATGTGGGTCTACATCTCGCTCCTTTACGGCCATCACACCTCGGCGCATCGGCTGGTCCATCACCGCTTCGCCGCCACGACGGATGATCCGAACAGCGCGCAACTGGGCGAGAGTTTTCCCGCGTTCCTGCTGCGCGCCTGGCCGGGTGAGTTCATGGCCGGATATGAGATGGAAAACAGCCTGCGCGAAGGCAAGGTGCAGGGCGGCCTCAGCCTGCATCCCTACACGGTCTATCTGGCCGGTGGGGCGGGATTTGTGCTGCTCTCCGGGCTTCTGTTCGGGATGGGCGGGTTTTTCGCCTATCTCCTGCTTTGCGCACACACGCATGTTCAGCTTCTGCTGTCGGACTATGTTCAGCATTACGGCCTGTCCCGGCGCAAGATCGGTTCGGACGACCACGAACCCTTCGGACCGGAACACAGCTGGGACGCGCCGGATTTCGTTTCGGGCCTGATGATGCTGAACGCGCCACGCCATGCCGACCATCACCTGCACCCAGCCAGGGGTTTCAGCGAGCTGGTCCTGTCGCCGGGCGGTCGCGCACCGCTTCTGCCTGCATCACTGCCGGTGATGGCGACAGTGGCACTGGTGCCGCCTCTGTGGCGGTGGATGATGGACCGGCGGGTCATTGCCCTGCGCCGGGGCAGGACGGAAGGACAAGGTCACGGGCGATGACAAGGCCCTGCCGCCGGCCGCGTGACAATTGTGCCCCGGAACCAATGGGCGCCGAGGGCCGGATGTGGGCATCTGGCGTTCAGAAAAGCGACCCCTGACCCGGACCCGGCTCTTTCCGGGGGTGACTTTGGACCCGCGGCACAGCGCCCATGGGCAGGCGGCCGTCGTGGAATTCCACCTCGAGAGCCGCGGCCCCGGTCGCTTTCGCCAGCGAGGTCACGATCTGGCCGTCGCCCCGCACCACCGCATAACCGCGCCGGAGCGTTTCGCGATAACCGAGGGTCTGGCGCGTCCGATCCAGCGCCTGAAGCTGGTCGGACAGGGCAGCAAGGCGCGCGGGCAGGGCGCGCCGCATCCGCTCCTCCAGACCGCCAAGATCGGCGCGCGCTTTTTCGCGGTCGCGTTGGCTGTCGCGCAGGAGGCGGCTGAAAGCAGGCAAAAGGCGCGCCGCGCGGTCGCGCAGACGGGCGCGCTCCACCTCCAGAAACCGGATCAGAAGTCCGGCATGCACCCGACCTGCGACGGCATTGAAGCCTGATCGTTTGCGCGTTGCCGCAGCCTGCAAGGCCCCCGGCAAACGATCCGCCCAAAGATCAAGCCTTTGCCGCGAGGGTCCGGTCAGTGCATCGGGACGCCCGAGCGCGCGGCCAAGATCAGCCAGACGCTGCGCCCTCTGATCCAGCCGCTGGCGGCTGGCGCGGACCAGACGCGCCTCCTGTTCGGCCACCCAGGCGAGAAGCTCCATCCGGACGGGCACCGCCATTTCCGCCGCCGCCGTGGGCGTCGGTGCCCGCCGGTCGGCGGCATGGTCAATCAAGGTCGTGTCGGTCTCATGCCCGACGGCGGAAATCAGCGGAATGGCACTTTCCGCAGCCGCGCGAACGACGATTTCCTCGTTGAAGCCCCACAGATCCTCGATCGACCCGCCGCCGCGCGCGACGATGACCAGATCGGGGCGCGGGATCGGTCCGCCCTCGGGCAGGGCATTGAAGCCCCGGATCGCGGCGGAGACTTCAGGCGCGCATTTCTCGCCCTGAACCGCCACCGGCCAGATCAGCACCCGGCGCGGGAAACGATCGCGCAGCCGGTGGAGAATGTCGCGGATGACCGCGCCCGAAGGCGAGGTGATCACGCCGATCACCTCGGGCAGATAGGGGATCTGCTTCTTGCGTTCCGGCGCGAAAAGCCCCTCCGCCTGCAACCTGGCTTTCAGCTTTTCCAGCATCATCATCAGGGCGCCCGCGCCCGCAGGCACGATATCCTCGACGATCAGCTGATATTTCGACTGTCCCGGAAAGGTGGTCAGCCGCCCGGTGGCGATGACCTCCATCCCCTCCTCGGGCCGGACAGACATCTTCGCCGCCTGCCCCTTCCAGCTGACGGCGGCGATGACCGACCGGTCATCCTTCAGGTCGAAATAGAGATGCCCGGACGACGGGCGCGACACGCGGCTGATCTCGCCCCGCACCCGGACATGGCCGAACTCCCCCTCGATCACCCGCTTCACCGCGCCGGAGATTTCCGAGACGGTATATTCGGGGGCATTGCCGGGGGCGCTGTCTTCGAGGATGTCCATGCGATCGCTTGTATCGGAGTTCCGCCCACCTTATGACGCCCGCAAGCGAAGGAAAAGCCGGGGACGCCATGAACATTCTCATCCTGGGCGGCGGCGGGCGGGAACATGCGCTCGCCTGGGCCGTGAAACAGAACCCCAAATGCGACCGGCTGATCGTGGCGCCAGGCAATGCCGGGATCGCGGCGCTGGCAGAATGCGCGGACATCGACATTCTGGACGGCGCGGCGGTGACGGAGTTCGCGGGGGAAAACGCCGTCGATTTCGTGATTGTCGGGCCAGAGGCGCCACTGGCGGCAGGCGTGGCCGATAGCCTGCGCGCGGCCGGGATCCTGACTTTCGGCCCCTCCGCCGCCGCGGCCCGGCTTGAGGCATCGAAGGCCTTCACCAAGGAAATCTGCGATGCCTGTGGCGCGCCCACCGCCGGATGGGCGCGCTTTTCCGATCAGGCCGCCGCACTGGCCCACCTCCGCGCAAAGGGTGCTCCCATCGTGGTCACGGCCGCCGGGCTGGCGGCGGGCAGGGGCGGCGTCGCCGCGCTGCCGCTGGCCGAGGCCGCGGCCGCCGTCACCGACATGCTGGGCGGATCGCTCGGCAGCGCCGGGGCCGAGGTGGTGATCGAAGAGTTCATGGATGGCGAGGAAGCCTCCTTCTTCGTCCTGACCGACGGGACGAATGTGCTGCCCATCGGCACCGCGCAGGACCACAAGCGCGTGGGCGACGGCGATATTGGGCCGAACACCGGCGGCATGGGCGCCTATTCCCCGGCTCCGGTCCTGACCGAGACCATCGCCAGAGCCGCCCTTGAGCAGATCGTCAAGCCGACCGTGGCCGAGATGGCCCGCCGCGGCACGCCGTTCCAAGGCCTGCTCTACGCCGGGCTGATGATCGAGGGGGGCAAGGCGCGGCTGGTCGAATACAACGTCCGTTTCGGCGACCCGGAATGCCAGGTTCTGATGATGCGGCTCGGCGCACAGGCGCTCGACCTGCTGCTGGCCTGTGCGGACGGGCGTTTGGCCGAAGGGCAGGCGAACTGGGCCGACGATCATGCCTTGACGGTAGTGATGGCCGCCAATGGTTATCCCGGCACCTACCTGAAAGGCAGTATCATCAGTGGGCTGGACCAATTGCCTGAAGATTCGAACCACATGGTGTTCCATGCCGGAACGGTGACGCGTGACGGGCAGGTCATCGCAACCGGCGGCCGCGTCCTGAACGTCACCGCGCGCGGCGCGACACTGGCCGAGGCGCAGGAGCGCGCCTACCGGATGGTCGACGGGATCGACTGGCCGGAAGGCTTCTGTCGCCGTGACATCGGCTGGCGCGCGCTCTAGTTTTTCGGCCCGCCGCGAGCGGGCCGATCAATGCGGGGGGCCAGCCCCCCGCACCCCCCGGGATATTTACGGACAGAAAATGAAAACAGCCCGCCCCGTCTGAGGCAGGCTGCCATTTCCTGTCGCGGCCGTCGGCTTCCCAGCCTGTTTCGCCCCCACAGCTTGCGGTCGCAAGGTTAAGAAACTGTGAACCCCATTTTCTGTCCGAAAATATCCCCGCCGGAGGCACTGTGCCGCGCGCGATGCGCGGCACCACGAGAAGCTTGCCGCCGCAGGCGGCTCCGCTCTGCAACAACAGCTCAGATCTGCTTTGCCGGCATGAACACCTTCAGCCCGTCCAGGGCATCGCTGACTTTCAGCTGGCAGGTCAGTCGCGACCGGGCCGGGTCGGGCTCATAGGCGAAGTCGAGCATGTCCTCCTCCATCGCCTCTTTCTTCGGCAGCCGGTCCGCCCAGACGGGATCGACATAGACATGGCAGGTCGAGCAGGCGCAAGCCCCGCCACAATCGGCTTCGATCCCCGGAATGCCGTTGTCGCGCGCGCCCTCCATGACGGTCATGCCGTTGGCCACATCGACCACATGTTCCTTGCCGCCAAACTCGACATACGTAATCTTCGCCATCATCGTCCCCGTCATCTACCGCCGTCGACATAGGGCAAGCCCGCTGATTTTGCCAGAGGGCACCACAGGATTCTCCGCATGCAAAAGGCGCCCCTGAGGGCGCCTTCGCGACTCCCGAGGGGGTCTCTGCCTCACTCGATGGCAAGCGCCACGAAGCGCGGATCTCCTTCGCGGCGGATCAGCAGCAGAAGCGACTTGCGGCCGGCTTCCTTGGCCTCTTCCAGGCGCTTTTCGAAATCGGCGATGCTGGCCACCCGCTGCTGGCCGGCCTCGGTGATCAGATCGCCGGGGCGCAGGCCTTTCTCGAACGCTTCGCTTGACTGGTCGATGTCGGTGATCAGCAGCCCCTCCGTCCCGGCGGGCAGGTTGAGCTGGCGGCGCGCCTCATCGGTCAGGAGGCCGAGTTTCATGCCGAGCATGTCCCTCTCGACCGGCTCGGTCGGCGAGGCCTTGACCGGCACCGCCTCGCCCTCGGCCTGTTCGCGGCGACCCAACGTGATGCTCAGGTCGACGCTCTGCCCTTCGCGCAAAACGGTGATCGGCACGGCGCGGCCAACCTCGGCATCGGCCACCCGACGCACCAGCTCGCGGGAATCCTTCACCTCCACCCCGTCAAAGGCGGTGATGATGTCGCCGGCCTTCACGCCTGCATCGAGCGCCGGACCTTCCGGCACGTCCGACACCAAAGCCCCGGCAACATCGGTCAGGCCCAGCGATTCCGCCAGGTCCGGGGTCACGTCCTGGATCTTCACACCCAGCCAGCCCCGGCGGGTTTCGCCGAACTCGCGCAGTTGGTCGACCACCTTGCTGACCACGTTCGAGGCCATCGAGAACCCGATCCCGATCGAACCGCCGTTCGGCGACAGGATGGCCGTGTTCACGCCGATCACCTCGCCGTCCATGTTGAAGAGCGGCCCACCCGAATTGCCGCGGTTGATCGCCGCGTCGGTCTGGATGAAATCGTCGTAGGCGCCCTGAAGCTCGCGGTTGCGGGCCGAGATGATCCCGGCCGACGCCGAAAAGCCCTGGCCAAGCGGGTTGCCCACGGCCATCACCCAATCGCCCACCCGCATCTTGTCGCTGTCGCCCAGAGTCACGAACGGCAGCGCCGTGTCGCTTTCGACCTTGAGAAGCGCAAGGTCGGTTTTCGGGTCGGTCCCGATCAGTTTGGCATCAAGCTTGTCGCCCGAAAAGAGCTCGATCTGGATTTCATCCGCGCCGTCAATCACGTGATTGTTGGTGACGATGTAGCCGTCGCCAGAGATCACGAACCCTGAACCGAGCGCCTGGGCGCGCTGCGGCTCGCCACCACCCGGACCGTTCGGGCCACCGAACTGATTGTTGAAATCATTGAAGAAGTCCTCGAACGGCGAGCCTTCTGGCACCATCGGGCCGGGGCCGGGGCCGGTCGGGGCTTCGACGACCGTGGTGGTGGTGATGTTCACCACAGATGGGCTGACCTTTTCTGCCAGGTCGGCGAAACTTTCGGGCGCACCGAGTGCGTCCGACTGCGCCGCCTGCGCCACGACGAAGGCGAAGGACAGAATGGTCAGCCACATCGCACGCGCCATGTCGCGCGGCTGGCGCAAGGCGGGGCCGATTGCAAGGGCCTGGGGTATCACGTCTGATCTCCTGAACGCTGTGATCCATGATCGGCGAGCCGATCCTTTGTCATATTCACCTAAGTCTCAGTGGTCGCAATTCAACGCGGGTCGCGCCACATCAAGATGAAGTGATCTGCATGCTGCAGGTTCTCAGCCCGGGCGCCCGCCCGCAAGCCAAATCATCAGCACCCCCGCCGCAAGGGCGGTCAGGCCGATCATTCGGCGATTTTCCACCGAAATGCCGCGCAGAAATTCCAGAACCTCCTCAATGCGCGAAGGGGCCAGTGCAAGCACCAGCCCCTCCACCACCAACAGCAGGCCAAGCGCACGTGCAACCTCGCCCAGCGTCATGCCCGGACTGTCATGGCTGGGGCCGGGGCGGGGCGGAAGAGGATCGCAGATAATTGAAGAATTCGCTGTCCGGCGCCATCACCATCGTCGAATTGCCGCCGAGGATCGAGGTGCGGTAGGCCGAAAGCGAACGATAGAATTCAAAGAACTCCTGGTCCGCACCATAAGCAGCCGCGAAGATCGCGTTGCGTTTGGCATCCGCCTCACCGCGGATGATTTCGGCCTGACGCTTCGCATCCGACACCGTCTCGATCACCGTCCGGTCGGCTGTCGCACGCAACCGCTGCGCCGCTTCATTCCCGCGCGCAACCTGATCGGCGGCCTCGCGTTGACGTTCGGCGCGCATCCGGGCGAAAGTGGCTTCAAGGTTCTGATCGGGAAGATCGGTGCGACGCAGCCGCACGTCCACGACATCGACACCCAGCGACGCCGCCTCCATCTTGGCGGCATCGCGGATCTTGATCGCGAGAGCCGAGCGATTTTCGGACAGGATCGACGAACTGTCCACCGAACCCAGAACGCCGCGCAACTGGGCGCGCAGAATCGCGTCGATGCGGTTTTCGGCGAAGGGAACGCCGCCTGCGCCGACGGCCTGCCGGAAGCGGACAACATCAACGATACGATAGCGGGCAAAGGCATCGACCACCAGGCGCCGATCGTCGGAGGGCGTGACTTCCAGCGGCTCGATGTCGCGGCCCAGGATCCGGTCGTCATAGCGCACGACCTCCTGAATCAGCGGAATCTTGAAATAGAGTCCCGGCTCGTCCTTGACCGAAGTGATCTGGCCGAACTGCAGCACCAGGGCCTTTGTCCGTTCATCGACGATGAATACCGATGACAGAAGACCGGCGAGCACGATGGCGACTGCGGGCAGAAGAAGGGTCATGCGGTTCATCAGTTGTTCCCTCCGATCGTTGCGGCGGCGGCGCCGCCCTGCCCCGTTCGACCCAGATCGTTCAGCGGCAGGAAGGGCACGATGCCCTGCGCACCTGAGACGCTGTCATCCAAGATGACCTTGTTCACCCGGGCCATCACTTCTTCCATTGTTTCAAGATAAAGCCGCTTGCGCGTCACTTCGGGGGCCTTCTGATATTCGGCAAGAACAGCAGAGAAGCGGCTTGCCTGGCCCTCGGCCTGGTTCACGACCTGCGCACGATAGGCTTCGGCGTCCTCCAGCACGGCGGCGGCTTCGCCGCGCGCCCCCGCCACAACCTTGTTTGAATAGGCGTCGGCCTCTTTCTGCAGGCGGTCGCGCTCCTGTTCGGCCGACTGCACCTCCTTGAAGGCGTCGATCACTTCGCGCGGCGGGTCGGCCCGGTCAAAGTTCACCCGCACGACGTTCAGCCCGCTGTTGTAACTGTCGAGTGTGGACTGGATCAGTTCCTGCAGCCGCTGCGCGATCGCTTCCCGGTCGCGGTTCAGGATCGGGGCGAGTGGAGACTGGGCGATGATTTCCCGCATCGAGCTTTCCGCGACCGACTGGATGGTCAGATCAGGGTCACGCAGGTTGAAGAGAAACTTTTCCGGATCCGACACGTTCCAGACCACCTGGAAGTCGATGTCGACGATGTTTTCATCCCTCGTCAGCATCAGCCCCTCGCCGCCACCGGCCTGACCGACGCCGATGTCTTCAGTCCGCTCCGGCGTGACCGCGATGACTTCGTAGGAATAGAAAGGCCAGGGCGCGAAATTCAGGCCCGGCTCGCCCACCGCCGACCGCTTGCCCAGGAACAGTTCCACTGACTTTTCTTCCGGCTTGACGGTGTAGAACGACGCAAAGGCCCAAAGCCCGATCGCTGCCAGAGCACCCAGCCCCAGCGAACGCCGATCGAAGCCGAAGGACGGACCGCCCCCCTGATCGCCGCCGGAACCGCCGCCCCCGCGCGAGGAGCGCCCGCCCATCAGCACCTTCAGCTGTTCGGTGCCCTTTTTCAGCATTTCGTCGATTTCGGGAAGTTGCGGCCCCTCGCCCGGTCGGCGTCCGCCTTTGTTGTCTCCGCGTGGCCGGCGATCTTCGTCGTCATCGCCAGAACCACCGCCCCATGGGCCTCCGCTGCCAGCCATCAGGCTCCCTTTCCCGTGTAAGTCACTCTCGAGACACGAACTGGGCACTTATCGCCGATTGTCAAGTCGTTCGGACAGGTTTCCGCATGGTGACCAACTCTTCGGACATGGTGGGATGCACGGCGACGGTGCGGTCGAAATCCTCTTTCGTTGCCCCCATCTTCACGGCAATCGCGGCCATCTGGATCATTTCGCCCGCGTCCGGCGCGACGATGTGGCAGCCCAGAACCTTGCGGGTCGTGGCATCGACGACCAGCTTCATCAGCACCTTGTCGGAGCGGCCCGCGAAGGCGCTTTGCATCGGGCGGAAGGCCGTCGCATAAATTTCGACCGGCCCCCGCGCACGCGCCTCCTCCTCCGTCAGACCCACGCTGCCAAGCTCCGGCTGGGTGAATACGGCCGCAGCCACAAGGTCGTGGTCGGGTTGGTGCGGACGCGCGCCGAAGATCGTGTCGGCGAAACTGTGCCCTTCGCGGATCGCAACCGGGGTCAGGTTGATCCGGTCGGTCACATCGCCCACCGCGTAGATCGACGGAACCGACGTCTGTGACCAGCCATCAACGACCACCTCCCCCTTCGGCCCGAGCTTCACGCCCAGTTCGTCAAGCCCCAGCCCATCGGTGTTCGGCACCCGGCCCGTCGCATAAACCACCCGTTCGAACACCCGCACCTCGCCGGTCGTCGCCCGCACCCAGGTGCCGCCCTCGGCCGGCTTCAGTTCAGCCACGTCGGTGCCGGTCAGAAGGGTCACACCCTGCGCCCGCATCTGATCGGCGACCAGGCCGCGCGCCTCGTCGTCAAAGCCGCGCAGGATCTGCGGCCCGCGATAGAACTGCGTCACCTCCACGCCCAGACCGTTCAGGATGCAGGCAAATTCGCAGGCGATGAAGCCGCCGCCGACGATCAGCACCGATCTCGGCAGACGGTCGAACTTGAAGATGTCGTTGGAGGTCAGCGCCCCCGCCCGCGCTGCCGCCTCGGGCACCGAAGGATGGCCGCCGGTCGCGATCAGGATATGTTTGGCCGTCACCTCGCGCCCGTCGGCCAGCCGCACCCGGTGCGGATCGGCCAGAGTGGCCCGCATGTCAAAGACGGTAACCCCCGCCGATTTCAACCCGCCGCGATAGGCCCCCTCAAGCCGGTCAAGCTCTGCGTCGAGCTTTGCGCGAAAGACGGCCCAGTCGAAACCGCCCGGCTGAACCGACCAGCCATAGGCCATCGCGTCGGCCATCGCGGTCGGGTAGCCAGAGGCAAATACCATGAGCTTTTTCGGCACACAGCCTCGGATGACGCAGGTGCCGCCCATCCGGTATTCCTCGGCCAGCGCGACCTTTGCTCCATGTTCGCCCGCCGCGATCCGCGCCGCGCGCACGCCGCCCGACCCGCCGCCGATGACGAAAAGATCATAGTCGAAGGCTTCCTTCAGGCTCATCGCTGCTTCCTTTGCGCCGGTCGGCGCACCTATTCCGCAATATCGGCGAAGGGGTTCGCCTGATGATCATACGGGACTTGCATCGCGGCCACCGCGCCCGGCGCGGCCTCGATCAACTCTGAGGTCCCGTCGGTATTGCCGATCACCACGAGGTCGGCCATGCCGATGAAAAGCCCGTTCTCCACCACGCCCGGAATCTGATTGAGCGCCTGCGCCAGCCGGGGCGCGTCAGAAATGGCCTGAAGATGCAGATCAAGGATCGCATTGCCTTCGTCACTGACAAAGGGCGAATCCCCCGCCATCCTCCGCGTGATCCCGCGCCCGCCATAGCCCAGATCGGCGAGCACCCGCTCAAGATGCCGAATGCTGGATTTCAGGCCGAAGTTCAGCGCCTCGACCGGCAAGGGAAAGGCCCCGAGCCGCGCCACACGCTTGCCCGCGTCCGAAATCACGATCATCCGGTCGGACGCCGCCGCGACAATCTTTTCCTGAAGATGCGCGCCGCCGCCGCCCTTGATCAGCGTCAGGTCCGGGTCGAACTCATCCGCCCCGTCGATCGTCAGATCCAGCCATCCGGCCTGGTCGAGCGTGACCACCCGGATGCCTTCCGCCCGCGCCAAGGCGGCCGTTCGCGACGATGTGGGCACGCCCACCACCCGCAGGCCTTCCTGCCGGACACGTTCCCCCAGCCGCGTGACCATGAAGGCGGCGGTCGACCCCGTGCCAAGACCCAGACGCATCCCGTCCTGCACGAAATCGACGGCGCGGTCGGCGGCGGCCTTCTTGGACAGATCGGCGGGGGAAAGGGGCGCGGCCATGACATTCTCCGTTTGGGGCACTGTTCTTATAGGAACGCGGGCCGGCGGCGATAAGGGGCAATCGCTGCCCCCCCGGTTATCGGCGCGAAACTGCTTGACAACCGCCGGCATGCCGCCTTTATCGAGAATTATTCTCATTTGCAAAAATCCATGAGCGACTCCTTCAGCCTTTCCGCCTTCGATGCCCGCCCCGCCGGCTGGCGGCGCGCCCGCGGCGATGCAGCCCTGTCCGACGTCAATCGTTCGGTCGCCGTCCCGCAAGGCAGCTGGCGACGCTTGGCCGCGTTCCTCGGCCCCGGCTACATGGTGGCAGTCGGCTACATGGATCCCGGCAACTGGGCGACATCACTCGCCGGCGGGTCGAAGTTCGGCTACACGCTCCTGTTCGTGGCGCTCTTGTCGAACATTTTCGCGATCATCCTGCAATCACTCTGCGCCCGCCTTGCCGTAGCCTCCGGTCGCGACCTGGCGCAGGCCTGCCGCGACGCTTTCCCGCGCTGGGTGGCATGGCCGCTCTGGGCGCTCGCCGAACTGGCGATCATCGCCACCGACATCGCCGAGGTGATCGGCACCGCGATCGGACTCAACCTTCTATTCGGCATTCCGCTGGAGATCGGTGTGGTGATCACGGCGCTCGACGTGTTCCTGATCCTGTGGCTCCAGAAGCGGGGCTTCCGCTGGCTGGAGGCCTTCATCATCACCCTGCTGGGCGTGATCGCGCTCAGCTTCGGCATCCAGATCGCGCTGGCCGATCCCGACTGGCGGTTGGTCATCACCGGCTTCGCCCCCACGGTCGAGATCGTGAGGAATCCCGACATGCTCTACCTCGCGCTCGGCATCCTGGGCGCGACGGTGATGCCGCACAACCTCTATCTGCATTCCGCCATCGTGCAGACCCGCGCCTATGGCGACAGCCTGCCGGAAAAACGCCAGGCCATGCGCTATGCGACCATCGATTCCACCGTCGCACTGATGTTTGCCCTCCTGGTCAATGCCTCGATCCTGATCCTTGCCGCCGCGAGCTTCAACGCCACCAGCCAGACCGACGTGGCTGAAATCGCCCGCGCGCATGCGCTTCTCGGCCCGCTCCTTGGCCTTTCCGTCGCGCCCACGCTCTTCGCCATCGCCCTTCTGTGCTGTGGTCTGAACTCCACCGTGACGGCGACCCTTGCCGGGCAGGCGGTGATGGAAGGATTTCTCGATATCCGCCTGCCGCCATGGCTCAGACGCCTTGTCACCCGCGCCATCGCCATCCTTCCGGCAGCCGGCGTGACCATCCTTTTCGGGTCGGACGCCATGGGGAAACTGCTCGTCCTCACCCAGGTCGCCCTGTCGCTTCAGCTCTCCTTCGCCGTCGTGCCGCTGGTGATGTTCACCACCGACCGGGCCAAGATGGGGCCGATGGTCGCGCCCCGGTGGCTGGCGTTCGCCTCGACCCTGATCGCGGTGATCATCGTCGGGCTGAACCTGAAACTCCTGTGGGACTTCTCCCAAGGTGGTCTCTGATGCCGCCACCTGCCGCGAGGTGAATGCCAAAGTGTCGCATTCGGATTGCGGTCCTGCCGCCGAACCGTGATAAGCAGGTCAGGACAGGGGACACCCCGTATCACACGCTCCGGCACAGCCCCGCAGCCCGGACAACTGAGGCTCAAAGATGTTTCTGTCGGTCTTCGACATGTTCAAGGTGGGCGTCGGCCCGTCCTCCTCGCATACGATGGGACCGATGGTCGCAGGCGCGCGCTTCCTCGACCTTCTGCGCGCCTCGCCCTTCCGGGCCCATGGGCTGAAAGCCTCGCTCCACGGCTCGCTCGCCTTCACCGGCAAGGGCCATGCCACCGACCGGGCCACGATCCTCGGTCTCGCGGGATTCCTGCCCGACAGCTACGATCACAACAAGGCCGAAGCCACCTTGAGTGCAATTGCCGAAACCGGCAAGGTCGCGCCACCCGGCCTGCCGCCGTTGAAATTCACGCCCGAAACCGACCTGCTGTTCGACTATGGCCGCCCGCTTCCCGGCCATGCAAACGGCATGATCCTGATGGCGACTGATGCCCAAGGCGACATCATCCTGCAGGAAACCTATTATTCGATCGGTGGCGGCTTTGTCGTGACCGCGGCGGAACAGGAGGCAGGCGAAGCTGCCCGCCCCCAGCCCGCCTGCCCCCACCCGTTCGAAACCGCCGCAGCGATGCTTGACATGGCGCGGACCACAGGCAAATCCATCGCCGCGCTGAAGCGCGCCAATGAACTGGCCTTCCGCAGCGGGGCGGACCTCGATCAGGGCCTGGCCCGCATCTGGGCCGTGATGAACGAATGCATCGACCGCGGGCTTGCGACCGACGGCATCCTGCCCGGTGGCCTCAAGGTGCGCCGCCGCGCCAGGGCGATCCACCAGGCGCTTCTGGCCGAACGCGGCATGAACCAGTACCCGCCCCATACGATCAACGACTGGATGTCGACCTACGCGATGGCGGTGAACGAGGAAAACGCCGCCGGGGGTCAGGTCGTGACCGCGCCCACCAACGGTGCCGCCGGCGTCCTGCCTGCCGTCATCCGCTACTGGCTCGACCATGTGCCCGGTGCAAGTCAGGGCAAGGTCGGCGAGTTTCTCCTCACCGCCGCCGCGATCGGCGGGATCGTCAAACACAATGCCTCGATCTCGGGCGCCGAATGTGGCTGCCAGGCTGAAGTCGGCTCAGCCGCCGCCATGGCCGCGGCAGGACTGGCTGCCGTGATGGGCGGGACACCGGAACAGGTGGAAAACGCCGCCGAAATCGCGCTCGAACACCACCTCGGCATGACCTGCGATCCGGTCAGGGGTCTCGTCCAGGTGCCGTGTATCGAAAGAAACGGCCTCGGCGCGATCAAGGCAGTCTCCGCCGCCTCGCTCGCGCTGCGGGGCGACGGCCAGCACCTTGTGCCGCTCGATGCCGCCATCGAGACCATGCGCCAGACCGGCAAGGACATGCACGAGAAATACAAGGAAACCTCGCTCGGCGGCCTGGCCGTCAATGTCCCGAACTGCTGAAGATTTTCTGTCGCCCAATATCCCCGCCGGAGGCGACCGGAGTGCCTCCGCCCCGGGGCGGAGGCGCGACAGACGGAACGGCCCGCACGGCGGGCCTCCTCCTGATAGCGAAGGAAGCCCGACCCCGTGGACATCCCCCTGCGCGCAGGATAGCTCGCCCTCATGAACGCCCGCGACCGGACCCTGACCGGCGTCGCCCTGATGCTGGTCTTCTGCCTGATCGCGCCCCTGATCGACGTCGCCTCGAAACTCGCGGCACAGGCGGTTCCGGTGGGCACCGTGACATTCGGCCGTTTTCTGGTGCAGGGCGCCCTGATGGCCCCGATCCTGCCGCTGATGGGCCTGACCTTCCGGCTCGACCGGCGGGCCTTCACGCTGACCGCACTCCGGGCGCTGGTCTCGGTCCTGTCCACCTACTGCTGCATCGCCGCCGTGCGGGTGATGCCGATTGCCGATGCGCTGGCCATCGTCTTCGTCGAACCCTTCATCATCCTGCTCGTCGGGCGTTTCGTGATGAAGGAACAGGTCGGCCGCCGCCGCATCGGCGCGGCCATCGTCGGCTTTCTGGGATCGCTTCTGGTCATCCAGCCCGCCTTCGCGAATTTCGGATTGATCGCGCTTTTCCCGCTCGGCACCGCCTTCAGTTTCGCGTTTTACATCCTGATCACCCGCGCGCTCTCGCGACTGGTGCCTCCGGTCGCCATGCAATTTCACACCGCGCTCTGGGCGGGCGGCCTGTGCCTGCCCCTTCTGGCCCTCGGACCATGGCTGGGTGAGTCCTCGCTGACCTTCGCGCTCCCGCAGGGCATCTTCTGGGTCTGGTGCGCCGCGGTCGGGCTGGCGGCCACGGTCAGCCACATGGCGATGACCTATGCGCTGAAATACGCGCCCTCCTCGACCCTCGCGCCGCTGCACTACCTCGAAATCGTGCCCGCCGCCCTCTTCGCCTATCTGGTCTTCGGGGATTTCCCGAACAGCCTGACCTGGAGCGGCATCGCGATCATCGTCGGTTCCGGCCTCTATGTCATCCACCGCGAACGGATCAGCGCCCGTCAGGGGGCCGCGACCGAGGCGCTGAGCGAAGCGCCCTGATCGCGGCGTCCAGCCCTGCCAACGGCAGAAGAACCAGGATCCCCGGCCCCGAGGGGCGCAGGGTCACAGGCCCCGTCGTCTCGTTCGACGTGCCGATCCGCCCGTCGGGGGCCAGATCAAGCCCGTTGATCGGCCAGCGCAGGCCCGTGCTTTCGCCCCTGACCGGCACCATTGGAAAAAGCGACAGGCGCATGCCGGGCGGCAGCGCCAGGGACAGCCGGTCGGGGCAGGCGAAGATCACATCTTCTGGCCCGATCAGGATGCAGCGCCGCCCCGGATGGCGGACAAGGGCGCTGAAGGCGGCAAGTGTATGGTCCGCGCGCGGCCCAAGGAACCCAAGGCCAAGGATCAGCGGCGCCTCGATCCGCGACAGACACTTCTCGAAGTCGGTCGTTTCCTGCTCGGGCACCCGCATCTGCCGGTCCGGTGGCACCACCGCCAGCGCCGCAGGCGAAACCGAATCGTAATCGCCGATCACGAAATCGGGTATAAGCCCCACAGCAACCGCCATATTCGCGCCACCATCGGCCGCTACAAGCCGGGGGGCCAGCGAGAGCGTCTCCTGAAGCTGGCGCGCATCCACCGCGCCCCCGCCCAGCAGCGTTACTGGTTCATCAAAGTCTACAATCTGGTCTGAGATCATGGCATTTACGACAATTGTGGCAACTCATGGGACGGATGGCCTGAAAGAATCCTTCAATTTACCTATATCTGTTCACGCCAGCGAACCAGTTCACAGGTTTGATCGGAGAGCAGGCAGTGAAAAAAGGCGGGCATGACATGGTCGGGCCAAGCAAGATTCTAACGGTTTCCTACGGCACCTTCTCGTGCACCCTCGAAGGGTTCGACGAACCGTTCAACACGATGAAGGCGATTGCGGAATATTTCCGCGATCTGGCCGCCGACGATCGGTATTTCGGTGCCGAACCTCCTACCCCCGACGCCGAGATGCTGCACCGGATTGCCGAACGCGAGATTCAGCGCCGCGTCGAAGCCAAGATCAACGACCATGGCGTGATCCTGCGCCAGACCGACTCCGCGCCGCAGCCCGCACCGGTCGTCGCGGATCCCGCAGCAGCCGCCCCCGTGACCGCACCGCTGGTGATCGCCGCCGTGCCCGTCGTGGCCGAACCTGTTGCTTCCGAACCTGTGGTGGTCGCGGCGGCTGAGGCGATCGCCATCGAGGAAGCTGAGCCGACCCCCGAGCCCGAGGAAGCAACCGCCTCCGCCGACGAGGAGGTGACCGCCGCCGTGACCGAGGCCCAGCCTGAAGCCATGGCGGACGAGGAAGCCCCGGCACCGGCCGAGGCGATGGAGGAAACCGAAGGCGCGGTCGAAGCCGCCGAGGAGGAAGCTGAGGAAATTTCCCTCGATGCGATCATGGCGGCCGCGGAGACCGATCTGCCGGAGCCTGAGGCAATGGCCGAGGCTGAACCGGCCCCGGACAGCCTGGCGGCGAAGCTGCAGCGCATCCGTGCCGTCGTGGAGACCGTGCGCGCCGGCCAGCCGGTGATCTTCGAGGAGGATGAGCCGACCGACCTGCAACCGGCTGGCACAGAAGCTTTCGAAAGCGATTTCGGCTTTGAACTCGACCTGTCCGAAGACACGCCCGAACTTGTCGCCGCCGAAGCGGCGCGCGCCGCCGCCCGAGGCGACGCTGACGCTGGCACCGAAGCGCTGGACGGCGAAGACACCGCGCCGGTCACCCTTGCTTCCGACGAGGACGAGGAAGAAGACGTCTCCTTCCTCGACGAGGAGTTCGACGCCGACCAGCCGGTCGCAGAAGCGCCGGAACCGATGGTCGCCGAGGTCGCAGCCGAAGTGCCGGGCGAAGCGGCGCAGGCCGCCGCCGTGGCCGAAGACTACGAAGACGACAGCTACGCCGAAGCCACACCCGACGAAGACAGCGTGCTTCTGGCCCGCCTGACAGGTCTTGCACAGTCGACCTCTGCCGAAATCCAGGCGGAAGCCGAGACATCTGACCATCCGGCCAACGCCCGGCACGATCCGGACGACGCGGACGACCTCCGTTACGATGCCGACGTCGGGCCTGAATTGGCCGCCGCTGACGCGGCCGCCGCGCCCGACGACCATCCCAGCTTCTACGAACGCGCCCGCGCCCGCGTCATCCGCATCGGCAGGGCCGCCAGCCGTCTTGGCGGCGCGAAGCCCGCCGAGCATGCGGACGATCACATGGACGAAGCCGCTGCCCATGCCGACGCGCCGGACCATGCGGCGGACCAGGATCTGCCGTCCACCGATCACGCCGCCTTCACAGACCATCATGACGAAGAGGGCGGCGATGTCGAACGGCTGATGGAAGAGGCGAAGGTCAAGCTCGAAGGGGCGGAAAACCGCCGTCGCTTCTCGGCCATTGCCCATCTGAAGGCCGCCGTCGCCGCAACGCTTGCCGACCGCAAGATGCAGTCCGGTGCCGCGGCCGAAGGCGACGCCGCGACCGGCATGTCGCTTTACCGCGACGATCTGTCCAAGGCCGTGCGCCCGCGCCGCCCCACGGCGGACGTCGGCGCGACCACCCGCCGCCCGAACCTCGATGTGCGCCCCGCACCGCTGGTCCTCGTCTCCGAACAGCGTGTCGACCGCCGCGATGATGCCCACGACGGCGCGGCGATCCGCCCGCGCCGGGTGTCGGCCGGCAACCGTTCGATGATGGACGAGGAATACCGGATGGACAGCGGCGACCCGGATGACCTGGCACCCGAATCCGCGTCGAACTTCGCGGAATTCGCCGAAAGCCTGGGCGCGCACAGCCTGACCGAACTTCTGGAAGCGGCGGCGGTCTACACCGCTTCCGTCGAGGGCCAGGAACATTTCACCCGCCCGCAGCTGCTGCGCAAGGTCGAGTTCGTCTCCTCCCGCGGGGAATACAACCGCGAAGACGGGCTGCGGTCCTTCGGAATGCTGCTGCGCCAAGGCAAGATCCACAAGGTCGCGCCCGGCCAGTTCGCCATTGCCGGTGCGTCGCGCTACGCCACCGAGGCCCGCCGCGCCGCGCACTGAACGGCAAAGCTGAAAACCACCGGAACAGCGGCCTCAGGGCCGCTTTTCCTTTTCCGCCTCAGGATCGGCCTGGCCTACGCCCCGAAAGAGCCCGCGAAAGGGGATGGCCCAGGCAAAGGCCAGCAGCGCGTAAAGCGGTGCCTCCGCCCAGATCGGCAGACGCCCCCAGACGCGCCCGGTCCAGTTCAGAATCGTGATCACCGCCACCACGTAAAGCGGCAGTCCCACCAGAAGGATCAACAGCGCCAGTCGCTTGCGCGCTTTGTA
>CAZRKU010000034.1:0-31367 GCA_964600685.1 uncultured Frigidibacter sp. | reverse complement strand
AATGCCGGGGATCACATAATCCACGCCCTTGGTCGACCAGTTGCTGTCGACGATGGCGACAACCGGAATGCCCAGCTTGTTGGCTTCCTGGATGGCCAGGCTTTCCTTGTTCACGTCGAGGACGAACAGCAGGTCCGGCACGCCGCCCATTTCGCGGATCCCGCCGAGCGAGGCCTGAAGCTTGGCCTGCTCACGCTCCATGCCCAGACGCTCCTTCTTGGTCAGGCCTTCGGCGCCATGGCCCATCACTTCGTCGATCTGCTTCAGCCGCTGGATCGACTGGGAAACGGTTTTCCAGTTGGTCAGCGTGCCACCAAGCCAGCGGTGGTTCATGTAATGCTGGGCGCATTTTTCGGCAGCCTCGGCGATCGCCTTCGACGCCTGGCGCTTGGTGCCCACGAACAGGATGCGGCCGTTCTTGGCCACCGTCTCGCGAATCACGTTCAGCGCCGTGTCGAGGAGCGGCACGGTCTGCGTCAGGTCGATGATATGGATGCCATTGCGGTCGCCGTAGATGTATTCGCCCATCTTCGGGTTCCAGCGCTGGGTCTGGTGGCCATAGTGAACGCCAGCTTCAAGAAGCTGACGCATCGAAAATTCAGGAAGCGCCATGCCTGTTTCCTTTCCGGTTTGCGCCTGAGCGAGGTGATTTCAGGACACCGATCATTCGGGGCCCCAACCGGTGGACCGACAGGGATTTCTCCCCTGAAAGCCCGCACCTCGCCTGTGAAGTGGCGCGCATATAGGCCGTTTCCGGTGCAGGCGCAATGGCAAAGGCCAAGAAACCCCATGTGCCTATGGACGCCGGCCAGCCTGGCGGACAGTTCATTCATGAAGACCATGTCCCCAGACTGCCAGCTTGAATTTTGGCCACATGACCTCGCGACACGATTGTTCCGGCAAGGGGCAACACGCCAAACCGCGGTCGAGGTCGTCATCTCCCGGTGCAGGTTGCTCGATATGGACCCGGTCGACTCAGATCCTGCGGTGTTGTTCGCCCATGGAGACGCGCGATAAGACGGATCCATCTGCCACCAAGCCCGCGCATGAGCGGCAGAGGTGCCGCGCCAATCTCCGCCAACCGCGCGGGCGCAGGATCTTTCGGGGCGCGGGCAGGATCGGGCGGGTCACGCGTGCTTTCGACCCATCCTGACGCCGCGGCTGCCGCGGGGAATGGCACGCACCCGGACCCGTCCGTCATCCCCCTTCACGCTGGTCCAAATATCCCCGCCGGAGGCGAAAAACCTCCCGGCTTGCGGCCCCGCGCGCGGCAGGGCACAAAGCGGCATGCGTGCTGCACCAGATATTCTCGTGATCGGCTCTGTCTTGTGGGACATCATCGGTCGCACGCCCGTCCCTATGGCTACTGGCGCCGACGTTCCGGGCCGCATCACCCGCCTGCCCGGCGGCGTCGCGCTGAACATCGCGATGACGCTCGCGCGCTTCGGCCTGCGGCCCGCCGCCCTGACCGCCATCGGTCGCGATGCGGAAGGGGCGGAACTGGCGGCGGAAGTCGCGCGGCTGGGTGTCGATCTGACCCATGCCTATCGTTCCGACGATCTGCCGACCGACCGCTACATGGCCATCGAAGGCGGCAATGGCCTGATCGCGGCGATTGCGGATGCGCATTCGCTGGAGGCGGCGGGCGACAAGATCCTGCGGCCGCTCGCCGACGGGCGGCTGGGGTCGTCCGACAGGCCCTGGGCGGGTCTCATCGCCCTCGACGGCAATCTCACCCTCGGGCTTCTGTCCGACATTGCCGCCTCGCCGCTTTTTGGCGACGCCGACCTCAGGCTCGCCCCGGCGTCCCCCGGCAAGGCCGAACGTCTGCTGCCGCTGCTCGCGCATCCCAAGGCCACGCTTTACGTCAACCTCGAAGAAGCTGGCCTTCTGTGCCAGACACGCTTCGTCGACGCACCCGCCGCCGCCGAGGCGCTTCTGGCGCGCGGCGCGCGCCGGGTTCTGGTCACCGACGGCGGGCGCACCACGGCCGACGGCAAGGCGGGCGAAGGGATCATCGCCGCCGCCCCGCGCCCGGTGCTCGTCACCCGCGTGACCGGTGCGGGCGATACGTTCATGGCGGCCCATATCGTTGCCGAAAGGCGCCGGGTGCCCCGCCAGGAAGCACTGGCCCGCGCGCTCGAAGCCGCCGCCCTCTATGTCTCAGGAGATATCGGAACATGACTGCCGCCCCCCTGACCTTCTCGTCCGAAATTGCTGCCGCCCGCGCGGCGGGCCAGCCGATCGTGGCGCTTGAATCGACCATCATCACCCACGGGATGCCCTATCCCGACAACCTTGCAACCGCGCGCCGGGTCGAAGCAGAAGTTCGGGCCCATGGCGCGGTTCCCGCGACGATCGCGGTGATGGGCGGGCAGATACACGTCGGCCTTGACGATCCGGCGCTTGAGGCGCTTGCCAAGGCAAAGGGCGTGATGAAACTCAGCCGCGCCGATCTCGCCGCCTGTCTGGCGCAGGGTCGCACCGGGGCCACGACGGTCGCGGCCACGATGATCTGTGCCCGCCTTGCCGGAATCGCGGTCTTTGCCACGGGGGGCATTGGTGGCGTGCACCGCGGGGCCGAGACGACGTTCGACATATCCGCCGACCTGACCGAACTGTCGCAGACGCCGGTGACGGTCGTGGCCGCCGGGGCGAAAGCGATCCTCGACCTGCCGAAAACGCTCGAAACGCTCGAAACACTGGGCGTGCCGGTCATCGCCCATGGCCAGGACGATTTTCCGGCCTTCTGGTCGCGCAGCTCCGGCCTTCGGGCGCCCTTGCGGATGGACAGCGCGGAAGAGATCGCCCGCGCCCATCTGATGCGCGCCAGCCTTGGCCTGGCGGGCGGCCAGATTGTCGCCAATCCGATCCCGGTCGAAGCCGAAATCCCGCAGGCGGTGATCGGCCCGGTGATCGCGCAGGCGATTGCGGAAGCGGCGGCACGAGGGGTCGCCGCAAAGTCGGTCACCCCCTTCCTCTTGCAACGTATCTTCGAACTGACGGAGGGCCGGTCGCTTTCGTCGAACATCGCGCTGGTGCTGAACAATGCGCGCCTCGGCGCGGCCATCGCCCGTGCAATCACGGAACAGGCGTCATTGTGATGCCCGCGGGCCTGTCCTAGTCTCGGTGCGCAAAGGCGAAGGTAGCAGCGCATGACACAAGAGATGCCGGAACCACGGCCGATCCCGCACCGGCGCGGCTTTCTGGGAGGGTTCCGCGCGAACTTCCTGACCGGTCTGGTGGTCGTCCTGCCGGTCGGACTGACCATCTGGCTGATCTGGACGATCGTCGGCTGGATCGACGGCTGGGTATTGCCGTTCATTCCCTTTGCCTGGCAGCCCGACACGCTCCTGAAGCAGTATCTGGAGTATGACCCGCCGGTGTCGATCCGGGGCGTGGGGGTGATCATCTTTCTGGTGTTCACCATCCTGATCGGCTGGATCGCCAAGGGGCTGATCGGGCGGTCGCTGATCGGCTGGGGTGAACGGCTGGTGAACCGGATGCCCCTCGTCCGGTCGGTCTACAGCGGCGTCAAGCAGTTCGCCGAAACCATGTTCTCGCAGGGCGAGACGAAGTTCGACCGGGCCTGCCTCGTCGAATATCCGCGCAAGGGAATGTGGACGGTCGGTCTGATCTCGACCCAGGCCAAGGGCGAAATCGCGGAAAAGATCCCGACGGACGATCCGGTCCTGACCGTCTATGTCGCCCTCAGCCTCATTCCGCCTTCGGGTTTCGTGCTGTTCGTGCCCCGCCGCGACGTGATCATGCTCGACCGGATCGGAGTCGAGGATGCGGCCAAGCTGATCATATCGGCAGGCCTTGTCTATCCGGCCGAAAAGCCGGCCGCACTTCCGCGCCGAAGAACGCGCGGTCAGCCATAGACAGCGGCCATATCCATGCTGCTGCACCGATTGATCTTGTCGCCGTGCTGGCGGAGGAACGCGCCCGCCGCTCTGCGTCCAGCCGTTTTAAGTTCGGCCAGCATTCCGATTGTGGGGCGCAGCTTCGTGTCCTCTGCAAGGCTGTTCATCAGCTTGTCGTCGGCGATCATGTGGACATGGACCGCCTTCATCGCCTGCGCGGACACCTTGCCGTCTGCGATCAATCGCCGGACGAAGTTGATGGCCCGCAGTTCCCCCAGGAGTGCCGCATTGAAGCTGATCTCGTTGATCCGGTTCAGGATGGCCGAAGCACTTTTGGGCACCGCGTCGCGCACCAGCGGGTTGATGTTTACGATCACGATGTCCTGCGGCAGTGCAGGGTCAAACAGCGGGAAAAGCGCGGGGTTGCCGGAATAGCCACCGTCCCAATAGGTCTCGCGTCGCCCTGTCGCCGGATCGTCGATTTCGACAGCGCGGAAAACGGTGGGAAGGCAGGCAGACGCCATCAGCACGTCGACGGAGATTTCCGCGCCCGAGAACACCCGGATCTTCCCCGTCCGCACGTTGGTCGCGGATATGAACAGCGCTGGTCCCACAGGGGCGCAGATCTGGTCGAAATGCAGGTTTTCGGCAATCTTGCGCAGCGGATCAGCATAAAAGGCACCATAATCATATGGGCTGACCACGCGTGACAACCCGTCGAGCGCGGCGAAGGGCGTAAAGGCCCGCATGGTGTTCAGCATGATTTCGGGCCAGAAAGTCAGCCAGCTTGCACCCTTGAGATCGTCGGCACGGTCAATTTCGCCCCAGAACCAATCGAGGTTCTCGCGGGCACCTTCACGCCCGCCGCGCACATATCCGGCCTTGAGCGCCGCCGCGTTGAACGCCCCGGCAGAGGTGCCGGAGATGCCCGCGATCTCGATGTCCGCTTCTTCCAGAAGCCGGTCGAGAACGCCCCAGGTGAAAGCCCCGTGGGCCCCCCCACCCTGAAGCGCCAGGTTGATGCGCCGTTTCTTCACATCGCGGTCCAGCCGCCGTCAACACTGATTGTCGTGCCGGTGACCTGATCGGCGGACGGCGAGGACAACCAGACGACCGTGCCGCCGATCTGCTCGACCGTGGCGAACTGGCGCGATGGCTGGCGTTCCAGCATCACCTCGCGGATCACTGTCTCGCGGTCCATGTTGTGGACCTTCATCTGATCGGGGATTTGCGCCTCGACCAGCGGGGTCAGCACATAACCGGGGCAGATGGCATTGCAGGTGATCCCCTGTCCCGCGGCTTCCAGCGCCACGGTCTTGGTCAGGCCGACAACGCCATGCTTGGCCGCGATGTAGGCGGATTTGAAGGGCGAGGCGGTCAGGCCATGGGTCGAGGCGATGTTGATGATCCGCCCCCAGCCCGCCTTGCGCATCCCCGGCAAGGCGGCAGCGGTCGTATGGAAGGCCGAGGTCAGGTTGATCGCGATGATCTGGTCCCATTTTTCCGGCGGAAAGCTTTCAATGGCCGCGACATGCTGGATGCCGGCATTGTTGATCAAGATGTCGCAGCCACCCGCTACTTCGACCAGCGCCCGGCATTCCTCGCCCAGCGACATGTCCGCCTTGATGTAACGCGCCTTGACGCCATGCTTCTTGCCGAGCGCCGCCGCCAGATCGTGATCTTCGGCCCGATCGGTGAAGGAGTTCAGCACGATGTCGGCACCGGCCCGGGCCAGCTCCTCCGCCACGCCAAGTCCGATGCCGGAGTTCGATCCGGTGATGATCGCGCGCCTGCCTGCCAGCATTTCCAAACCTCTCAAGCCGATCTGCGCCGGCTCTGACCGGTCGCTGCCTTTGCGAAGATAGATGCTGCATCTGCAAATGGGAAAGGGAAAAACGGTCGAATGTGCGCGATGGCGGATCGATTCGAGGGCGAACCGCCACGCGGCAGCTGGCCCCGCACAAAAAAAACGCCCGCACAGGGCGGGCGTTCAGTTATTGAGGCAGGTTTCATACAGGCAAGAAACCTATCGAGCAGTGCCTTCGTTATACGCGGTAAGCTGCCGGTTGTCCAAGCGAAAAGTTTGAAATGGCGCGGGTGAGCGGTTACTGTCCGCCACAGTCAAGACAATAACAGATGAGGGGCGGATGTCGCAGGCTTGGTGGAAACGGTCATGGGTTTCGGGTGCCGTTCTGGCCGTCGTCCTTGTGGCAGGAAGAGGGTTCGCCGAGTCCCGGCACGGCATAGCTATGTATGGCGAACCCGCGCTTCCACCCGATTTTGTGGCGCTGCCCTATGCAAACCCCGATGCGCCCAAGGGCGGCGTCATACGTCTGGGTGTCAACGGCAGTTTCGACAGTCTGAATCCGTTTTCGATAAAGGGCACGGTCGCCGAAGGCATCAATACTTTCACTTATGAATCGCTGATGGGCCGTTCGATCGACGAACCCTTCACGCTCTACGGTCTGCTGGCCGAATCGATAGAGACGGATGCCGACCGGACCTGGGTCGAATTCACCCTGCGCGCCGGGGCGGAATTCTCGGACGGCAGCCCGGTCACGGTCGACGACGTGATCTGGAGCATGGAAACGCTCGGCACGCTTGGCGCGCCGCGCTATCAGACGGCCTGGAAGAAAGTCGCGAAGATCGAGGCGACGGGCGAGCGCAAGGTCAAGATCAGCTTCGCCGTGCAGGACCGGGAACTGGCGCTGCTGATGGGGCTGAGGCCGATCCTGAAGAAGGCGGCATGGGATGGCAGGAGCATCGAGGAAAGCAGTCTGGATGTGCCCATCGGCTCCGGTCCCTATGTGATCGACAAGGTCGACGCCGGCCGCGCGCTGGTCTACCGCCGCAACCCGGACTACTGGGGCAGGGATCTGGCGCTGAACAGGGGGCGCCAGAACTTCGACGAGATCCGCTTTGAATATTTCGCCGACGCCGACGTCACCTTCCAGGCCTTCACCGCAGGTGAAATCGACAGCTACCGCGAGACCAATGCCAGCAAATGGCAGACGAACTACGCCTTCCCGGCCGTGACCGCCGGCGATGTCGTTCTGGAGGAACTGCCACATTCCCGCCCCTCCGGCATCACCGGTCTGGTGATGAACATGCGCAACCCGATCTTCGCGGACTGGCGGGTGCGCGAGGCGATGATCCAGGCCTTCAACTTCGAATTCATCAACCGGACGATGAACGGCGGGACCGAGCCGCGCATCACCTCCTACTTCTCGAACTCGACGCTGGGCACCGACCATGGGCCGGCCGCGGGACAGGTGGCCGGGTTGCTGCAACCCTTTGCGGCCGACCTGCCGCCCGGCACGCTGGAAGGCTATGACCTTCCGGTCAGCGATGCGGCGAATGCGACCGACCGCGGCAACATCCGCAAGGCGCTGAAACTCTTCGAGGAGGCGGGCTGGACGGTTCAGGACGGGGTGATGAAGGATGCGTCCGGCAAACCCTTCACCTTCGAGATTGTCCTGACCTCCGGCGCGGCGGACGCCGAAACCGTCGTGAACATCTATGTCGAAGCGCTGAAACTTCTCGGTGTGGCCCCGACCGTCACCAGCGTCGACGGGCCGCAGATGAAAGAGCGGGTGACGAACTACGACTTCGACATGACCTGGCAGACGCTGGCGCTGTCGCTCAGCCCCGGCAATGAACAGACGCTCTACTGGGGATCGGCCGGCGTCGAAACGCCCGGCACCCGCAACCTGACGGGCATGAACTCCCCCGCGGCCGAAGCGATGATCGCCAGGATGGTCGGCACGACCGATCCGGCAGACTTCACCACCGCAACACAGGCGCTGGACCGCATCCTGCTGGGCGGGCGCTACATCATCCCGGTCTGGTATTCCAAGGTTTCGCGGCTGGCCTATTCGAAACGTCTTCACCATCCCGAAAAGCTTCCGCTATATGGCGACTGGCCGGGCTTCCAGCCCGAGGTATGGTGGTATGAGGAGTGATCCGATGAAGAAACTTCTGCTTTTGGCGCTCGTCGCCGGATTGGCGGCCTGCAATGCGGTCGCGGGGCTGGGCGAAGACATATCCGGTGGCGCCCGGGCGACGCAGGACATCCTGAACTGAGCGTCACGCCGCCGTTACAATGCGCGATTAATCCGGCGACATGAACATACTCGTCCTGTGCACCGGCAATTCCGCCCGCTCGATCCTGCTGGAATCCATCTTCAACCGCCATGGCGCGGCGGCGGGCATTCAGGCCTTTTCCGCAGGCTCCAGACCAGCCGGGCAGGTCCATCCGCAATCGCTGCGCCTGCTGGCGGAACGGGGCTATCCGACGGCGGGGCTGCGCTCGAAAAGCTGGGACGAGTTCGCGGGACCGGGTGCGCCGGCGATGGATGCCGTGATCACCGTCTGCGGATCGGCGGCGGACGAGACCTGCCCCTTCTGGCCCGGCGCGCCGGTGCGCGCCCATTGGGGGGTCGAGGATCCGGCCGCCGCCAGCCCCGATGCCCAGCCGGCGGCGTTCGAGACCGCCTATGGCAAGCTGCTGGCGCGGGCCAATGCGCTGCTTTCGGCGCGCCCGTCCGCGCTTGACCGCGCCCAGCTCCAGGCGGCGCTGACCCGGATCGGAAGCCCTTGATGGCGGGCAAGCTGCTGGCAGAGGGGCTGGGCACCCTGATCCTCGTGATGTGCGGGATCGGCACGGGCATCATGGGCATGGCGCTTGACGGCGGCACGCTCGCCCTGACGCTATTCGCCAATGCCTTTGCCAGCGGGCTGATCCTGTATCTGCTGATCACCATCCTCGGCCCGCTGTCCGGGGCGCACCTGAACCCCGCCGTCACCCTTTACATGTTGATCACCCGGCAGATCGGCCCTGCGGCTGCGGCGGCCTACCTGCCGGCACAGGCGGCGGGGGCGCTTCTGGCCGTGCCACTGACCCACGCCATGTTCAGCCAGGATCTGATCCAGAGCGCCGCGACGGTGCGCAGCGGCAGCGCGCTGGCGCTTTCGGAATTCGTCGCGACCTTCGGCCTGTGCCTGACCATCGCGGGCGCGGCGCGCCATGCGCCCGCGCAGACGCCGGCCCTGGTCGGCGCCTGGATCGCGAGCGCCTTCTGGTTCACCGGATCGGCGAGTTTCGCCAACCCGGCTGTAACATTGGCCCGGGTTTTTTCCGACACGTTCACCGGAATCCGGGCGGCCGACGCACCCGCCTACGTTTTGGCCCAACTGCTGGCAGCGGCCATCGCCGCGATTTTATTGCCAAGGCTCTTTTCACGCTGACCATTCAGGCACACATTGGGGGAAGGACCCGGCCCGGAGGTGAAGCATGAAATGGCACCATGTGGCGGAAAACTGGCCCGCGTTCTTCGACGCGATCCAGGACCGCTGGCCCGACGCAGACGAGGGGGATCTGGACGGAATAGACGGCGACCAACATGCCTTTGTCCGCTACATCGCCGATCTTTCAGGCCAGGCACCGGGCGAGGCGCGTGAGGAAATCCTTGAATGGCTGTCGGGCGAACTGCCGTCGGACGTGATCATGGATCCCCGTCACGACAATCATTCGATCAGCCTTTCGGCCAAATTCGTGCCCGACGGCGAAGACGAAAGTGACGACGACGCGCGTTTCGGCGATGATGGCCGTGCCTGAATTCAGCCCTGGCTTGTCACCCAAAGAACCGTCGCATCCTCCTCGCTCAGCGAAATGAGGTTGTGCCCCATCGAAGCGTCGTAATAGGCGCTGTCGCCGCGCTTCAGGTCGGCGGACTCGTAGAATTCGGTGTAAAGCCGCACCACCCCGGTCAGCACCAGC
Organism: uncultured Frigidibacter sp.; assembly: GCA_964600685.1. Lineage (GTDB taxonomy): Bacteria > Pseudomonadota > Alphaproteobacteria > Rhodobacterales > Rhodobacteraceae > TMP-24. The sequence continues at coordinate 21,722 of CAZRKU010000034.1, read as the reverse complement.
ATGAATTCCTCGCCCTCGTGGCGCACCCAGCCGTCGAACTCGTCAAGGCGGCGGGCGCGGATGCGGGCGCGGTAGGGCAGCATCCGTTTCCGGGTCAGGCCGTGGGCGAGAATTTCATGCTCATAGGTCGCGGTCGGATGTGGCTGCCCCTCACCCATGCGGGTCAGCGCCATGCGCCCGTTGGCCCGGGCCTCGGCGGGCGGCGTGAAAAGCTGCGGCACCGTGATCTTCAGCCCGTCGGCCAGCTTCTTCAGCGCCTCATAGGTCGGCGACATCTGGCCGTTTTCGATCTTCGACAGGGTGGAGCGGGCAAGCCCCGCCTGCCCCGCGGCCTGCTCCAGCGTCCAGCCATGCGCCTTGCGCAGGTCGCGCACGCGCTTGCCCAGATCCAGCGGCTCGGGCGCTGCATCCGGTCCGGCCTCGCGCTGGAAGCGCAGGAGTTTCGATCGGTCCATGGTCTGATCCTGTTCATCCGGGCAGGGGCGAGTGTGCTTTAGCGCGCCGGGGCGGGTTCTTGCAACTCGCTCGCGACGGGCGTAGCGCTGGCACCATGCTTTCGGAAATCCGCTCTCCGGCCTGGTCCCGCTGCCCTGCCCCGTTCAATCTGGCGGCCTATGTGCTGGCACGGGCCGATGATCAGCCCGACAAGATCGCAGTGCAGCTTCTGCGGCCATCGGATGCGGAAGGCTGGAGTTATGCGCGGCTTGCCCGCGCCGTGCGTGGCATTGCCGGTGGGCTCGGCGGGCTGGGACTGACGCCGGGCGCGAAGGTCCTGCTCAGGATCGACAATGCGCTGGATTTTCCGCTGGCCTTTCTGGGTGCGGTCGCCGCAGGCCTTCTGCCGGTGGCCGCCCCCGCCGCGTTGACCGGGCCGGAGGTGACGCGGCTTTGCCAGACGCTCGCCCCCGAACTGGTGATCGCGGCGCCGGGGATCAGCCTGCCGGGGATCAGCCTGCCGGAGGCGCCGCCATTCCGGATCCTGACCACGGCGGAACTGCGCGCGCTGGCTGACGGGCCGGAGGGTGACTTTGCAATGGGCGACCCGGACCGCCCGGCCTATCTTGTCTGTACCTCCGGCACGTCGGGGGCGCCGCGCGCCGTCGTCCACGCCCACCGCGCGGTCTGGGCGCGCCAGATGATGCGCGAGGGGTGGTATGGGCTGCGGGAAAGCGACCGGATCCTGCACGCGGGCGCGATGAACTGGACCTTCACGCTCGGGACCGGGTTTCTGGATCCCCTGGCAATGGGGGCGACGGCGCTGGTTCCGGCGGCGGGCACGCTTCCCGCGCAATTGCCGCTTTACCTGAGCCGTTTCGACGCCACGCTGTTTGCGGCAGCGCCCGGCATCTACCGCCAGATGCTCAGGGTTCATCCGGCCCTCGATCTGCCGCGCCTGCGCCATGGGCTGACGGCGGGCGAGGCGCTGTCCGATCCGCTGCGCACCGCCTGGGGCGCGGCGACCGGCAAGCCGCTCTACGAGGCTTTTGGCCTGTCCGAATGTTCCACCTTCCTGTCCGCTTCGCCCGCATCGGGGGAAACCGCCCTGCGCGCCCAGCCCGGCCGGACGGTGGCACTCCTCGGGCCGGACGGCGCGGCGGTGCCGCGTGGCACCGCGGGGGTGATCGGCATCCATCGGTCCGACCCCGGCCTGTTTCTGACCTATGCCGGGGCCGGAGCCGAGGCCGAAGCCACATTCGCGGGCGACTGGTTCCTGACCGGCGACATGGCGATCATGGCGGCGGACGGCAGCATTCGCACATTGGGTCGCGCTGACGACATGATGAATGCCGGCGGCTACCGGGTGGCCCCGCAGGAGGTCGAGGCCGCGCTGTCGACCTGCGAAGGCGCGGGCGAGGTTGCGGCCTGCGAACTGCTGCTCGACCCCGGTCGCTCGATCATCGGGGCCTTTTTCACCGGCCCCGCCACGCCCGAGACCCTCGCCACCCATGCCGAGGCGGTGCTCGCCCGCTACAAATGCCCCCGCCACTACGAGCGGCTGGCCCGGTTGCCGCTGACCGCGGCGGGCAAGGTCAACCGCCGTCTTCTGCGCGAAGAATGGACGCCAAATACATGATAAAACTTGACATTATCTCAGATGTGGCCTGCCCCTGGTGTTATGTGGGCAAGGGCCATCTCGACCGGGCGCTGGAGGCCCGGCCCGACCATCCGTTTCAGGTCGAATGGCATCCCTACCAGCTGAACCCGGAACTGCCGCCCGAAGGGATGGACCGTCAGGCCTATATGGAGGCGAAATTCGGCAGCCGCGAAAACATCGTCCGGGTGCATGAGCCGCTTCTGGTCCATGCGGGAAAGGCCGGGGTGGTCTTCGATCTGCCAGCGATCAAACGCGCCCCCAATACGCTGGATGCCCACCGGCTGATCCATTGGGCAGGACTTGAGCGGCGGCAGACGCCGATGGTGTCGGCGCTTTTCCGCGCCTATTGGCGCGAAGGGCGCGACATCGGCGACAAGGCCGTCCTGGCCGATCTGGCCGCGGAGGTCGGCCTTGACCGCGCGATGATGGCCCGGCTTCTGGACAGCGACAGCGACAAGACCGAGATCGGCGCGCGCATTGCCCATTCCCGGTCACGCGGGGTCAGTTCCGTCCCGACCTTCATCATCGCCGACCGCCACGCGGTGCAGGGCGCGCAGCCGTCCGATCTCTGGACGGGACTGATCGACGAACTGATCGAAAACGCCAGGGACATGCCGAAATGATGGAAAAGCAGAACAGGGCAGGCCAGGCACTGCCGGGCGCGCGGCTCGGTCAGCCGGAATTCACCGCGATGCTGGCGATGCTGTTCGCGACCATCGCCTTTTCCATCGACGCGATGCTGCCCGCCTTCCCGGCGATTGCGGCGGAACTGACGCCGGACGCGCCAAACCGCGCGCAACTGATCCTGTCGGCCTTCGTTCTGGGGATGGGGGTTGGCACGCTCTTTGCCGGGCCACTTTCCGACGCCTGGGGACGCAAGCCGGTGATCGCGGGCGGGCTTCTGCTTTATGTGGCGGGATCGGCCCTGGCCCGCATGGCACCCAGCCTTGAGCTTCTGCTGCTGGCGCGCGCCCTTCAGGGCCTGGGGGCAGCCGGACCGCGTATTGCCGGGGTAGCGCTGTCGCGCGACCTTTATGAGGGGCGCGAAATGGCGCGGGTCATGTCCTTCGTGATGATGGTGTTCATGGTGGTGCCCGCGCTCGCCCCGATGATCGGCATGTTCGTCATCGCCTACTCGGGCTGGCGGGCGATCTTCGTTGCCTTCATGATCTTCGGACTGGTGGCCCTTGCCTGGGTCTGGGGCCGGCAGGCCGAGACATTGCCACCTCCTGCCCGCCGCCGCCTGTCGGGCCGACTGATCCTGTCGGGTCTGCGCGAGGTTCTGGCCAACCGCGACGTGCGCCTTTACACGGCGGTGATGACCCTTGGCTTCGGCCAGATGATGGGCCTTTTGTCGTCGATCCAGCAGATCTTCGACATCACCTATGACCGGGCCAGCCAGTTTCCCTACTGGTTCGCGCTGATCGCGGCCTTTTCCGCCACAGCGTCCTTCGTGAACGGCAAGCTGGTGATGCGGATGGGCATGCGGCGACTGGTGGCCGACGCCTACCTGATCCAGATGGGGCTTTCGCTGGTGATGGTCTGTCTCTTCGCGCTCGACATTCTGCAGGGCTGGCCCGCCTTCGCCGCCTTCTTCTTCTGGGCCAACAGCGTGTTTTTCATCGCAGGATTCACCTTTGGCAATCTCAACGCGCTGGCGATGCAGAAGATGGGCCATATCGCCGGCATGGCCACCTCGGTCATCACCGCCATATCGACCGTACTTGCAGTGGTCATCGCCGGCCCGGTCGGTCTGGCCTTTGACGGCACCCCGCTGCCGGCGATGGTCGCGGCGGCGCTCTGTTCGGCGCTCGCCTATGCACTGATGCGGCGCGCGTCCTGACGGCTTGACCGTCAGGCGCCCGCCCCCCATGATCGGCCGAAGTCAAGCCGTTCAGGGCAATCCGCAGTCATGTCCGACACCAATCCGGTCCATTCCCTGCTGCAGTCCTATGTGGTGCTGACCGGCTTCCTGATCTGCCGCTCGCTTGAGGAGGCCGATCGCGTGGCCGCGCTTCTGCCCGACCATATCCGGGCGACCCGGGCCGAACCCGGCTGCCTCGCGTTCGAGGTCATCCGCTCGATGTCCGATCCGGTCCGTTTTGCGGTGCGCGAGATATTTGCCGGACATGCCGATTTCGCGGCGCATCAGGCGCGGGTGGCGGGGTCGCTCTGGGGACGTTCGACCAGGGGCATCCCCCGCGATTACATGCTGACCGACGGACATGGCCAAAGGCGCTATGTGCCGCCTGCGGCAGAGGCCGACTGAGCGTCCTCAGCCCCCCATGATCCGGGCGACGTAATTCGTCGTTTCTGCATAGGGCGGGATGCCGCCATATTTTTCGACCGCCTCGGGGCCGGCATTGTAGGCGGCCAGCGCCAGCTTCCAGTCGCCGAACCGGTCATACATCATGCGCAGATAACGCGCGCCGCCGTCGAGGTTCTCGCGGGGATCCGTCTCGTCCACCCCCAGCCGCGCCGCGGTTGTCGGCATGAGCTGCGCAAGGCCGGTCGCGCCCTTGCGCGACACGGCACCGGAATTCCAGCCGCTTTCCTGCTGCACGAGCCGCAGGAACAGATCTTCGGGAATCCCGTGGCGGCGGGCCGCCTGGCGCGCGGCCTCCGTAAAGGCCCCCCGGCGTCCCGAATAGGTCGGCAGGACCGTGGCCCCGTTGCCCTTTGCCGCCGCGTCCTTGCCATTGGGTGTCAGGCGCACGGACTGGTCATACTGGGTGGCCGCGCGGGTATCGAGGACGGCAAGCTGCTGGGACAAAAGCGCGCCGCGACTGGTCTTTGCGCCCTTCTTCGGCAGCCACAGCCCTTGGGCGTCCGCGCTGCCCGCCAACGCGAGGGCCGAGGCGAACGAGGCAAAAATCGCCCCTCTAACAACGCGCTGCATAAGTCCGACACGCCCCATCCGCACCACGGCGCGGACTATAGGGGCAAAGTTCCGCTCAATCCAGTGTGCTTCTGGCGGCATGCTTGGCGGGGTGGCGCGCCACCGGCAACGGTCCGCTCAGCAAGTCTTCGATCAGCAGGCAGGCCAGTTGGCCGCGTCCGGCAAGTCCGCTCTTGCGATAGATCGCATTCAGCTGGCTCTCCACCGTTCCTTCGGCCGATCGCCGCATCGCTGCAATTTCGGCGATCGAAAATCCCTTGCTGGTGAAGCAAGCGACATCGGTTCCGGCAGCGGTCAGCCCCCATTGCGCGAAGTAGGCCTGATCAGTTCCTGAAGCGCGCCCGAGGCAACCGACAGCGCCTTTCCCGTTTGGGCCTGTCCGGCACACCATGCACCGGCGGGCCGCTTGTCGCCAACCCGAACCCGCCCGCGCCATCGCACCAGACCAGGAAGCGCGCCCCTTCCCCGCCGCTCTGGCTGAGGTTCAGGGAAGGGGGGTACGGGTGACTTTGCAGGCGGCGGCATGGAATGCACCTTTCATTAACCCTATGCTGGTGGTCTAACAACGCATCTAGAATCGGATGAAAGGCGCATCATGGCGGGGTCGGTGAACAAGGTCATTCTGATCGGCAATCTGGGGCGCGACCCCGAAGTCCGGTCCTTTCCGAACGGCGGCAAGGTCTGCAACCTCAGGATAGCGACGTCCGAGAATTGGCGCGACAAGGCGACGGGCGAACGCAAGGAACGCACCGAATGGCATTCGGTCGCGATCTTCGACGAGAACCTCGCCAAGGTGGCGGAGCAGTATCTGCGCAAGGGATCGACGGTCTATGTCGAAGGTCAGCTTGAAACCCGCAAATGGCAGGACCAGTCCGGTCAGGAGCGCTATTCGACCGAGGTGGTCCTGCGTCCGTTCCGCAGCACGTTGACGATGCTGGGCGGGCGCGGGGAAGGCGGCGGCGGCAGCCATGACGACAGCCAGTCTTCGGGCGGCTACGGCGGTGGCGGCGGTTACGCCGACCGGGGCGGCCCGTCGCAAGGTGGCGGTGGCGCGCGCAGCGACATGGATGATGAAATCCCGTTCTGACCTGCCGCCGCGGGCGGAACGGCGCGGGTCGGCCCTTGGCCGGCCCGTTTCCTTTCTGGCGGAAGGCGGCAGCCGATCAGCGGTGGTTCAGCGCGTCCCGCAGCAAGCCGCGCACGACAGGCAGGTCAACATCGCTGCTGACGAATGCCCGGCCGATCCCGCGGGCCAGGATGAAGCGCAGCCTGCCGTCCACCACCTTCTTGTCCTGCCCCATCAAGGCAATCAGCGCATCGGCATCGGGCAGATCGCCGGGAATGTCGGCCAGATCGCATTTCATCCCCATCGCCTTCAGATGGGCGCGCACCCGGCTGGGGTCTTCCTGGCTGCACAGGCCCAGCCTCTGGCTGAGTTCGAACGCGAGCGCGCAGCCGATTGCCACGCCTTCGCCATGCAGAAGCCGGTCGCCGAAGCCTGTCGCAGCCTCCAGCGCGTGACAGAAAGTATGGCCCAGATTCAGCAGGGCGCGGTCGCCCTCCTCCGTCTCGTCGCGTTCGACGATCCGGGCTTTCATCGTCACCGAATGGGTCACGGCCCTTTGCCGCGCCGCGCCGTCGCCCCGCGCCAGCGCCGGTCCCTCCGCTTCCAGCCAGGTGAAAAACCCCCGGTCGCCCAGAAGCCCGTATTTCACCACCTCGCCATAACCCGCCAGAAAGTCGCGCGCCGGCAGGGTTTCCAGCACGTCGATATCGGCCAGAACCAAAACGGGCTGGTGAAAGGCCCCGATCAGGTTCTTGCCATGATCGGCCGAATTGATGCCGGTCTTGCCGCCCACCGAACTGTCGACCTGCGCCAGAAGCGAGGTCGGGATCTGCACGAACCGCACCCCGCGGCGCAGGACCGCCGCCGCAAATCCCACCAGATCGCCGATCACCCCGCCGCCGAGCGCCACCACGATGTCGCGTCGCTCGACCTTTTCGGCCAGCAGCCATTCGACGGTGCGGGTGAACTGCGGCCAGCCCTTCGTCGCCTCGCCCACCGGCAGGCGCAGCACGCTCATCGCCACGTCGCCCAGACCGGCGCGCAGGCTTTCCAGATGCAGGCGGCCCACGGTTTCGTCGGTGATCACCGCCACGCGCGGGCGCTTCAGGAGCGGCGCGATTTCCGCCCCGGCCCGCGCCAGAAGCCCCGGCCCGATCCGCACGTCATAGGACCGTGCGCCCAGATCGACGCGCACTGTATCAATTGTTCCGCTCATTCCCCATCCGTCACATCGCCATGGACCACCAGCGCCTGCACGACCTTGGCCGCCATCTGTTCGACCGAAAGGTCAGCCGCCGCCTCGACCACCACATCGGCCAGCGCATAAACCGGCGCGCGTTCCGCAAGAAGCCGCGCCAGCGTGCCTTTCGGATCTTGCGTGCGCAGCAAGGGGCGCGTCGTCTTGTGGCGCACCCTTTGCCACAGAAGCTCGAGATCCGCCTTCAGCCAGACCGCCACCCCGCGCGCCGATATCGCCTGCCGGTTCTGCGGGGCGAGAAACGCGCCGCCACCTGTCGAAATCACCGTCGGCACGCCGTTGAGAAGCCGCGACAGCACCTCGGATTCGCGCGCACGGAAAAACAGCTCCCCATCGCGGGCAAAGATCTCGGCCACACTCATCTGCGCGGCGCGGGCGATTTCCTCGTCCGAATCAAGAAACGGCACACCCAGATGACGTGCCAGCGCCGTGCCCACCGCGGTCTTGCCCGCCCCCATCATGCCGATCAGCGCCACACTGCGCCGCAATTGCATCTTCACCGTCCCTGACCTGCGCCGCCCCACCCGTCACCGAAGGGCGAAATTTCGCCATCGGGCCAACATATCGGGCATCTTTCGACCTGAATGGCGTGAGTTCGCCGAAAAAGCCATATACAATCGCCACCGACCATCCTCGACAGCCCTTGACCCGGTCCGGGGTCGCGGGCAGGACGCACGGCAACGACAACAAACGGCAGGCAACCATGTTCCGCATCCTGAAGGCCCTCGTCACCCTGGTCCTTTTCGCGTTCCTCGGGCTTGTGGCCTATGCCTATCTGGGCGATCTTCAACCGGTGCGGAGCGATGTCACCCAGCCGGTCGAGCTGAATGTGGATCAATAGACGGTTCATCGGGCGCCTGGCCCTGCTTCCCGCCCTCGCGGCGGGGATGGCTGGGCCATTGGCCGCCGACGAGGCCCCGCTTTCCGCGATCGACTGGCTTTCGCAATCGGTTGCCACCCCTGCCACCCTGCCCCGCCCGGTGCCGCCAAACCAGCCGGGTGTGCGCGCGCCGACGACAACGGGCGTGCCGGTGCCGGGGACGATCACGGTCGCACCGCTTGGCAGGCGCCCGCCGGTCGGACTCGGCCTTGTGACCGCCGGCCGTTCTGGCCTGCCGTTCGACGTCTGGGCCAAGTCGCAGTCGGGCGAGTTGGCGCGCCTTTTGCACGAGGAACCGCCAGACGCCCTGCCCGCCGTGCGCGGGCTGCTTTATACGCTGCTCCTGGCGGAGTTCGCGCCGCCGGTCGACGGGGATCCGCAGAATGCCCTGTTTCTGGCGCGGATCGACAAGCTCCTCGACCTTGGCGCGCTTGAACCGGCGCTGGCGCTTCTGGAGATGCTGGAAAAACCCGACCCGGAAAGTTTCCGCCGCTGGTTCGACGTGTCGCTTCTGGTCGGCGAGGAGGAGCGCGCCTGCCGGGTGATGGCCGCGACCCCGCAGATTGCCCCCACTTTTCCGGCGCGCATCTTCTGCCTGGCGCGTGGCGGCGACTGGAACGCGGCGGCGCTTTCGCTGCGCACCGGCAGCACCCTTGGCACGATCGAGCCGGCGATGGACGCGCTGCTGGCGCGGTTCCTTGACCCCGACCTCTTCGAAGAGGACGACGATCTGCCGCCGCCCGACCGCCCCTCGCCGCTGGTCCTCAGGTTGATGGAGGCGATCGGCCAGCCGTTGCCGACCGCCACGCTGCCGGTGGCTTTCGCGCAGGCGGACCTCAGGTCGAACAGCGGCTGGAAGACGCGGATCGAGGCGGGCGAGCGGCTGTCGCGCACCGGGGCGATCCCGCCGAACCGCCTGCTCGGCCTCTATTCCGAACAGCAGCCCGCAGCCTCCGGCGGTGTATGGGAACGGGTGCGCGCCATTCAGAAACTCGATGCAGCACTTTCGGCCGGGGACGGTGCCGCCGTTGCGGTCGCGCTGCCGCCCGTCTGGGACCAGATGCAGGAACAGGAACTGGAGGTGCCCTTTGCGCAGATGTTCGGCGCGCGGCTTGCGGCGCTCGACCTGCCGGACGCCACGGGCCGACTTGCCTTCCGGATCGGCCTCTTGTCCGACAGTTTCGAGCAGGTGGCCCTGCGCCGCCAACCGTCGGGCGAAGCGGACGCATTTCTGAGCGGCCTTGCGCGTGGCGAGGTGGACGGTCTCATTCCGCCCGATCAGATGGGTGTCGCCATCCAGAAGGCCTTTGCCGCGACGACCCCGGCCTTGGAGGAGAACTCCGCGCGGCTCCTCTCCGAGCGGCGGCTGGGGGAGGCGCTTCTCTGGGCCATCGACCGGATCACCATGGGGGCAAGCGGTGATCTGCGCGAGGTCACGGGCGGGCTTGCCCTTCTGCGCCAAGTCGGGCTGGAAAAGATTGCGCGGCAAGCTGCCCTTGAACTGCTGCTGCTGGAGCGGCGGGGCTGAGCATGGCCCCTACGCCCGAGGCCGCCCGCTGGATTTCCGCCTTTCTCGAGGCACAGGCGGCGGAACTGAACGCGGCCCGCAACACGCTCCTGGCCTATGGGCGCGACCTCAAGGACGCGGCCGACTGGCTGGCGCGGCGCGGGTCGTCCTTTCTGGCGGCGAACCAAGCGCAGATCGAGGACTACCTGGTCGATTGCGACGGACAGGGCCTGTCCCGCGCCACCCGCGCCCGGCGTCTGTCGTCGCTGCGCCAGCTTTTCCGTTTCGCCTATGACGAAGGCTGGCGACCGGACAATCCGGCCCTGCGCCTGACCGGGCCGGGGCGTGCGAAACGCCTGCCGAAAACGCTGGCGCAGGACGAGGTCGGCGCGCTGCTGGCGGCCGCCTCCGCCTTTGGCCGGACGGAGAGCGATCGGCTGCGCAACATCTGTCTGCTGGAACTGCTCTATGCGACCGGCATGCGGATCAGCGAACTGGTGGGCCTGCCGGTTCAGGCGGCGCGCGGCGATCCGGCGATGATGCTGGTGCGCGGCAAGGGCGACAAGGAACGGCTCGTGCCCCTGTCGCGCCCCGCCCGCTTTGCTCTTTCGACCTGGCTCGCCCACCGCGACCGGGCCGAGGAGGAGGCGCGCCTGGCCCGCCGGGTGCCGCCCTCGCGCTTTCTTTTCCCCTCGGACGGGGCGGAAGGGCATCTGTCACGGCAGGTGGCGCATCGCCTGTTGAAATCCATCGCGGTTCAGGCGGGGGTTGATCCGGGCACAGTGACGCCGCACCGCCTTCGCCACGCCTTCGCGACCCACCTGTTGCAGGGCGGCGCCGACCTGCGCAGCATCCAGACGCTGCTGGGACATGCCGACATTGCGACGACCGAAATCTATACGCATGTGCTGGACGACCATCTGCGCGATCTGGTGCTGGATCACCATCCGCTCGCCCGGTCCGCGATCCCGTCGCGCCGCAAGGCCGAAAAAGGCTGACGCCTACCCCTGCCCGTCCAGCCGTTTCGCCAGCCGTGGCAACCGCGCGCGTTTCAGCAGATCACGGAGCGGCTGCGGTTGCCCGGAAAGCCGCTCCGCCTCGGCCCGGACGGCTTCGCAGGTGGCGCCGACCTGCGCCGGCGCCTCGGCATGAAGCGCCAGCAGGAACTGATCGGGGTCTTGCCGGTCCAGCCCCTCCTCCGCCAGCGTATGACGCGGAAAATCGGCGGCGTTGAAGGTCACGATCAGGTCGGCATGCCCGGCAATCGCCGCCGCCAGCACATGAACATCATTCGGATCGGGCAGCCAGAGCCGCGCCGCCAGTCCCACGGGCAGCGCCACCGCGGCCCCCGGAAAGGCCACGCGCAGGGCTGCAATCTCACCGCGCGCCATCACCTCGGCCCCCGGACCAAGCTTGACGGTCGCGCGTGCCCATTCCTCCAGAATGCGGTCCGACCAGAGCGGCCGGTAAAGCCCCGCCCGCGCCGCGCCGATCAGAATCTCGCGCAGAACGGTCGGATAAAGGACATTGGCGTCCAGAAGCGCCCTCATCCGTCCAGCCGGAAGAAGAGCGCCTTGAGATAGGCGCTCTCGGCCAATTGCGGCAGCATCGGGTGATCCGCCCCGGCATGGCCTGTGTGCAACAGCTGCCCGCGCCGCCCGGCCCGTCCGATCCCCCGGGCGCAGGCGTTGCGGAACTGCGCCAGATCGGCGGCGTGCGAACAGGAGCAAAGCCCCAGATAGCCCCCCGGCGTGACGAGCGGCGCCGCGAGCTTTGCCACCCGCTCATAGGCGCGCAACCCGGCCTCAAGCGCCGGTTTCGACGGCGCGAAGGCCGGTGGATCGCAGACGATCAGATCGAACTTCGCCCCCTCCTCGGCCAGCGCCTCCAGCACCGCGAAGGCGTCCCCCTGACGGGTGGCGAAGCGCGCGGCAAAGCCCGAAGCCTCCGCCCCCTTCGCGGCAAGCGTCAGCGCCGGCGCTGAACTGTCGACCGCCAGCGCGCTGGCCGCGCCTCCCGCGAGGGCCGCCAAGGCAAAGCCCCCGACATGCGAGAAGACGTCGAGCATCCGCGCGCCGCTGGCCAGCCGCCGGGCAAAGGCATGATTGTCGCGCTGATCGAAGAACAGCCCGGTCTTCTGGCCCCCGGTCACGTCGGCCATGTAGGTGGCCCCGTTCATCGGCACCGGCAGCGGCCCGTCGACCCGCCCGCGCAGAACCGAGGTTTCTTCGACCAGCCCCTCCAGCCCCCGTGAGCGTCCGGTGCCGTTCTTCACGATACGGGCCACGCCGGTCACACCCGCCAGCGCATCGGCGAGAGCGGCAAGATGCGTCTCGGCCCAGGCGGCATTGGGCTGGATCACCGCCAGATCGCCGAAGCGGTCGATGATGACACCGGGCAGACCGTCGGCCTCGGCATGCGCAAGCCGGTAGTATGGCGCGTCATAAAGCCGCTCCCTCAGCGCCAGTGCGCGCGCCAGGCGCGCCGCGAACCAGTCGCGTCCGATCACCGCATCGGGATCGCGATCGAGCATCCGGGCGATGATCTTCGACTTGGGATTGACCGTGACCAGCCCCAGCGCGCGGCGCTCGTCATCCTCAAGCTGGGCGAGCGTCCCTGGGACCATCGCCATCGTGCGCCGGTCGGTCACCAGTTCGTCGGCATAGACCCACGGAAATCCATGGCGGATGGCGCGGGCCTCGGCCTTGGGGCGCAGGCGCACGGTGGGATAGGAGGAAATGTCGTCGGTCATGGCGGACTCCGGCTCTTTCCCCACCTCTATTCGCTGGAGCGCGCTTGCGAAAGGGGGCGTCGCCTGCCAGACTGACCCGTGGCCGCGCCAGACGCCCGGCAGGGATTGTTAGCGCTAACAATATGTGCTAAGGCCGCCCTGCATTCCAGGAGCCGCACAGGATGACAGTCCAGAAATCCATCGCCGCCGTCACCGACCGGATCCGCGACAGGTCGCAGGCAACACGCAACGCCTATCTGGATCGGCTGGCGGCGGCCGCCGCGGCAGGCCCGGCCCGCGCGCATCTGTCCTGCGGCAACCAGGCCCATGCCTATGCCGCCATGGGGCAGGACAAGGCGGCGCTGGCCGAAGGCCGAGCGCCGAACATCGGGATCGTGACGGCCTATAACGACATGCTGTCGGCCCATCAGCCCTACGAACATTACCCCGAACTGATCCGCCGGACCGCGCGGGCCGCGGGCGCGACCGCACAGGTGGCGGGCGGTGTGCCCGCGATGTGCGACGGGGTCACACAGGGCCAGGCCGGGATGGAACTCTCGCTCTTCTCGCGCGACGTGATCGCGCTTTCGGCCGGTGTCGCGCTGTCGCACAATACGTTCGACGCAGCCCTTTTCCTTGGCATCTGCGACAAGATCGTGCCGGGCCTCGTGATGGCCGCCGCGACCTTCGGCCATCTGCCCGCGGTCTTCCTGCCCTCCGGCCCGATGACCACCGGCCTGCCCAATGACGAAAAGTCCAAGGTCCGTCAGCAGTTCGCCACCGGCGAAGTCGGGCGCGACACGCTGATGGCGGCGGAAATGGCCAGCTATCACGGGTCGGGCACCTGCACCTTCTACGGCACGGCCAACACCAATCAGATGCTGATGGAGTTCATGGGCCTGCATCTGCCGGGCGCGAGCTTCGTCACGCCGGGCACGCCGCTCCGGCAGGCGCTGACGGTGGCGGGCATCGAACGCGCGGCGCAGATCACCGCGCTGGGCAATGACTATCGCCCGGCCGGGCGGATCCTTGACGAAAAAGCCTTCGTGAACGGGCTGGTCGGACTGATGGCGACGGGCGGGTCGACGAACCTCGTGCTGCATCTGCCGGCCATGGCGCGGGCGGCGGGTATCCAGCTCGACCTTCAGGATTTCGCCGACCTGTCGGCGGCGGTCCCGCTGATGGCGAAAATCTATCCGAACGGACTGGCCGACGTGAACCATTTCCACGCGGCGGGCGGGCTTGGCTTCATGATCGGCCAACTGCTCGATGCGGGGCTTCTGCACGAGGATGTGATGACGGTCGCGGGCGATGGCCTGTCGCGCTACCGGCAGGAGCCGAAGCTTAAGGATGGCGCGCTGGTCTGGGAAGCCGGAACCAGCCAGTCGCTCAATGACCGCATCCTGCGGCCCGCCTCCGACCCGTTCCAGCCCGAGGGCGGATTGAAGCAACTCGGCGGCAATCTGGGACGCGGCGTCATCAAAGTGTCCGCCGTCGCCCCCGACCGCCATGTCATCGAAGCGCCCGCCCGCATCTTCGCCGATCAGGAGGAGGTCAAGGCCGCCTTCAGGCGCGGCGAATTCACCACCGACACGGTGGTGGTCGTCCGCTTTCAGGGACCGCGCGCCAACGGCATGCCGGAACTGCATTCCCTGACCCCGACCCTTGCCGTCCTCCAGGACCGCGGCCTGCGGGTGGCGCTGGTGACCGACGGGCGGATGTCGGGGGCATCCGGCAAGGTTCCGGCGGCCATTCATGTCAGCCCGGAAGCCGCCTGCGGCGGGCCGCTCGCCTATCTCCGCGACGGCGATGTGATCCGGCTGGACGCCGATGCCGGCACGATCGAGGCGCTGGTGCCCGACCTGATGACCCGCGTGCCCGCCGCCGCCGATCTGGGCCACAATCAGCATGGCGTGGGGCGCGAGCTTTTCGCGGCCTTCCGGGATCACGTCGGCCCGGCCGAAACCGGCGGCGCGCTGGTTGTCTGAGATCCTCATGCCCGGCCCGCCCCGCATTTTCTGTCCGCAAATATCCCCGCCGGAGGCGCCTGCCCCAGTCACCTGTCACAAGGATCAAAACCCATGACCCCCGCCGAACAGAGCCGCGCCGCCGCCCGTATCTGCGCCCTCGCCCCGGTTGTTCCGGTGCTCGTGATCAACGACTTCACCCGTGCCGCCGGACTGGCGCGCGCGCTGGTCGCGGGCGGCCTGCCTGCCCTGGAAGTGACCCTGCGCACCCCGGCGGCGCTCGATGCGATCCGCGCCATGGCCGAGGTCGAGGGCGGCGTGGTCGGCGCGGGCACGCTTCTGACACCCGCCGACGTGAAGGCGGCGAAAGCGGCGGGCGCGACCTTCGGCGTATCGCCCGGCGCGACCGACCGGCTGATCGGGGCCTGCGAGGATGAAGGCCTGCCGCTCCTGCCGGGTGCGGTGACGGCCAGCGAGGTGATGACCCTTCTCGAAAAGGGTTATGCCGTCCAGAAATTCTTCCCGGCCGAATCCGTCGGCGGCGCCGCCGCGCTGAAGGCGCTGGGCGCCCCGATCCCGCAGGTCGGCTTTTGCCCCACGGGTGGCATCAGCATGGCGAATGTCGGGGATTATCTGGCGCTCAAGACCGTGCTTTGCGTCGGCGGCAGCTGGGTCGCACCCGCCGACGCAGTTGTGGCGGGCGACTGGGGCCGCATCGAAACACTCGCGCGGAAGGCCGCTGCCCTGCCGCGCGCGTCGCAATCCTGACCTCTGCCGACCGCCGGAGAATCGGCCCGAGAATTCTTCAGCCCGACAGGCCGTGAGTCAGGGATTGCCCGACCCCGCCGCGCCAAGCCGGCCCGCGCGCCCACCCCGGCGGCTTGGGGTTGCGGGTGGCGCGAGACCGGCTTTCAGAACCTCGGACATCGGATGATCGGGCCGACCGAGCGCATAGTGGGCGATCAGGACACGGGCGGCCTCTGCCGGATCCGTGCCGGCTTTCAGGCTCAGCGCCCAGTCCAGAAAGATCGAGCGGCATTCGGGCGCGGTGATCCCCTCCATCGCATAACTCTCGCGCACGAGACCCTTGGGATCCGCAAGCGTCATCTCCATGATCTTCCTCGCCATCGCCACCACCACATGCCGTCAGTCCGCGCAACCCGTCTTGCCCAGCCTGCGGCCTACGATTTCCGCCACGCGGGCAATATGCGCCGCCAGTTCCGACTTCAACGCATCCAGTGACGACATTCCCGTCTCGCGCAGCAAGAAAGCCCGCCCGCCTTCACCGATGGCCGCCATGTCGATCGGGCGGTCGCTGAGAAGCCGCCCACCCGCCTGCAGGCGCCAGAAAAACCGGTAGGCGCCTTGCAGTGCGGCCTCATCGGACCGGTCGATCAGGCCCGCCTTGAGCCCCGCCCGAAGCTGCGCATCGGTTCGGCGGGCCGGATCAGCGAAGCTGAGGGCGCAGGCTTGCGCCAGAAGCTCGATGTCCTGCAAGCGGCCGGGGCCGATCTTGGCCTCCCATTCTCCGTCCGGGGCCTTGGCCGCAAAAATCCGCTCCCGCATCTCCGCCGTGTCAGACAGGACGTTGTCCCCGGTCGATTTGGCCAGAAGCACATCTTGCCGCGCGGCCTCCACATCCCCGGCCAGAGCATCGCCCCCCGCGACAACCCGTGCCCGGGTCAGGGCGAGATGTTCCCAGGTCCAGGCCTCGGTCATCTGATAGTCGCAAAACGCTGTCAGCGACACCGCGACCGGCCCCTGCCGGCCGGAGGGGCGCAGCCGCATGTCCACCTCGTAGAGCCGCCCCTCGGCCATCGGCGCGGTCAGGGCGGTGACGAAAGCCTGGGTCAGGCGCGCATAATAGGGCCGCGTCGCCAAGGGGCGCGGACCGTCCGACATCTCGGTGCCCGCATCATCGTAGATGACCAGAAGGTCGAGATCGGACGCGGCATTCAACCGCTCCGACCCAAGCGAGCCCATGCCGACCACGACCGCCCCCTGCCCCGGCGGAGCCCCGTGCTTGCGGGCAAACTCGGCCACGACCGGCGCCCAGACCGCCGCGACCGCCGCCGCCGCAAGGTCGGCATATTGCCGCCCGGCCTCGCTCGCGTCGATCAGGCCGCGCAGATGGTGGACGCCGATGCGGAAGTGCCATTCCTTCACCCAGCGGCGCGCTGCATCGAGCTTTCGTTCGTAGTCGGGCACATCCGCAAGATGCTTCTCAAGCTGGGCCTGCAAGGCGGCGCCGCCCGGCCAGGGGGCGAAGAACGATCCGCCGATCACCGCGTCCAGCACCGCCGCATTGCGCGACAGATAGGCGGCAAGCCCCGGCGCCGTGCCGCAGATATCGACGATCAGGTCGATCAGATGCGGGTTCGCCTCGAACAGCGAGAAAAGCTGCACCCCCGCCGGCAGGGTCTTCAGGAAGCCGTCGAACTGCAAGAGCGCCTCGCCGGGGTTCGCGGACCGTGAAAGCCGTGTCAGGATTTCCGGCCGGACCCGCGCGAAGATCCGCCCCGCCCGCTCGGACCGCAGCGCCGGATAAAGCCGCCAGCTTTCCACAAGCGCGCGCGTCTCCTCGCTCATCTGCGGCCCCGACCGGGCTTCACCGGGCGCGAAAAATCCTTCGGTGAGGTCCGCGACGCGGTCCAGCCGGTCAAGAAGTCCGGCGCGCAGGCGCATCGTATCGCCTTCGCCCATCATCCGCGCAAGCCGGTCGAACCCTTCGGGTGTCATCGGCAGGTCGTGGGTCTGCGCGTCGGCCACCATCTGCACCCGATGTTCCACCTCGCGATGGGCACGGTAATGGTCGGTCAACTCGGTCGCAACAGCCTCCGTCACCCAGCCCTTCGCCGCCAGCGCGGCGAGGCCCGGCACGGTTGCGCGCTGGCGCAGATCGGGGTCGCGCCCGCCGGCGATCAGCTGGCGCGTCTGGGTGAAGAACTCGATCTCCCTGATGCCGCCCTGCCCGAGCTTCAGGTTGTGGCCTTCAAGGACGACCGGCCCGTGCAGCCGCTTGTGCTCGCGGATCCTCAGGCGCATGTCGTGGGCGTCCTGAATGGCGGCGAAGTCCAGATGCTTGCGCCAGACGAAGGGCGTCAGGGCCTTCAGGAACCGCTCCCCCGCCGCGATGTCGCCCGCGCAGGCGCGGGCCTTGATATAGGCGGCGCGCTCCCACGTTCGCCCTTCGGCCTCGTAATAGCTTTCCGCCGCCGACATGGAGATGCAGACCGGCGTGACCGAGGCATCGGGCCTCAGGCGCAGGTCGGTGCGAAAGACATAGCCCCCCTCGGTCAGATCGGACAGCATCGCCGTCATCCGGCGCACGACCTTGATGAAGGAGGCCCGCGCCTCCTGCACCTCGCCCGCATCGAAACGGCTGTCGTCGAAGAGGCAGATGAGGTCGATGTCGGAGGAATAATTCAGTTCTCCCGCCCCCATCTTGCCCATGGCGACCGCGACCATGCCGCCCGCCCGTGCCGCATCGTCCGCCGTGGCGCCGGGCAGCCTGCCGCGCCGGATCTCGTCACCGACAAGGGCTGTCAGCGCCTGATGCACCGCCTGATCGGCAAGCTGCGTCAGGGCACCGGTGACCGTCTCCAGCGGCCAGACCCCACCCAGATCCGCCAGCCCGGCCAGAAGGGCCACACGCGCCTTGGCGCGCCGCAGGGCGGAACCGAGCTGGTCCGAGGGCAGTCCCTCCACTGCGCGCAAGGCCTCTTGCAACGCCGTTTCGGGGGCGCCGGACAAGGCATTCTCAAGCCAGTCCGCCTGAACAAGCATCAGGCCGGCCAGATAGGGGCTGCATCCCGCCGTCCCCTCCAGCAGCGCCCGCAGGTCGGGCGTCATATGGACAAAGCGCGCGCGCGCATCCGCCGCTCGGTCAGGGTCATAGGGGATCGGGCAACGAGTCAGTCGGGCAGCAAAGTCCATGCCCGGACAGTAGCCGCGCGGGGCGCATGGTCAATGCTGTTGCAACTTTCCGGCCGCCCGGCTTTTCTGGCACAAAAGGATCGGGTGATGAGCAAAAGTCTGAAGCGGGTCAAGGCCGCACTCGACGCTGCGGGACTAGTGGCGGAGATCATGGAGACGCCTTTCGAGACGCGCACCGCCGAACAGGCGGCGGACGCCGCCGGTTGCCTGACCGATCAGATCGCCAAGTCCATCATCTTTCGGGGCCTGATGCGCGGTCATGTCGTTCTGTTCATCACCGCAGGCGGCAATCAGGTCGATCCGGCACGGGCCAGCGCGGTCGCGGGCGAAGCCCTGGGCAAGGCCGATGCCGACCTGATCCGGGCCGAGACCGGCTTTGCCATCGGCGGCGTCGCCCCCATCGCGCATCTCAATCCGGTCACGGCCTTCTTCGACCCCCGGCTCATGGCCTTTGCGCGGATCTGGGCGGCAGCCGGAACGCCCCGCCATATTTTCCCGATTGCCCCCGACCGGCTGCTGGCCCTGTCCGGCGCCACTTTGGCCGATTTCACCGCCTGAGCCCGGCCTGCCCTGCCGTCGGCAGATTTTCGCATGTATGTTAAATTAGTTTACATCACCTCTTGACCCCTGCGCACTCCTTGCCATCTTACAGAATGTGAAAGACATTCACATGAGTTCAACGGAGGGTTCCATGACCACTACCACCGCCTCTTGGCCGGCACGGGCCGAACTGTGGCTCGACGAGCGGGGCAAGGGGGCCTGGATCGCGCTGATGATCCTGGGCTTCGTTCTTTTCTGGCCGGTGGGTCTCGCCCTCCTGGCCTACCTGATCTGGAGCAAGCGCATGTTTTCCAAAGGCTGCGGCCATCGCCGCGACGTCGCCGGCCGGTTTCACGCCCATGGCGGGTTCCGGTCTTCGGGCAACTCGGCCTTCGACGCCTACAAGGCCGACACGCTGAACCGCCTGCAACGCGAGCAGGAAGAATTCGAGGCCTTCCTTGAGCGTCTGCGCGCCTCCAAGGACAAGTCCGAGTTCGACCAGTATCTCGACGAACGGGCCCGTGCCGCCCGCGACACCGGCGCCCCGTCGGCCAGGGATGCCGGGGTAGATACGCCAAGCGGCAGCTACTGAGCACCCAGGGAGGACACTGAGGAAGGTCGGGCGAAAGTCCGGCCTTTTCCCTTGCGGCGACAATCCCGGCCCGATCGGCGCTCTGATCGCGGCGCGGTCACGCCCATGCCCTTTTCGGCAGGCGGGCAACAGCCCCCTTGGCGGAAGCGGGAGGCTTTGCTAGCCTCGCCTCAGGTTTTGTCATGACGGTTGCGAGTTTACATGCGCCACACGCTGCCAATCGCGCCACAGTTCTATGTTACGGCACCGCAACCCTGCCCCTATCTGGACGGGCGGCAGGAGCGTAAGCTTTTTACTGCGCTTCCCGTGGACAATGCGACGCGACTGAACGATGCGCTCTCCAAGCAGGGCTTCCGCCGGTCGCAGAATGTGCTCTACCGGCCATCCTGCGCGGAATGCAACGCCTGTCTGTCGGCGCGCATCCGCGTGGCGGATTTCGCACCCAACCGCAGCCAGCGCCGGACACTGAGACGCAACAGCGATCTCAGGCGCGAAGCGACCAGTCCCTGGGCGACCGAGGATCAGTATGGCCTTTTCCGCCGCTACCTCGACAGCCGCCATGCCGACGGCGGCATGGCCGACATGGATATATTCGAGTTTGCGGCGATGATCGAGGAGACCCCGGTCAAGAGCCGCGTGGTCGAATATACCGCCCCGCCCGACCGGCCGGATGGCCGCCGCAGGCTGACCGCCGTTTGCCTGACCGACGTGCTCGATGACGGGGTCAGCATGGTCTACAGTTTCTATGAGCCTGACCGGATCGGCGACAGTCTGGGCACCTACATCATCCTCGATCACATCGAGATCGCCCGGCAGGCGGGGCTGCCCTATGTCTACCTGGGCTACTGGGTGCCCGGCAGCCGCAAGATGGGCTACAAGGCGAACTTCAGCGCGCTGGAGATCTACAAGAACGGCCGCTGGCAGGTGATCGGAAACCCGGACGACCACACGGGCGACACGCACCCGCTGTCGATCGACCCGATCGCCGAACAGGTCGCGCGCATCGCCCTGCCCGACACGCGCCCGACCCGCGTCTGACCCATGGGACCACGCCAGTCGATCATGGCGCTCGCGCTTTTGGTGCCCGACTATGATGCGGCGATCGGATTTTATGTGGGCAAGCTCGGCTTTCGTCTGATCGAGGATGTGCCGCAAGGCGCCGGAAAGCGTTGGGTGAAGGTGGCACCGCCTGATGACGGCGGCGGAACCGCGCTGCTTCTGGCGCGCGCCGCCTCGGCCCCGCAGCGCGCCGCGATCGGACATCAGTCCGGCGGACGGGTCTTTCTGTTCCTGGAAACCGACGATTTCGCCCGCGACCATGCCGCGATGCTGGCCGCCGGCGTGACATTCGAGGAACCGCCGCGCCAGGAGCCTTACGGAATGGTCGCCGTCTGGCGCGATCCGTTCGGCAATCGCTGGGATCTTCTGCAACGGAAGCTGGCGTGACGGCCCGGTCTGAGGTGCTCAACGGTCGCCCGCTTTCGTCACTTCGCGACCGTCTTGGGGTTAATTGTTCATCCGGCCTCGCTCGACAATCGATCAATTCCGGTCGGCCGGAGGAAGCCGAAGTCTAACCGTCGGCAGCCCCTCACCCATCCATCTTCAGCGCGCTGATGAACGCTTCCTGCGGAATCTCCACCTTGCCGAACTGCCGCATCTTCTTCTTGCCGGCCTTCTGCTTGTCGAGAAGCTTGCGCTTGCGCGTGGCATCGCCGCCGTAGCACTTGGCGGTCACGTCCTTGCGCATCGCGCTCAAGGTCTCGCGCGCGATCACCCTTGCGCCGATCGCCGCCTGGATCGGGATCTTGAACATGTGGCGGGGGATCAGGTCTTTCAGCTTCTCGACCATGGCGCGGCCCCGTGCCTCGGCCCGGTCGCGGTGGACCATGATCGAGAGCGCGTCGACGGGTTCGTCGTTGACCAGGATCGACATTTTCACCAGGAAATCCTCGCGGTAGCCGAAGATCTGGTAGTCGAAACTCGCATAGCCCTTCGTCACCGATTTCAGCCGGTCGTAGAAGTCGAAGACCACCTCCGCCAGCGGCAGGTCATAGACGACCATGGCGCGGTTCCCCGCATAGGTCAGGTCGATCTGGACGCCGCGCCGGTCCTGGCAGAGTTTCAGCACGTCGCCGAGATAGTCGTCGGGGACCATGATCGTCGCCTTGATGCGCGGCTCCTCGATATGGTCGACGTAGGTCAGGTCGGGCATGTCGGCAGGGTTGTGCAGTTCGCGCACCTCGCCGTCCTT
>CAZRKU010000033.1:0-31527 GCA_964600685.1 uncultured Frigidibacter sp. | reverse complement strand
TCTTCCTGGTCATGGGTGACGAGGATGAAGGTGATGCCGACCTGGCGTTGCAGCTTGATCAGTTCGACCTGCATATGTTCGCGCATCTTCTTGTCGAGCGCCGAGAGCGGTTCGTCGAGCAAAAGCACCTTGGGTTTCAGGATCAGTGCGCGGGCGAGCGCCACGCGCTGGCGCTGGCCGCCGGAAAGCGCATGGGCCGCGCGTTTGCCGAAGCCCTTGAGGCCGACCATGCCGAGCGCTTCCTCGACCGCTTTCGCCTTTTCCTCCTTCGTGCGGGGATCCTTGCGCAGGCCGAAGGCCACGTTCTGTTCGACCGTCAGGTGCGGAAAAATTGCGTAGGACTGGAAGACCATGTTGGTCGGCCGCTTGTTGGCGGGCACGCCTTCCATGTGTTTGCCGTCGATCATCACCACGCCCGAGGTGATGTCCTCGAACCCGGCGATGGTGCGCAGGAGCGTGGTCTTGCCGCAGCCCGACGGGCCGAGGAGCGAGAAGAACTCGCCCGCGCGGATGTCGCAGTCGATGCCGCGCAGCGCGTGATAGTCGCCGTAGTATTTCTGAACGTCTTTCAGTTCGATCATCGGTTTTTCGGTCACAGGAAGCCTCCGGAATCCTTGCCGCCGGTCTTGGCAACCCCGCGGCGGCGGAAATATTCAGCAATGATGAGCAGGAAGATCGACACGGCCACCAGACAGGTGGCGACCGCCATGATGACGGGAATTTCCTTGGGGAAGCGCAGCGAGGAATAGATATAGACGGGAAGCGTCTGCTGCGTGCCGCCGAGGAAGTTCGCGATGATGAATTCGTCCATCGAGATCGTGAAGGAGATCAGGAGCGACGAGATGATGCCGGGCAGGACCAGCGGCAGGATCACCAGCCGGAAGGCCGCGATCTTGTCCTCGCCCAGGTCGTAGGCCGCTTCCTCCAGCGAATTGTCGAGGCTCTGGAACGCGCCCGACATGATGGCGATGGCGAAGGGCGTGCAGATCAGCGTATGGCCCGCGATGATCGACAGAAGGCCGAGCGCCCCGTCGCCCAGGACCTGCAGGATCACCACCAGCAGCGCCATGGCCACGATCATTTCCGGCAGGACGAGCGGCAACATGATCAGGCCGAGGATCGCCCCCTTGCCCTTGAACTGATACCGGGTCGAGGCGCGGGCCGCGAAGACCGCCAGCGTGGTCGCCATGACGGCGGTGGCCGCAGCCACGATCAACGAATTCTTGACCGCCAGTTGCAGCTGGTCCTTGTCGGCCAGAACCGTGAACCAGCGGAAGGTGAAGCCCTTCAGCGGGAAGGCGATGATCGTGCCGTCGTTGAAGGCAAAGAGCGGCAGAAGCGCGATCGGAGCATAAAGGAAAGCAAGGTAGAGGATGGCGTAGAGCCAGAGGCCTTTTCCGCTGGATTTCATTTCTTCACCTTCAGGAAGCGGGCGTTGAGCAGCACGAAGATCGCTGCCGCCGCCCCCACGATCAGCATGGCCGACACGGCGACGGCCGAGCCAAGCGGCATGTTGTCGATACCGAGCATGAGCTTCTGGATCACGTTGGCGATCAGCGGGATCTTGCCGCCGCCGATGATGTCGGGCGTCACATAGTCGCCCACGGTCGGGATGAAGACGATCAGGACCGCGCCCACGACGCCGGGCATGGCCAAGGGCAGCGTCACCCGCCAGAAGGTTGTCATGGCGCCTTCGCCCAGATCACGGCCCGCCTCCAGCAGCGAGCGGTCGATCTTTTCCAGCGCCACGAAGATCGGCAGGATCGCGAAGGGCGCGTAGGCGTGGGCCAGCGTCATCACGATCGCGCCGACGTTGACGTTGATCCAGGTCAGCGGATCGTCGATCAGGCCCAGCGAGATGAGGCCGGAATTGATCACCCCGTTGAAGCCCAGGATCACTTTCCACAGGAAGACGCGGACCAGATAGGAGGTCCAGAACGGAATGGTGATCAGGAAGAGCCAGAGCGATTTCTTGTTGGGCGCCACGTAGAAGGAGATGTAGTAGGCGACCGGAAAGGCGAGGATCACCGTCGCCAGCGTCACCAGGGTCGACACGAACAGCGACCTGAGCATCAACGCGCGGTAGATCGGATCGGTCCAGGCGGTCGCATAGTTCGCCAAGGTCGGCTGATGGATGACCTCGCGCACGCCGGACCCGTCCGCCACGAACGACAGGTAGACCACCGTTGCCAGCGGCGCCGCCAGAAGCAAGAGCGCGTAAAGCGCTGTCGGGCTGATCATCGCATAGCCGCCGAGAGCCGGCGAACGCGTCAAGCGCCCCCAAAAAGAAGTCTGGTTCATCTCCCCACCTTTACTTGGCACCCGCCGATTATGTCGGCTGTTGGCGGCGCCAGTCTGCACGAGCCGTGCGATGCGGGGAAGCAAATAACACAGGTTCGACGATCAGGCAAAAAATTTGATCATTTTTTCTGCCCGGTGCGGTGAAACGCCGAAATTTCATGCGGTATCAGAAGCTTCAGACCGCAAGGTCATCCGGTGGCGAATCGAGAAGTTTGGCAAGTTTGGTCAGAGCCTGGATGAATTCGGCTTCGGGAATCGGTCCGGCAAGTGCGATTCTCACCGCGTTCGGCGCGCGGCCGTCGGTCAGCGCATATTCGTCGGCAGAGCGGATCAGCACGCCCGACGCCTCGGCCAGACGCGCGAAGGTCGAGGCCCGCCAGCCGCGCGGCATCGGCAGCCAGATGAAGCTCAGCCCCTTCTGCCAGGTCATGTCGTGGCGACCGAGGATGTTCAGCGCGATCTCGAGCCGGCGGTTGAATGCCGCCTGCACCTTGTCGCGCAGCCGGATCGCCTCGCCCGAGCGGAAGAGCGCATAGGCGATGTCGGAGACCGGGCGCGGCAGGCCGAAATAGCTGTGCTGGGTGGCGAGCCGCGCCGCTTCGCCAAGGCCGGTAGGGCAGACGATGGCGCCGAAGCGCAGGCCCGCCGAGATGCTTTTCGACAGGCTGGTGACATGCCAGGTGCGTTCCGGGGCCAGCGCCCGCAGCGACGGGCCGGACGCAAGCGCGACCGAATAGCAATTGTCCTCGATGATCTGCAGGTCGTGGGCGCGCGCGACCCGCGCAATCGCGATGCGGCGTTCGAGCGACATGCAGGCGGCCGTCGGATTTTGTGCCTCCGGCGTGATGCATACAATCCGTCCGCCGTAGCGGCGGCAGGCCTGGTCCAGGGCCTCCGGCATCATGCCTTCACGATCGAGCGTGACCGGGGCAACCTCGGCGCGGTTCAGGCGCGCCGCGCGGCGAAAGCCGGCATAGGCCAGTTCCTCGCAATAGACATAGGGCCGTTCGCCGCGCAGGCAGCATTGCAGCGCGACGCTCAGCGCGTTCTGGCCGCCAAGGGTCAGGGCGATGTCGTCGGCCCCGAAGCTCCCCAGCGCCTGATCGCCCAGCCAATCGGCATAAGCCTGTCTGAGCGGCAGGTCGCGGCGCAGGCTGGGATAGTCCAGATGGTCCGCCCCCATGTAATCGGCAATCTCGCGCAGAATCCCTGCGATTGCAGCACTTTGCCCGACATCCGGCAGTTGCGGGCTGCGCAGGTCGACGACCGCCGCCCCGTTGCGGTCGGCCTCGCGTTCCTCGAAAATCGGCTGGGTCGGCCCAAGGCGCGCCCGGCGGGCAGCCACGAACGTGCCGCGCCCCACGGTCGCCTCCAGCAGCCCGTCCTGGGTCACGATCTGATAGGCGCGCGCCACCGTGCCGGGGGTGATCGACAGGGCCCAGGCCAGTTCACGCACCGGCGGCAGGCGCGTGCCCTCCGGCAGATCACCGCGGCGCACCGCGTCGCGCAGCGCATGCGACAGGGCCAGATATTTCGGTCCGTCGAATTGTGTCAGGTCCGGTTGCCAGATTGCGGTCATCACGATCCGTGATTGTCATGATTACAATGTTTTACTGGCGCATTGTATCACGCCATTGTAGGTAATCAATACGGAATAACTTGGATTGTATCAACACAATAGGTGCATCATGGCAAACTACAGCAAAATGACCGCCAGCGGAGGCGCCGGGCTGCGCACCGGCTGGAGCTTTGCCGTCGTCCGCCAGACCCTGTCGGAATGGCGCCGCCGCGCCCGGGCGCGCCGCGATCTGAGCAAGCTTGATACCCACATGCTGCGCGATATCGGGCTGAGCGATGCGGAAGCCCGCCGCGAATGCGCGCGCCCCTTCTGGCTGGAATGATCCCATCGGGCTTCGCTTCCCCAGAGCGTGAGCCTCTTCCTCGGCCGGGCCTTGCGCCCGGCCATTTTTTTTGCCGGAGACCCGTCGCATGACCGCGATGACCATGCATCGGGTCGATGCTTTCACCGACCGCCCCTTCGCCGGAAACCCCGCCCGCCGAATTTGCGGCCCTTTTCCCGACGGCGCACCGCACGTGGCGCGCAATTTCGAGAATGACTTCGTGGAACTGCCGTCATCCGACGCGGTGCGCGCCCATGTTCCCCACCCGGCCACCATTGCCCGCCTTCCTCCCGTGGGGTTGGCGATCACGGCGGGCGGACCCATCAGGGCCGGCCGGTCGATTTCCTGTCGCGCAATTTCGCGCCCGGTGCGGGCATTGACGAGGATCCGGTGACGGGATCGACCCACGCAACGCTGGTGCCCTATTGGGCCGAAAGGCTGGGAAAGTCCGAACTCCGGGCCTTTCAGGCCGCGGCGCGCGGGGGCGAACTCCACTGCACGCTTGCCGGGGACCGGGTGCGGTTGGTCGGGTCTGCCGTCACCTTCATGCGCGCGACCATCTTTCCCGCCCGCGCCAAAGGGAAAGGCCGCCCGCAGGGGCGGCCTTTCCCGAATATCCGTCCGATCAGCGCTTGGAGAACTGGAAGCTGCGGCGGGCCTTGGCCTTGCCGTATTTCTTCCGTTCGACCACGCGGCTGTCGCGGGTCAGGAAGCCCGCCGCTTTCAGCGCGCCGCGCAGGCCCGGTTCGTAAAGCTGCAGCGCCTTGGAGATGCCGTGCTTGACCGCACCGGCCTGCCCCGACAGGCCGCCGCCGGCGACGGTGGCGACCACGTCGAACTGGCCATCCACGTTGGCGATGGTGAAGGGCTGGCGCAGGATCATCTGCAGAACCGGACGAGCGAAGTAGACGGCCATTTCCTTGCCGTTCACCGTCACCTTGCCCGAACCCGGCTTGATCCAGACGCGGGCGACCGCGTCCTTGCGCGTGCCGGTGGCGTAGGACCGGCCCAGCTTGTCACGCTGCGGGGCGCGGGGCGCGGCGGCGGCTTCGACCGCGGCGGGGGCTGCGGACACGGCGGCTTTCAGATCGTCGAGAGATTTGATTTCGTCGGCCATCTTCATGCGCTCCGGGTGTTCTTCGGGTTCATCGACTTGACGTCGAGGACTTCGGGCTGCTGGGCATCATGCGGATGAGCGGCACCAGCGTAAACGCGCAGGTTGGTCATCTGCTGGCGGCCCAGACGGTTGCGGGTGATCATGCGTTCGACCGCCTTCAGCACCACACGCTCGGGGTGGTTGCCGTCCAGCACCTGCTCGGCCGTGCGGAACTTGATGCCGCCCGGATAGCCGGTGTGCCAGTAGTAACGCTTGTCGGCCCGCTTGTTGCCGGTCATCTGCACCTTGTCGGCGTTGATGACGATGACATTGTCACCCATGTCCATGTGGGGAGTGAAGGTCGGCTTGTGCTTGCCGCGCAGGCGGTTGGCGACGATCACGGCAAGGCGGCCGAGAACGACGCCTTCAGCGTCGATCAGGATCCACTTCTTCTCGATCTCCGCCGGTTTTGCGGTGTAGGTTTTCATCGGATACCCTTTGGGTTCTTGGGTCAGGACGGGCAGGTTTGCAGGTGCCCGGATCGGATGGCGGCTTGTCCTGCATTTCCCCTGAGGCGTCAAGAGGTGCAGTCAATATTTAACTTATACATATCAATAGTTTATGATTGTGGTATTAAAATACCCCATAACTCAGCCGCTTTTTGGCGGAGGAATCGAGAAAGTCAGGCCGGCACGGGCCACAACCGCGTCACAGCCGTCCGAACGGATCAGAACATCACCGGCGGCGAGTTGCCGCCCGATCTTGAGAATGCGCGCCTCGCCCAGAAGGTCGGCGTGCAGCAAGGGTTTGCGCAGGAAGTCGATGGAAACGTTGGTCGTGACCGCCAGCGCCTGCAGCCCGATCCGCGACATGAGCGCGAAATAGAAGGCCACGTCGGCCAGCCCGAACATCGACGGGCCGGACACTGTGCCGCCGGGGCGGAGGTGCCGTTCACCGACCTTCAGCCTGAGGATGATCCCTTCGGGCGTCAGGTGTTCGACCGCGAAATCTTCCTTTACCTGCGGAAAGGTCACCTGCAGGAATTCGCTCAGATCAGCCTCGGTCAGGATCGCCTGCATCTTTCGCCCCGTGCTCTGTCGGCCTAAGCTGTCGGCAAAGGAAGGGAATGACAAGTGACCGAACCGCTGATCCTTACGGAGGCCGTCCACGGCATCGTGACGCTGACCCTGAACCGTCCGGCCAGTTGCAACGCCCTGTCCTGCGCCATGCTGGCGGCATTGCGGGCCGAGTTCGGGCGCCTGACGGAGGACCGGACGGCCCGCGTCGTGATCTTGCGGGGCGCGGGCAAGGCCTTTTGCGCGGGCCATGACCTGAAGGAAATGCAGGCGGCACGGGCGGGGGCCGACAAGGGCCGTGCCTTTTTCGGCGGTCTTTTCGATCAATGCGCCGAAGTGATGCAGATGATCCCCGCCCTGCCCCAGCCGGTCATTGCGGAGGTTCAGGGGATAGCCACGGCGGCGGGCTGCCAGCTTGTTGCGTCTTGCGACCTGGCGGTGGCGGCGGAGGGCGCGCGGTTCGGCGTGAACGGGGTCAACATCGGGCTCTTCTGTTCGACGCCGATGGTGGCACTTTCCCGCAATGTGCCGCGCAAGGTGGCGTTCGAGATGCTGACGACCGGTCAGTTCATCGACGCGGCCCGCGCGATGGAGGTCGGCCTCGTGAACCGCGTGGTCGCGGCGGAGCATCTGCGCGAGGAGACGGCGGCGCTGGCCGCAACCCTGGCCGCCAAGCTGAACGCGGCGGTCAGGATCGGCAAAAGCGCCTTCTACGATCAGATCGGCCTGCCGCCCGAGGCGGCCTATGCCCTTGCCGGGCGGGTGATGGTGGACAACATGCTCTGGCGCGATACGGAGGAAGGAATCGCGGCCTTTCTCGAAAAACGCGCGCCGGACTGGCCGACGGATTAGGGGGCTGTCTGCCCCCTGCCCGGCAGTGCCGGGCCACCCCCGAGGATATTTGTGCCAGAATGAAAGGCAGAACCGGGGATGGCCAGATTGGTCAGAGCCGGTAGATGGCGCGGAATTTTGTTTCCAGATAATCCAGGAGCGGTTCGGCCGAGGGCGCGAAACCGCAGGCCTGCTCGATGGTGGCCACCGGCGGGCGCAGGCTGCCATGGTGCTGAAGATTGTGCCTGAGCCAGCCGGTCGCCGGTCGGACGTCGCCCATCGACAGGCTCTGATCGAGGTCGGGCAGGGCGGCCCGCATCGCCTTGTGCAGGCAGCCCGCGTAGAGGTTGCCCAGCGAATAGGTCGGAAAATAGCCGAAAAGGCCGCAGGACCAATGCACGTCCTGCAACAGGCCGTTCGACGGCCTGTCGACCGGATAGCCGAAATCGGCGCGGAAACGGTCGTTCCAGGTTTCCTCCAGATCGCGGACCGCCAGGCGACCCGCCATCAGATCCCGCTCCAGATCAAAACGCAGCATGATGTGGAGGTTATATTGCACCTCGTCGGCTTCGGTGCGGATATGGCCCCGGTGAACCCTGTTGACCGCGCCATAGAAGGCGTCGGCGTCCCTGACCCCCGGATCGCCGAACTTCTCGGTCATCTTGCCGAACATCCAGCCGGTGAAGGCGCGCGAACGGCCAAGCTGGTTTTCATAGATCCGGCTCTGGCTTTCATGGACACCCATCGAGACACCCTGCCCCAAGGGGGTCAACAGATAGGCCTGGTCGATGGCGAGTTCGTAACAGGCGTGGCCCACTTCGTGGATCGTCGAATAGAAGCAGTTGAACGGATCGCTGTCGGAAACCCGCGTGGTGATGCGCACATCGTTGCCGGACCCCGACGAGAAAGGATGGACCGCCAGATCGAGCCGCCCGCGCGACCAGTCGTAGTCGAACGCATCCGCCAGTTCGCGCGCGAGGGCCAGCTGCCCTTCCTGCCCGAAGGAACCTTTGAGCGGCGCCGGCCGGTGCGCCGCGCCCAGAACCGCCTCGCGCAGAGCGACCAGTCGCGGGCGCATGGTCGCGAACATCGCGGCAATCTCGGCCCCGGACGCTTCGGGTTCGTAGTCGTCGAGAAGCGCGTCGTAGATGTCGCCGCCATCGGCCAGCGCCTGGCCCTTTTCCCGGACCAGCGCCACGACATTCTCAAGCGTCGGCAGGAAGGCCGCGACATCTTCGGCCCGGCGCGCCGCGGCCCAGATGCCCTGGGCCACGCTGGTCACGCGGGCGATCTCGCTAGCGAGGCCGGCCGGAATCCGCGCGTTCTTCAGATAGGTGCGGCTGATCAGGTCAAGCGCGCGGTTGCCTGCCGCGTCTTTCGCCACGGCCTTCGCGAGCCACTCGGCAAGTCGCGCATCGGTCCGGCGCGCGTGCAGAACGCCTTCGATGGCCGCCATTTCCTCGCCCCGCTGGTTCGCGCTGCCGCGTGGCATCATGGTTTCCTGATCCCAGCCAAGGCGGCCGGCAATCTGGGCCAGCGCCTCGGTTTCGCGCTGGAAAGCCATCAGTTCGTCAAAGGCTGTCATGCTTTCTGATCTCTGAGAGAGGTGGCAATCGGATAAAGCGCCCGGTGGCGGGCGCGGACAATGAACGTGAAGAGAATGATGGCACCAAGCTGATGGGCAATCCCCAGATGCAGCGGTGCGCTTTGCAGCACCGTGACGATGCCAAGGGCGACTTGCGCGAAAAGGGCCGCCGCCAGCCAGTCGAAGGCGCGTCTGGTGCGCGGATGGGCAGACTTGCGGCCCTTGAGCCAGACCACGATCCCGAAGGCGAAGAGCAGATACCCCAGCATCCGGTGCAGGAACTGCACCAGGCCGGGGTTTTCGAAGAACGCCCGCCAGGTCGCACCGCCGTCCGGCACATAGAAGGCATCTGCCGGAAAGAAGCTTTCGCCCATCAGCGGCCAGGTCGGAAAGGCGCGGCCGGCGTCGATCCCGGCCACCAGCGCACCAAGGAGGATTTGCAGGAAGGCGGCATGCATCAGGCCCGTCGAGAGCGACAGGAGCCGGTCTTCCTTTCCGCGCCGCGCCTGCAACAGCCAGCCCTCGGGCCGGGCGAGCGACAATATGAACCAGGCGGTCAGGCCAAGGATCACGAAGGCCAGGCCGAGATGGGCAGCCAGCCGATAGGAGGCCACATCGACCATCCGGCCCGAAAGGCCCGAAGCGACCATCCACCAGCCGATCGCCCCCTGAAGGCCGCCAAGCGCGCCGAGGCCGAGCAGACGTCCGGCCCAGCCCGCCGGGATGCGTCTGGTGGCCCAGAAGAAGAGGAGCCCCAAGGCCCATACAAGGCCGATGGTGCGGCCAAGCTGCCGGTGGCCCCATTCCCACCAATAGATCGACTTGAAGCCCGCAAGCGTCATCTGGCTGTTTTGCAGCTGATATTCGGGGCTGGCCTGATAGAGCGCGAATTCCGCCTGCCAGTCGGCCGCGTTCAGGGGGGGCAGCGCGCCGGTGACAGGCCGCCATTCGGTGATCGACAGGCCGGAATCGGTCAGCCGCGTCATCCCGCCCACCAGAATCATTGCCGCGACCATCAGGAAGATGGCCGAAAGCCAGCGCCGGACCGGCGTGCGCCCGCGGCGGGCCGCGTCGATCATGCCACCCTGCGGGCCGGGCGGTGTCTTTGCCCCCGTCCCGACCTCCTCGAAAATGCTGCGCTTGGCGGTCATGGTCGCTCCTTGCGGTTGCGCCGGACAGTATGCGCGGCGGCTTGCCCCTTCAAGGTGGCTCAGTCCTGACCGCCGCGCCGCACGATCTGGCGCAGCATCCCGTGGAAGGTCTGCACATCGGCGCGCGTGAGCGGCATCCGCGACCAGAGATTGCGCAGGTTGAGTTTCATCCCCTCGGCCTTGGTCGGCGGGAAGAAGAAACCGGCGGCCTCCAGCCGTTCCTCGAAATGATCGCCCAGTTTTTCGACCTCGATGTGGCTCGCGAAGTCCCTCCGGCCCATTTCGAGCACCTCGGCCGGACGGTCGCTGATCTGGCGCATCCATTCATAGGCGCACAGAAGCACCGCCTGCCCGAGGTTGAGCGAGAAGAACTCCGGGTTGACCGGGATCGAGATGATCGCATTGGCGCGGGCCACGTCCGCATTCTCCAGCCCCGCACGTTCGGGGCCGAACAGGACCGCGACCCTCTGCCCTGCCGCGCCAAGCGCGCGGGCATGGTCCATCGCGCGTTCGGGGGTCATCACCGGCTTTGTGAGGTCGCGCCCGCGCGCGGTCGTGGCAAAGACATAGGCACAGTCGGCCACCGCGTCGGGCACCGATGCGAAGACCCCGGCATGATCCAGCACCCGGCCTGCCGCGCCGGACGCCATGGCTACGGCGCGCGGGTTGGGCCAGCCGTCGCGCGGGTCGACGAGCCGCATCCGGTCCAGGCCGAAGTTCAGCATCGCCCGCGCCGCCGCGCCGATGTTTTCGCCCATCTGCGGGCGGACGAGGATGAAGGTCGGCTGAAGCGGATCGGGCATGGCGCTGTTCGCAAGTGTGACCGCCTGATACGATGGGTGCGATGCCGAGGCAAGGAGGGAGACCATGGCCTGGGATGAAGGTCTGGCGCAGCTGATGCGTGACGATCTTGCCGGCCGGCCGGTGATCGAAAAGAAGATGTTCGGGGGGCTCGCCTTTCTTCTGAACGGCCATATGGTCTGCGGCATTCACAAGGGCGGCGCGATGTTCCGGGTGGGCAAGCCGAACGAGGCGGCGGCGCTTGCCGTGCCGGGGGCGGCCCCGATGATGTTCACCGGCCGGCCGATGCCAGGCATGATCAACCTGTCTGACGAGGCCACGTCCGACGATCTGCGCCGGGGCCAGGTGATGGCACTGGCACTCGGCTTCGTGAAAGCGCTGCCCCCCAAGTAGCCAAGCGCGGATTTCTGGGTTAAGGCGGGCGAAAGACCGAAAGGAGCCGTCATGGCCGAAGACCGCCCGCAGATTTACCTGATCACGCCGCCCGTGGTCGAGCTTGAGACATTCCCCGATCTTCTGGCGCGGGTGCTGGACCGGAATGCGGTGGCCTGCCTCAGGCTCGCCTTGGCGGGCAAGGATGAATATGAGCTTGGCCGCGCCGCCGATGCGCTGCGCGCCGTGGCGCACGAGCGGGACGTGGCGGTGGTGATCGACACCCATGTGGCGCTGGCGGCGCGGCACGGGCTGGACGGGGTGCATCTGCTGGACAGTGCGCGCTCCGTGCGCGCGGCGCGCAAGGAACTGGGGCCCGATGCGATCGTCGGGGCCTGGTGCGGCACGTCGCGCGATGCGGGCATGACGGCGGGCGAGGCGGGCGCGGATTATGTCGCCTTCGGCCCCGCAGGCGCGACCGCGCTTGGCGGCGGCCAGGTCGCCGACCGCGATCTCTATGCCTGGTGGTCGGAAATGGTCGAGGTGCCGGTGGTGGCCGAAGGGGCGCTGGACGCCGCGCTGATCCGCGACCTTTGGCCGGTCACCGACTTTTTCGGGATCGGCGAGGAAATCTGGCGCAGCGACGATCCGGCGGCAGCCCTGAAAGGTCTGATCGCCGCAATGGCCTGACCGCGCCAGCCGCGAACATCAGCCGATCAGCGGCAGCTTGCCGCCATAGACCTCCTCGTAATGGCGTTTCAGCCGGACCAGCGCGATCCTGAGGACGATCTTGCCCGACCGTGCCGACCAGCCCATGCGCTTTTCGGCGACCTCCAGCCCCTCCAGATAGCAGCAGCAGCGCAGCACGACATCACCGAGCCCCGGCCCGAGGTCGCGCAGCGCCGCCGCCACCCGTGCGCGGGCGCGGGACGAGCCTTCGGACGGCCCGACATCGCCCTGAAAACCGCCCCGGTCGCCCGCCGTCAGGAAACGGTCCCAGTTCTGCGCCACGCGCGGCCCCATCTGCGACAGTTCGAAATCCTCGCGCAGCCGTTCGCCGGCTGCCACCAGATCGGGTTCCAGAAACAGCTTGCCGTCCTTGTCGCGCCGCCGGGCCAGCGCCGCGAACGGGCTTTCGGCCAGATTGTAGCGCAAGCGGCGTGGCCCCTCCTCGCCCGCTTCCATCACATTGCGCTCGTCCCAGACGCGGTGCTGATCGGCAAAGGGGGTGCGGGCCTCGGCCAGGCCCGGTTGCTGGGCCGCTATATCCTCGTCAAGGATGCGTTTCAGCGCCGCCCGCCCGGCAGGGGTGATTTCATAGGTCGTCACCCGGCCGGAGGCGCGCACCGCGATCCAGTCCTTCAGCGCGAAAGCCTGGGCGACGGCCCGGTCGACGACGGCAGTGCGGACCGCCCCCTTCAGGACCGCTGCCTTGTCCATTTCCGGCGCGATCGCCAGCAATGCGCCATTTTCACACAGACGCCGCAGGATGCGGCGGGCCTCGCGGGCAATGGTGGCTTCATCCGGGCGTGCGGCAAAACCGGAACGGATCGGTGCGGACATGGTGGCTCCTTCTGACAGTGAATGACAATGGACGATGCCGGGAACGATGCCGGGTTCGGCCGCCTCGAACTGGCGCAGCACTTCGTCGACCAGCGGGTCGTCGCGGCGCATCTCGAAGGCGCGCACCCGGCGCAGGACGGTCGAGGCATGGCAGCCCTCGGCGCGGGCCAGTTCACGGATCGTCTGGGCACCCTGGACATGGGCCAGATACAGACGCGCGCCATCCGGCAGCCAGACGGGCCAAGCCGCCGGGCCTTGGGCAAATGCCTTCATTCGATTCCCCGTTGTGGTTCGACCCCTGATCCGGGGCCGTAACTTAAGCAGACGTTAAAACCGTGGGTTGTATTTCTTACCCGTTGGTTAACTGTCGGCTCGATCCCGAGAATTATTGATAAATTATAAATTTCCTTGAATGAAACGGTCGCTGCTCAGTCCGGTTCTGCAACAGCGAAAGGATTGGATACATCCTATGGTTGCAAATTCCACAGGAGACCCCATGACTGACCTCTTCCAGCTTGTCAGCGACCTCAGACGCCCGCAGCTTCTGGTCCGGGCGGCGCGCGCCGGCCTGATCGACTATAACCGCAAGCGTGACCTGAAACGGCTGATGCGTCTGGCCGAAGCGCCATCACCCGACCGTGCCGTTGCCGCGTTGCTGGCCGAAGAGGAGCGGCTGGAGGAGATCCGGCGCAAGGGTGACGCCACCTATTCCTTCGCCCGCCATATCGAGGTGCTGATCGCCATGATGGCGGAGGCCCGCCTGCTGCCCGGACGCGCGGTGGCGCGCACCTGACGGGCCGCAAGGAAAAGGGCCGCCCCATCGGCGGCCCTTTTGGCAACTTACATGAAGGCGTCGGGCATGGAGGCCTTCTTGCGCGCCACATAGTCGGTCAGCGCCTCCTCGATCCCCGGGTCGATCGCCGGCTTCTGATAGTCGTTCAGAAGTTTCGCCACCCGTTCCCGCGCCAGCTGAACCGTGTCGCGCTCGCCCTCTTCCTGCCAGGTCTCGAACGGTTTGTAGTCCAGGATTTCGGTGCGCCAGAAGGCAGTCTTGAAGTTTGCCTGGGTGTGATCGGTGCCAAGGAAATGGCTCGCCTCGCCCGACCCGACATAGCGCAGCGCCTCCATCGCCTGGCCATTTTCGGACATGTCGATCCCCTTCGCGATGTGATGCAGGACGCCAAGCTGATCGGCGTCCATCACGAACTTCTCGAACGAGGACACGAGCCCGCCTTCCAGCCAGCCACAGGCATGCAGCATGAAGTTGACGCCAGCCAGAAGCCCCATGTTCAGGCTGTTGGCAGTCTCGTAGGCGGCCTGCGCGTCCGGCAGTTTCGAGCCGCAGAACGACCCGGCCGAACGGTAGGGCACCCCCAGGCGGCGGACAAGCTGGCCTGCGCCATAGGTCACGAGGCTGGCTTCCGGCGTCCCGAACGTGGGCGCGCCCGAGGCCATGTCGGTCGAGGTGACGAAGGCGCCCGCGATCACCGGCGCACCCTTGCGGATCAACTGGCTGTAGGCCACGCCCGCCATGACTTCGACCAGAACCTGCGTCAGCGTGCCCGCCACCGTGACCGGCGACATGGCGCCGCCGACGATGAAGGGCGAGATGATCGCCGCCTGGTTGGCTTTCGCATAGACCTCCAGCGCGCCCATCATGATCCCGTCGAAGGTCATGGGCGAGTTGATGTTGATGAGCGAGGTCATCACCGTGCGCCCGTTCAGCCCGCCGAACAGAATGTCCGACATCTCGACCGAATCCGCCGCCCGCTCCGGCGCCGTGACCGACCCCATGTAGGGTTTGTCCGAAAGCGTCATGTGGGCATAAAGCATGTCGAGGTGACGCTTGTTCACCGGGATGTCGGTCGGCTCGCACACCGTGCCGCCCGAATGGTGCAGCCATTTCGACATATAGCCGAGCTTCACGAACTTGTTGAAATCTTCCATCGTCGCGTAGCGGCGGCCATTTTCGTCACGCACGAACGGCGGGCCATAGACCGGGGCCAGAACGAGGCCCCTGCCGCCCACGGTCACATTCCGCTCCGGGTTGCGGGCGTGCTGCACGTAAGACGCGGGCGCGGTCTTGCAAAGCTGGCGTGCCAGCCCTTTCGGCAGGCGCACCCTTTCGCCCCGGACATCGGCCCCGGCGGCTTTCCAAAGCGCAAGCGCCCCCGGGTTTTCGATGAAGTTCACGCCGATCTCTTCAAGGATCGTCTCGGCATTCGCCTCGATGATCTGCAGCGCTTCTTCATTGAGGATTTCGAGGTTCGGGATGTTCCGCTCGATGTATTTCGCAACTTCGAAATGCACCGCCGACCGTTCCGCCCGCCGCGCCGCGCCGCCGCCCCTGGCCCTGCGGCCGCCAACCTCTTCGTTCATGTCCCAGCTCCTGACAATCCGTTTGATCCTTATTAGCCGCTCACTGCGTCCGCCTCCGGCGTGAAACGTCGTTTGGCGCGCAAAAACGACATTCCCGCATGTCGCGATCCGTCCTTGCCCATCACCCTTTCACTTTGGCCCAAATATCCCGGGGGTTGGCGCGCAAAGTCGCGCCAAAAGGGGGCAGCGCCCCCTTGCCTCGTGGCCCGCCGCCCACTATTGCCAGCCCATGACACAGCATGACCGCCTTCTGATCATCGACTTCGGCAGCCAGGTAACGCAGCTGATCGCGCGCCGCCTGCGCGAGCTGAATGTCTATTGCGAAATCCATCCGTTCAACCGCGTTGACGAGGCTTTTCTGAAAGGATTCGCGCCGAAAGCGGTGATCCTTTCGGGTGGCCCCGCCTCGGTCTACACCGAAGGCGCGCCGATGCCGCCGAAGGGCGTGTTCGAGATGGGCGTGCCGATCCTCGGCATCTGCTACGGCCAGCAGGTGATGATGCATTGCCTGGGCGGGCAGGTGGAAGGCGGGCACGGCACGGCCGAGTTCGGTCGTGCCTTCGTCACCCCGACCGCCGACCGGCTCTCGCTCCTGGACGGCTGGTTTGGCGCCGGCGACGAACAGGTCTGGATGAGCCACGGCGATCACGTCTCGAAGATCGCGCCTGGCTTCCAGGTCTATGGCACCTCGCCCAATGCGCCTTTCGCCATCACCGCCGATCCGGCGCGCCGGTTCTTTGCCGTGCAGTTCCACCCGGAAGTCCACCATACGCCGAAAGGCGCGAAACTTTACGAGAATTTCGTGAATCTTGCCGGTTTCAAGGGCGACTGGACCATGGGTGCCTACCGCGAGGAAGCGATCCGCAAGATTCGCGACCAGGTCGGCGAGCAGAAGGTGATCTGCGGCCTCTCCGGCGGGGTCGACAGCTCCGTCGCCGCCGTCCTGATCCACGAGGCGATCGGCGACCAGCTGACCTGCGTCTTCGTCGACACCGGCCTTCTGCGGAAGGACGAGGCCACCCAGGTCGTGACCATGTTCCGCGACCATTACAACATCCCGCTGATCCACGTGGACGCAAGCGCCCTGTTCCTCGGCGCGCTCGAAGGCGTCAGCGACCCCGAGGTCAAGCGCAAGACCATCGGCCGGCTCTTCATAGAAGTCTTTGAAAAACACGCCAAATCCATTGGCGGCGCCACCTTCCTTGCCCAGGGCACCCTCTACCCTGACGTGATCGAGTCGGTCAGCTTCTCCGGCGGCCCCTCCGTCACCATCAAGTCGCACCACAACGTCGGCGGGCTGCCCGAAAAGATGGGCATGAAGCTGGTCGAACCGCTGCGCGAGCTCTTCAAGGACGAGGTTCGCGCCCTTGGCCGTGAACTCGGCCTGCCCGAGCCCTTCATCCGCCGCCACCCCTTCCCCGGCCCCGGCCTCGCCATCCGCTGCCCCGGCGAGATCACCCGCGACAAGCTCGCCATCCTGCGCCAGGCGGACGCGGTCTATATCGACCAGATCCGCAAGCACGGGCTTTATGACGAGATCTGGCAGGCCTTCGCCGCGATCCTGCCGATGAAGACCGTGGGCGTGATGGGCGACGGGCGCACCTATGACTATGCGTTGGCCCTGCGCGCGGTCACTTCCGTCGACGGCATGACCGCCGACTACTACCCCTTCACCCACGGCTTCCTCGGTGAAACCGCGACGCGGATCATCAACGAAGTGCGCGGCGTGAACCGGGTATTCTACGACTGCACCTCGAAGCCGCCGGGGACGATCGAACTGGAGTAGCCGTTTCGCGCTTGAAGTTCCGCGGATGCGGGATCAAGGTCCGCGACAAAGCGCGCGGACCTTCTTGATGACCTCTCCCCTGACCTTCCTCTTTCGCAACCGCGATTTCGGCCTTTATTTCGGTGCGATGTTCCTGGTGAATGTTGCGGTCCAGATTCAGGCCGTGACCATCGGCTGGCAGATCTACGACCTCGCGCGCGAGACGCGGTCGATCAAGGAAAGCGCCTTTCTGGTGGGGATGGTCGGGTTGGTGCAGTTCCTGCCGCTTTTTGTCCTGACGCTTTATGCCGGCTCGCTGGCCGACCGGATCAGCCGCAGGGCCATTGTTCTCGTCAGTCTGGTGATCGAGGCGGCCTGCGCGGCGGCGCTCGCGGCGGTTTCCCTGGAAGAAAACCCGCAGTTCACTCATATCTTTGCGATTGCCGCCCTGTTCGGGGCCGCCCGCGCGTTCCTGTCGCCCGCCTCCACCGCGCTGGTGCCGATGCTGGTGCCGCGCCGCGACATGCCCCAGGCCATCTCGCTCAAGTCGCTCAGTTGGCAAGGCGCGGTGATCATCGGACCCTGGATCGGCGGGCTGCTCTGCGCGATCTCGATCGCAATCTCCTATGGCGTTGCTGCCGCGCTATATGCCCTTGGGAGCGGGATCATCCTGCTGATGCGGGCGAATACGACGCCCGAACGCCAGCCGGGAAATGCCCTGACCCAGATCCGCGAGGGGCTGGTCTATGTCTGGCACAACAAAATCATATTCGGCGCCATGTCGCTGGACCTGTTCGCCGTGCTTCTGGGTGGCGTCACCGCACTTCTGCCCGCCTTTGCAGCGGATGTGCTGCAGGTCGGTCCGTCCGGGTTCGGGCTGCTGCGCTCCGGCCCCGCGCTTGGGGCCGCGGCCATGGCCATCGCCCTGACGCTCTGGCCCTTGAAGCGCCGGGCGGGGGTGCGGATGTTCTGGGCCGTCGCGGCCTTTGGCCTGGCAACTCTCGTCTTTGCCCTGTCGCGCAACATGGTGCTTTCGATCACGGCGCTGGCCGCGCTTGGGGCGGCCGACATGATTTCCGTCTATGTCCGCCAGACACTGGTGCAGATCGTGACGCCCGACCACATGCGCGGGCGGGTCTCGTCGGTCTCGGGCCTGTTCATCTCCGGCTCGAACGAGCTTGGCGAGTTCGAAAGCGGTGTCGCCGCGCGCCTGCTTGGCCCGGTCGGCGCGGCGATCTTCGGCGGGATCGGCACGATGATCGTCACCGGACTTTGGGCGAAGTGGTTCCCGGACCTGCGCCGTGCCGACCGGCTCGATGCGGCGCCCGTCGAGGTCGAAGTGATCCGCCCCCACTCGATCACGGCGCCCGCGAGTTAGGTCCCGGCCTTCTGCGGCTTGGCGGCGGCAAGCTTTTCCGCCAGCGCCCTGGCCATGCCGAAGGCTCCCTTGATACGCTCGCTTTCCGTCGCAAAGGTGCGGGAAAGAACGATTTTATTGTCCTTGACCTTCGCCGCGCCGCCTTCGGATTGCAGAAACTCGACCAGCCCGGCGGGACTGGCGAACTTGTCATTGTGGAACTGGACCGTGACCCCCTTCGGCCCGGCGTCGAGCTTGGCGATGCCCGCCCGTTTGCAGGTGCCCTTGATCCGCACGACGACCAGGAGCGTGTTCACCTCGCGCGGCAGCGGGCCGAACCGGTCGATCAGTTCGGCGGCAAACCCCTCGAGCTCGGCCTTCGTCGTCAGGTGCGACAGGCGGCGGTAAAGCCCGAGCCGCACATCGAGGTCGGGCACATAATCCTCAGGAATCAGGACCGGCACGCCCAGATTGATCTGCGGCGCCCACTGGCCGTCATCGTCGGACGTGCCCTGCAATTCACCCGACTTCAGCTTGGCGATCGTTTCTTCCAGCATCGCCTGATAAAGTTCATAACCCACTTCACGGATGTGGCCGGACTGTTCCTCGCCCAGGAGATTGCCTGCGCCGCGCAGGTCAAGGTCTTGCGAGGCCAGCGAAAAACCCGCGCCCAGGCTGTCGAGCGACCCCAGAAGCCGGAGACGTTTCTGCGCCGAGGGTGTCAGCGGGCTGCGTGGCTTGGTCGTCATGTAGGCATAGGCGCGCGCCTTTGATCGGCCGACCCGGCCCCGGATCTGGTAAAGCTGGCTCAGGCCGAACATATCCGCCCGGTGAACAATCATGGTGTTGGCGGTCGGAATATCCAGTCCGCTTTCAACAATCGTGGTGGCCAGCAGCACGTCATACTTGCCGTCGTAGAAGGCATTCATCCGCTCATCCAGATCGCCCGCCGCCAGCTGGCCATGGGCGATGATGGTGTTGACCTCGGGCACATGGGTTTTCAGGAATTCCTCAATTTCAGGAAGATCGGAAATCCGCGGAACCACATAGAAACTCTGCCCGCCGCGGTAGCGCTCGCGCAAAAGCGCCTCGCGGATCGTCACCGTGTCGAACTCGCTCACATAGGTACGGATCGCCAGACGGTCGACCGGCGGCGTGCCGATGATCGAAAGGTCGCGCACCCCGGTGAGGCTCAGTTGCAGGGTGCGCGGGATCGGCGTCGCGGTCAGGGTCAGGACGTGGATTTCCGACCGCATCTCCTTCAGCCGTTCCTTGTGCTGAACCCCGAAATGTTGTTCTTCATCAATGACAAGCAGGCCGAGGTTGCGAAACTTGACGCCCTTGGCCAGCACCGCGTGGGTGCCGATGACGATATCGACGGTGCCATCCGCCAGCCCGTCGCGGGTGACCGCCGCATCGCGGGCCGAGACGAACCGCGACAGGGGGCGCACGGTGATCGCCGTGCCCCTGAACCGTTCGGAAAAGGTCTTGAAATGTTGCCGCGCCAGCAGCGTGGTCGGTGCGATGATTGCCACCTGAACCCCCGACATGGCCGCGACGAAGGCCGCGCGCATCGCCACTTCGGTCTTGCCGAAACCGACGTCGCCGACGATCAGCCGGTCCATCGGGCTGCCCTGTTCCAGATCGGCGATCACATCGCCGATCGCGGCCAACTGGTCATCGGTCTCCTGATAGGGGAACCGGGCCGAGAAGGTGTCCCAGTCATGGTGCGGCGCCGCAAGGATCGGCGCGTGGCGCAGCGCCCGTTCCGCCGCCACCCGCATCAGCCGTTCGGCAATCTGGCGGATGCGTTCCTTGAGCTTGGCCTTCTTGGCCTGCCAGGCGCCGCCGCCCAGCTTGTCGAGCAGTCCCTCCTCGTGCCCATAGCGGCTGAGGAGTTCGATATTCTCGACCGGCAGGTAAAGCCGCGCGCCTTCGGCATATTCCAGATGCACGCACTCATGCGGCGCGCCCAATGCCGTGATCGTCTCCAGCCCCTGGTAGCGGCCGACGCCATGTTCGACATGGACAACCAGGTCGCCCGGAGAAAGTGATTGAGCTTCGGTCAGGAAGT
This sequence comes from uncultured Frigidibacter sp., assembly GCA_964600685.1. Taxonomy (GTDB): domain Bacteria; phylum Pseudomonadota; class Alphaproteobacteria; order Rhodobacterales; family Rhodobacteraceae; genus TMP-24. The sequence continues at coordinate 11,275 of CAZRKU010000033.1, read as the reverse complement.
TCTCGGCCCGCCTGCGTTTTTTCGCCCCACGGATCAGCCGGTCACCCAGAACGTCCTGCTCTGAAATCACGGTCAGGCCGGAACATTCAAACCCGTGTTCCAGCGCCCAGACGGTCAGATAGAGGCCGCCCTTGCCGTCGGGCAGGTCGCGGATGGTGCGGGCCGGCATCGCCCCCTTGACGCCCTCATCTTCCAGCAGGCCCTTCAACCGCTCGCGCGCGCCCTCGGAATAGGAGGCAATAACCACCTGACCATCCTTAAGTTTCACCTTAAGATGGTCGGACAATGCGCCAAACAGGCTTATATTTTCGAGTTGACGCTCAGGCGAAAAATTCCGCCCGATCCGCCCGCCCGCATCCAGAACCCCCGGCCCGGTCGGCTGCGGAAGCGCCACAAGCTGCACCGTCCGGTGGCCACCGACCCTGGCAACCCATGCCGCGTCATCGAGATAAAGCAGCCCTGGCGGACAGGGTTTGTAGACCGAATCCAGCCGGTCCTTGCGCTTCAGCGCCTCGGACCGCGCATCATACTGATCCTCGATCCCCTCCCAGCGCGACAGGCGCGCGGGCGTGGTCTGGTCGTCGAGCATGACCGACGCGCCGGGCAGATAGTCGAGCAGGGTTTCCAGCCGGTCGTGGAAATAGGGCAGCCAATGTTCCATGCCCGAGTGCTTGCGCCCGGCGCTGACCGCCTCATAAAGCGGATCGTCGGTGCCCGCCGCGCCGAACTCGATCCGGTAATTCTGCCGGAACCTTGTGATCGCGGCCTCGTCGAGGATGATCTCGGACACGGGAGCAAGGTCGATGGCCGCCAGCTTCTCGACCGTGCGCTGGCTCGCCGGATCGAAACGTCGCGCGCCATCCAGCACATCACCGAACAGGTCGAGCCGCACCGGGCCGCCCTGCCCCGGCGGATAGATGTCGATGATCCCGCCGCGCACCGCATAGTCACCAGGCTCGGAAACGGTGGGCGTCTGCGAGAAGCCCATGCGCACGAGGTAGGATTTGAGCGCCGCTTCGTCGACCCGTCCTCCGACCTTCGCGCTGAAGGCCGCGCCCGCCACCACATCGCGGGCGGGCAGGCGCTGTGTCGCGGCATTGAGCGTGGTCAGAAGGACGAACGGCCCCGGCACCCCGCGCGCCAGCGCCGCGAGCGTCGCCATCCGCGACGCGGAAATGTCGGGGTTGGGCGACACCCGGTCATAGGGCAGGCAGTCCCAGGCCGGGAAGGTCAGGACCGTCGCCCCCGGCGCGAAGAAGGCCAGCGCGGCGCGCATCGCCTCCAGCCTCCTGTCGTCACGCGCCACGTGAATGACCGGCGCACCCTTCTCCAGTTCACGCGCCAGGGCGCGGGCGTCAAACCCCTCGGGGGCACCGGACAGGGTGATATGGGCGGCGGCACTCATGCGCCTGAGGTAACGGTTGCCCCGGCCCTGTCAACCCGCCCCCCGACGCTGGCGGTGTCTTGACCAAAATTCGCCCGGCCTGCCGGCCAATTTCGGGGCGGACTGTCCCGCCTCAGCCGAGCGGCGAGATGTTGAAGTTCTGCAGCATGCCCCACATGGCGGTGACGGTGATCGACAGGACGCCGATCGCCTGCACCACGATCCGGTGCCGATTGAGCGACCGGCACAGGTCTTCGCCAGCCAGCGCCGTCAGATGGATGCGGTGCGCCAGCCGCAGCGTCAGAAGCCACACGATCGTGACGGGAAAGCCGATCAGGAAGACGGCCTGGCAGAATTCCACCCGGTAGACAAACCCAAGCAGCAACAGCATCGTCAGCGCGCATGTCACGATTGCCATCAGAACAACGCCGGCCTCCTGCGCGATATAGAGCATTCGGGTGACGTTGATGCGCACGCTGCTTTGCAGGTCGTCCATCGCCTCCCCGCCATCGCGGCGGGCGCGCAGCACCATGTCGAAAGGCACACCGATGATCCAGTGTGATGCGGTGGACCAGGTGACGGCCAGCGCGATCCAGTACCAGAGATTCGAAAAGGAACGGAGATCAATCAGGTCGAGAAATAGCTGCGTCAGGCTCACAATATGCTCCGTGCCCCCAGGTCGACATGGCGTTCGTCAGGGCGTTCGACATGCTAGCCTGCCCCTGCGACGGTTTCCACCCTTGAGATACGGCCGAAAGCATGGCAGCGGTGGGCAGCCGCATGAAGGATGCCAGCCATGTCTCACACCCACGCCCCCAGCCAACGGTTCCGCAGACTGAGACGGACGGCGGCCCTGCGCGAGATGGTGGCGGAGACGCGGTTGTCGGCGGCGGATTTCATCTGGCCGCTCTTCGTCACCGACGTTGCGGGCGCCGCTGTCGAAATCCCCTCGATGCCCGGCGTACAACGGCTGACCATCAACGGCGCCGTGCGCGCGGCGGAGGCGGCCGCGCGTCTCGGCATTCCCGCGGTCTGCCTCTTTCCCTATACCGACCCCGCATCGAAGACCGAAGGCTGCGAACTGGCCTGGGATCCGGACAACCTGTCCAATCGCGCGATCCGGGCGATCAAGGCGGCGGTGCCCGACGTGATGGTGATGACCGATGTGGCGCTCGACCCCTATAATATCAACGGCCATGACGGGCTGGTCAGGGACGGGATCATCCTGAACGACGAAACGGTCGCGGCCCTGGTGCGCATGGCATTGGCGCAGGCGGACTGCGGGGCGGATATTCTGGGGCCGTCCGACATGATGGACGGGCGGATCGGCGCGATCCGGGCGGCGCTGGAACAGGCCGGCCACAAGGATGTGGCAATCCTGTCCTATGCGGCGAAATATGCGAGCGCCTTCTACGGCCCCTTCCGCGATGCGGTGGGCGCGTCGGGCGCGCTGAAGGGCGACAAGAAGACCTATCAGATGAACCCCGCCAACCGAGCGGAAGCCCTGCGGCTGGTCGCGCGCGATCTGGACGAAGGCGCCGACATGGTGATGGTCAAGCCCGGCATGCCCTATCTCGACATCTGCCGTGAGGTGAAGGATGCCTTCGGCGTGCCGACCTTCGCCTATCAGGTCAGCGGCGAATATGCGATGCTGAAGGGCGCCATCCAGCAGGGCTGGGTGAAAGAGGACGTGATCCTCGAAAGCCTGCTGGCCTTCCGGCGCGCGGGCTGCGACGGCGTCCTGACCTATTTCGCGCCGGAGGCGGCACGACTTCTGGCCCGCTGAAGTGGCCGGGGCGGCGGATTGCGGTTTGCCGCCTGCGCCATCAACAAACAGTGACAGGAGCCATTCTCTGTTCTATATTTGGTGAAAATGCGCCCGGAGAGGCGTGTCCAGACAAGGTAGGCGAGAGCATGACTCAGGTGACAAGACGGACGCTTCTGATTTCTGGCGCGGCCTTCGGGCTGGCCTCTTGCGGCAACGGCGTGGGCAGCAACGGCGGCAATACGATCGACGCGCGCGTCGACAAGACCCGCGATTACATGAAGGCGAATTTCCCGACCGCGGCGCAGAAGATGGCGCAGGCTTCGGGTATTCTCTACATGCCGCTGGTGACGGAGGCGGGCTTCATGTTCGGCGGATCGTTCGGACGCGGCGCGCTCAGGATCAATGACGTGACGGTCGATTATTACTCCGCCACGCAGGCCAGCTGGGGCCTGCAGGTCGGCGCCCAGCAATATGCCCACACGCTCTTGTTCATGACCCCCGAGGCCTTGGCGAGTTTCCGCACGTCGCAGGGCTGGACGGCGGGCGCGGATGTGGAATATGCGCTGCCGAACCGGGGCGAGAACGCGGGCTTGGACAGCGCGACGACGACCGCGCCGGTCATCGCCTATGTGTTCGGGCAGGCCGGGCTGATCGTCGGCGCCACGCTCAAGGGCACAAAATACACGCGGATCATTCCCTGATTTCGCCCCGGCTTCGCCGGGCCGACCCGCGCGGGAGGGCGCTGCCCTCCCGCACCCTCCCGGGATATTTACCGACAGAAAATGGGATCAGCCGCCTGCGCGCAGGCGCGCGACGAGGCTTGACGTGTCCCAGCGCCCGCCGCCCAGCTTCTGCACATCCTTGTAGAACTGATCGACAAGGGCCGTGACCGGCAGGCTCGCGCCGTTTTCGTTCGCGGTCGCGAGGCAGATTCCCAGATCCTTGCGCATCCAGTCGACGGCGAAGCCGAAGTCGAACCTGCCGTCAGCCATGGTCTTGTGCCGGTTGACCATCTGCCAGCTGCCCGCCGCACCCTGGGCAATCACCTCCACCAGATCGGGAATGTGAAGGCCGGCCTTCTCGGCGAAATGCAGCCCTTCGGCCAGACCCTGGACAAGGCCGGCGATGCAGATCTGGTTCACCATCTTCGCCAGTTGTCCCGCCCCCGACGGCCCGAGCCTGCGACAGATGCGGGCGTAGGCCGCGATCACGGGTTCGGCGGCGGCATGGTCAGCCTCCGCCCCCCCGCACATCACCGAAAGGACACCGTTTTCCGCCCCGGCCTGCCCGCCGGACACCGGGGCGTCGACGAAGCCGATCCCGGCGCTGCCGGCCTCGGCCGCAAGCTCGCGGGTGACGGCGGCGGAGACGGTGGTGTGATCGACGAAGATCGCGCCCTGGGCCATACCCGCGAAGGCACCCTCCGCCCCCCGGCAGACCGCACGCAGGTCATCGTCGTTGCCGACGCAGGCCATGACGAACTCGGCCCCTTTGGCGGCAGCCCGTGCGGAGGGCGCGGCCTTGCCGCCGTGGCGCATGACCCACGCGTCGGCTTTGGCGGCGGTCCGGTTCCAGACCGTCACCTCATGCCCTTTGGCGGCAAGATGGCCGGCCATCGGAAATCCCATCACGCCAAGGCCAAGAAATGCCACCCTTGCCATGTCGCCCCCTTTGGATCATTGCGGTTTTCGTTCAAAGGCCGTAATTGACCGCCCTGCCCGCGGCGTCAAGGCCGGGCGCACGCGACCTTCGTTCCTGATCTCAACCGGTTTCACATGGCAACCCTTTTCCGCTGGCTCGTTCGACTGATCGCAGGGGCGCTGCTGGCGCTGGTGATCGCGGTTTGGGCCGTCTACTATCTCGGTTCGCGGTCCTTGCCGGACTATAACGACCAGCGCCAGATCGCCGGGATCAGCGCGCCGGTCGAGATCGTCCGCGATACGGCCGACGTGCCGCACATCTTCGGCAAGACCGACGCGGATGTGTTCTTCGCGCTCGGATATGCCCATGCCCAGGACCGGCTCTGGCAGATGGTGGTGGCGCGGCTGACCGTGCAGGGCCGATTGTCGGAAGTTTTCGGGCCGCGCACCGTCAAAAGCGATGAGTTGATGCGCCGGCTCGACCTTTACGGGCTCGCCACGCGGTCGCTCGCGGTGCAGGACGAGCCGACCAAGGCGGCGCTTGCGGCCTATGCGAAGGGCGTGAACGCCTGGATCGGCGTGGTGAATGCCGAGGCCAAGGGGCGGGGCGCGCCGGAGTTCTTCATCTTCCCCGCCGAAATTGCGGTCTGGCAACCCGCCGATTCCATCGCGCTGATGAAGCTTCTGGCCTTTCAGGACACATCACAGCTGCAAAACGAGGTTTTGAGGGCGCGCCTGTCCATCCTGTCGCGGGACTGGGCGGACGATCTGATGCCCGCTGTTCCCGGCGCGGGCACGGTGGCCCTGCCACCCTATGCAAATCTGGCGCCCGGCCTCACCGGCGATCCCCGCCAGCGATACGCAGGCGATGACGCGGGCCGCGATCCCCTGTCGGCGGTGCGCCCGCGCGACATGGCGGCGGCCTCGAACGCCTGGGCGGCCGCGCCGTCCCGCGCGGCGGCGGGCGCGTCGCTTCTGGCCAATGATCCGCATATGGCGTTCAGCGCGCCGACGCCCTTCTACCTCGCGCGGCTTGAATTGCAGTCGGGCGGCGTGATCGGGGCGACGATCCCCGGCATTCCGGCGATCCTCGCGGGCCGGAACGAGGCTTTCGGTTGGGGCATCGCCGCCTCCTACGCCGACGATCAGGATCTGTTCCTGGAGGAGCAGGATCCGGCCGACCCCACCCGCTACCGCACGCCGGAAGGCTGGGCCGCTTTCGAGACGCGCCGGTCGATCGTCAACATCAAGGGCGAAGCCCCCCTGACCCTGACCCTGCGCTGGAGCGTGAACGGGCCGGTCCTGCCGGGCGGGCATTATGACCTGCAATCGGTCACGCCCCCCGGCCATGTGATGGCACTCGGCTGGACCGGCCTCAGCCCCGCCGATACCAGCATGACGGCTGCGATCGGGCTGATGCAGGCCCGCTCGATCGACCAGGCGCTGGTGGCGGGAAGCCAGCAGATCGCGCCCGCGCTCAGCGTGACGATGGCCGAGAAGGACCGGGTGGGGCTGGCGCTGTTCGGGGCGCTGCCCGACCGCGACGCCCGCCATCAGTCGCAAGGCAAGATGCCGGCACCCGGCTGGCTGCCGGAAAACCGCTGGAAAGGCTTCCGCCCTGCCGCCGACAATCCGCGCTTCCTTGACCCGGCGGGCGGGATCGTCGGCAGCACCAACAACAAGCTGACCGATGCCCCCTTCCCCGGCAATGTCAGCTTCGACTGGGGCGACAGCCAGCGGGTGCAGCGCTGGAGCCGCCTGATGCAGGAACGCGAGGTGCACAGCCGCGAAAGCTTCATCGCCGCGCAACTGGACACCAACGCCACCGACGCCCGCACCATCCTGCCGCTGATCGGCAAGGATCTGTGGTTCACCGGCGAGGCCGCGCCCGAAGGCACGCCCGAACGCCAGCGCCAGCGGGCGCTGGAACTGCTGGCCGCCTGGGATGGCGACATGAACGAACATCTACCGGAGCCGCTGATCTACTCCGCCTGGGCGCGTGCCTTGCAGGCCCGCCTGATCCGCGATGAGCTCGGGCCGTTTTCGGAAGCCTTCGCGCGGCCAGAGCCGCTGTTCATCGAACGGGTCTTCCGCGACATCGGCGGCGCGGCCCTCTGGTGCGACGTTCTGCAATCGGCCCCGACCGAGACCTGTTCGGACATCGCCCGCCTGTCGCTCGATGATGCGCTTCTGGAGCTTGCGACCCGCTATGGGCCGAAGATCGAAAGCTGGCGCTGGGGCGATGCGCACGAGGCACGGCAGGATCACGCCACGCTGGGCGATTTTCCCTTCCTGAAATGGCTGATGAACATCCGCCAGTCGACCTCGGGCGGCGATCATACGCTGATGCGCGGGATCACCGGCGGCGATCCGGAAGCGCCGTACCTGAACGTGAACGGGCCGGTCTATCGCGGCGTCTATGATTTTGCCGACCCCGACAGTTCAGTGTTCATCACCTCGACCGGCCAGTCGGGCAATCCGCTGTCGCGCCACTATGACGACCTGAGCGAGCTGTGGCGTCGGGGCGACTATGTGCCCATGTCGCTCGATCCGGCACTGGCACGGGCGGCGGCGACGGGAGTGACGGTACTGACACCGGCAGGGGAAACGCAGGAATAGCGCGGCTCACACCGCCCGCAACCCCTTCGCGAACCGGGCCGCATTCCTCCGATAGCCCTCCGCCGACTTCAGAAGCCTTTCCCGCGCCGCCTCGTCGAGCATCCGCACCACCTTGCCCGGCGCGCCCATGACCAGGCTGCCGTCGGGAATTTCCTTGCCCTCGGTGATCAGCGCCCCGGCGCCGATCAGGCAGCCGCGTCCGATCTTTGCGCCGTTCAGGATCGTCGTCCCCATGCCGATCAGGCTGCCCGCGCCGATGATGCAGCCGTGCAGCATCGCCTTGTGCCCGATCGTGCAGTTCGCGCCGATGGTCAGGGGAAAGCCCATGTCGGTGTGCAGCACGCAGTTTTCCTGCACATTCGATCCGGCGCCCACGCGGATTTCCTCGTTGTCGCCGCGCAGGGTGACGCCGAACCAGACGTTCGCGCCGGCCTCAAGCACGATCTTGCCGATGATGTTGGCGTCCGGGGCGATCCAGACACCTTCGCCGATCTGCGGCGCGACCCCGTCGAGTGCATAGATCATCTGGCGGCAAACTCCTTGTTCAGTCCGCGCACGAAGTCGTTCAGGCCCGGCTGGCGGTCGCGGCGCGCCCGTTCGGCGGTCAGGATGGTTTTCAGCTCCGCCTCGGCCAGGTCGAGGTCATTGTTGATCAACACATAGTCATATTCGGCCCAATGGCTGATCTCGGCCTGGCTCTTGGCCATCCGCCCCGCGATCACCTCGTCGCTGTCCTGCCCGCGCGCGCGCAAGCGGCGTTCCAGTTCCGCGATCGAGGGCGGCAGGATGAAGATCGACACGACATCCTTGCCAAGGACCGAATTGCGGATCTGCTGTCCGCCCTGCCAGTCGATGTCAAAAAGCGTATCGCGGCCTTCGGTGACTGCGACTTCGACAGGGGCGCGGGGCGAGCCATAGAGGTTTCCGAAGACCTCGGCATGTTCCAGCATGTCGCCCGCCGCCACCAGCGCCTCGAACTCCGGCCGCGCGCGGAAATAATAGTCGCGCCCGTCCACCTCGCCCGCGCGCGGAGAGCGGGTGGTGGCGGAGACCGAGAAGCGCAGCGAGGTGTCCCAGCCCATCAGCCGCTTGGCCAAGGTCGACTTTCCCGCCCCCGACGGCGACGACAGGATGATGAGAAGGCCGCGCCTTTGCATCTGGGGCTGCATGATCATTCCACGTTCTGAACCTGTTCGCGCATCTGGTCGATGACCGTCTTGAGGTCAAGCCCGATCCGCGTCAGGTCGACATTGCCGGATTTGGAGCAGAGCGTGTTCGCCTCGCGCATGAATTCCTGCATGAGGAAGTCGAACTTCTTGCCGACCGTGCCGCCGCCCGCCAGGAGGTCGCGCGCGGCGGCGATATGGGCGGTCAGCCGGTCCAGCTCCTCCGTCACGTCGGCCTTGACGGTCAGAAGCGCCAGTTCCTGAGCGACCCGCGCCGGATCGGCCTCGGCCGCGCCGGCAAGGACACGCGCCAGATTGTCCCTTAGCGCCGCTTCCATCTGCGGACGCCGGGCCTCGGCGGTTGCGCGGGCGAGGAGGGTCAGGTCAGCTATCCGCTCGATCTGACCCTCGATGATCCCGGCAAGGGCACCGCCCTCCGTCGCGCGATTTTCACGGAACGCGTCGAGAATGGGGCCGAAGTCGGCCAAGAGCGCCTGCAGGAGCGGTCCCGTATCGCCAGCCGCACCGCCCTGATCCAGGACCCCGCGCACCGCCAGAAGGTCGGCGGCCGTCATCGGGCGAACCTCGAACCCGGCGGCACGGGCGGCGGCCTCCGCCTGCCCCAACGCGCCGAGCGCAGCATGGAGCCCGCCCGTATTGACGCGCAGCGTCTCCGCGCCGCCTTCCTCGGCCACCTTCAGCGTGAGGCTGACCGAGCCGCGCGCAATCCGTGCGCCAAGGGCGGTCCTCAGGCCCGCCTCCAGCCCCTCGATCCAGTCCGGCACCCTGAGCCGCAGGTCCGCGCCCTTGCCGTTGACCGACCGCAGATCCCACGACCAGCCATAGCCCAGCCCCGCGCCGCGTCCGGCGGCAAAGCCCGTCATCGACAGGATGCGTTTCTTAACCATTTAAGTCTTTTCCACCTCCACGCCGCGAAATTTCAGGTAGATTAACACTTGGGTAATCATTCCGGTCCTAGCGTTAACAAAGGCTGACCCGCGCGGCAACGCGGTCCGGTCCGGAATGATCGTCGGGGTGCGATGGTTTTGGGGTTTGGACATGCAGATTGATCAGGGCGGGGACAATATCGTCTCGTTTTCAGCGGTTCGGAGGGACATGAAATTTCCGGCCATCTCCGAAGTCAGGGCCTATTGGGAGGCCCTGCGCAACGGTCGTCTGGTGCCGATGCGGGCGGAGATCGACCCGCGCGGCATCGAACGGGCGCTGGAACAGGCCTTCATCCTGGAACGGGTGGCCCCCAGGGTTGCCCGGTTCCGGCTGGCCGGGATGCATCTGGCCGACCTGATGGGGATGGAGGTGCGCGGCATGCCCACCACCTGCTTCTTCACCCCCGCAGCCCGTGCAGCCGCCGCCGACGCAGTGGAACAGGTGTTTGCCGGCCCCGCGATGGCGGAATTGGGCCTTTCTGCCGAGACCGGATTCGGCAAGCCCGTGCTGGAAGCCCGGATGCTGATCCTGCCCCTGCAAAGTGATCTGGGCGACATCAGCCGCACGCTTGGCTGCCTCGTCGCCGACGGCCATATCGGTCGCGCGCCGCGCCGGTTCGAGATTGCGGAGGCGAAGGTGACGCCGCTTTCCGGATCATCGGCCAACCATCGCCCCGCCCGGACCATGCCGGGTTTTGCCGAAATGCAGCGGCCCTATTCGGACGCCCCAAAAGCCGACCGGAACCACCTTCGGCTGGTCAAGAGCGATCAGTGAAAGCCGGGCTCATCGGGCCCTTGATCCCCTGCGCCGTTTTCGCGAAGAGGACACCCAGGGCCCGATGAGCGCACGCTCAAAGGCTGGCGGCCTGTGCCAGGCTGCGGCGGTCCTGAAGCTCCTCCGCCACCAGGAAGGCAAGTTCGAGCGACTGGCTGGCGTTCAGGCGCGGATCGCAGGCCGTGTGGTAACGGTCGCTGAGATCCTCGTCCGTCACCGCGCGGACCCCGCCGGTGCATTCGGTCACATCCTGGCCGGTCATCTCGAAATGAACGCCGCCGGGGATCGTGCCCTCGGCCTTGTGGACGGCGAAGAACTCCCGCACCTCGCGCAAGACCGATTCGAACGGCCGGGTCTTGTAGCCCGAGGCCGACTTGATCGTATTGCCATGCATCGGATCGCAGCTCCAGACGACGTTCGCGCCCTCGTCCTGCACCGCACGGACCAGACGCGGCAGATGGTCGCCGACCTTGCCCGCGCCAAACCGCGCGATCAGGGTCAGACGTCCGGCCTCGTTCTCCGGGTTCAGCTTGCGCATGAGGACTTTCAGATCCTCGACCGTCGTCGACGGCCCGCATTTCAGACCGATGGGATTCTGGACACCCCGGCAAAACTCGACATGCGCGCCATCCGGCTGGCGCGTGCGGTCGCCGATCCAGATCATGTGGCCGGAACCCGCGACCGGCAGGCCGGTGGTCGAATCGATCCGGCAGAGCGCCTCCTCATATTCCAGAAGCAGCGCCTCGTGGCTGGTGTAGAAATCGACGGTGCCCAGTTCCTTGGCGGTGTCCGAGGTCACGCCTGCCGCCGCCATGAAATCCATCGCGTCCTGAATGCGGCCCGCGAGTTCGCGGTAGCGTTTGGCATCCGCCTCGTCGGTGAAGCCCATGATCCAGCTCTGGACACGGTGGATGTCGGCATAACCGCCGGTCGAGAAGGCGCGCAGCAGGTTCAGCGAGGCCGCCGCCTGGGTATA
>CAZRKU010000032.1:29646-31918 GCA_964600685.1 uncultured Frigidibacter sp. | reverse complement strand
CACCGCCTCGCCCTGCGGGTCGAGGACGCCGTCTTTCAGCATGACATGGACACGGGCTTTCATCGCGGAGCCTCTCAGTTGATCAGCGTGGGTTTGGTCAGCGGCGTCGACTGGGTGGGCATGACCCCCAGCCGGCGCGCCACTTCGGTATAGGCGTCGGTCAGGCTGCCCAGATCGCGGCGGAACACATCCTTGTCGAGCTTCTGGCCGGTCTTGATGTCCCACAGGCGACAGCTGTCGGGGCTGATCTCGTCGGCGACGATCAGGCGCATGAAATCGCCGTCCCAGATGCGCCCGATCTCGATCTTGAAATCGACGAGCTTGATGCCGGCGCCGTAGAAGACGCCCGACAGGAAGTCGTTCACCCGGAGTGCGAGCGAGATGATGTCGTCCAGATCCTGCTGGGTGGCCCAGCCGAAGGCGACGATATATTCCTCGCTGACCATCGGATCGCCCAGCGCATCGTTCTTGTAGCTGTATTCGACGATCGGGCGAGGCAGGGGCGTCCCCTCCTCCATCCCCAGCCGCTTGGAGATGGAGCCGGCGGCGAAGTTGCGCACGATCACTTCCAGCGGAATGATCTCCACCTGGCGGATCAGCTGTTCGCGCATGTTCAGGCGGCGGATGAAATGGTTCGGGATGCCGATGTTGGTCAGCCCGGTCATGAAGAATTCCGACAGGCGGTTGTTCAAGACGCCCTTGCCTTCGATCGTCGCCTTCTTCTGGGCGTTGAAGGCGGTCGCGTCGTCCTTGAAATACTGGATGAAAGTGCCGGGCTCCGGGCCTTCATAGAGGATCTTCGCCTTGCCTTCGTAGACTTTCTTCCTGCGCGACATGGCTGTGCGTCCCTTCGCTGGCGGGTGAGGCCGGACCTGAATGCCGCCCTTTGCGGCCCCTATAGGCCATGAAACCCACCCCCGCAAGGCGGGAAGGGCCTGCAGGCAGGGCGCGGGCCGCCACTCTGGCCGGGACGATCCGAAAAGACGGCCCATGGGGCGCGAAATCCTCTGCGCGATCCGCTGGCAGGGGGCTATCGCCGAAGGCAGGGTGCCCTTTGAAAGCATCGAACTGGTCCTGCCGGGCGCGGGCCTTCCTGATCGGCCCGGCGAACGGTGCGGAACTGGCGCGGGCGCTTGCAGGCGCGACGCTGCGGCCGGTCTGGCGCTTCCCTCCCAAGGACAAGGGCGCCGAACCGTCCGGCGCTGCGGTGGGAACCGCGATGCGCGCGGGGGCTCGTCGCGGTTAAATCCAGTGCCGTTTCCGACCGGCTGACGGCCACGAAATTTCAGCGGCGTGCCTGAGGACTTGCAGTGCCTTGCCCATAGGGGCATATGAGGGAAAAGCAATCCAGTTCCGGGGGCCCCCATGACCACCTTCGATGACCGCGAAAATGCGTTCGAAAACCAGTTCGCCCATGATCAGGAGCTGAAATTCAAGGCCGAGGCGCGCCGCAACAAGCTGCTTGGCCTGTGGGCGGCCGGGCTTCTGGGCAAATCTGGCGATGCGGCCGCCGCCTATGCCAGGGAGGTCATCGCCTCCGACTTCGCCGAAGCGGGCGACGAGGACGTGTTCCGCAAGGTGGCGGCCGATCTGGGCGACCAGACCGATGCCGCGACGCTCCGGGACAAGATGGCAGAGCTGATGGCCGAAGCCAAACGTCAGATCATGACCGAAGTCTGAGGCTGGCCTTGCCCCTCCTTCGTGCTGCAGGCGCGGCCCGTCCCGGACGGGCCGCGTTTCCGTTCAAATGCCGGCTTTTTGCCCCGCGCTTCGCCCGCTGTCCTTAGACCTTTGCTAACCCGTTCATGCGAGCTTCCCCCGGCAAAAGCGGCGGGGGGGGGGCGAGGGTGCGGCGGGCAAGGGAGGGTGACATCTCGGTGCAAGGCTGGCCGGTGGCCGGACGGTTTCCCGATCCCGCCCTCCTGCGGCGCGGGCTTCCCTTCGGGATCGCACTGGTCGTTCTGTATCTCGCGCGCGACGGCCTTGCAGCCCTCGACTGGCGGGAGGTGCGTGCAGCGGCAGGCTCGGTCAGTCCCGGCCAGTGGGCTCTGTCGGCGCTGGCCACGGGCATGAGCTTTCTGGCGCTCGGCCGTTACGATCAGATCGTTCACGCGGCCCTTGGCACCGGCGTCGACCCGAAGCGCGCCCGCCTCTCCGGCATGGCGGCCATCGCCATCAGCCAGATGACCGGGGCGGGCCTTTTGACCGGATCGCTGACCCGCTGGCGGCTGGTGCCCGAACTGACGCTCGCCGATGCCGGCCGGGTCACGGT